>CAMUYA010000017.1 GCA_947164865.1 uncultured Lachnospiraceae bacterium
GCATACATTTGTGCGGACTCGCGTAACTCAGTTACTAATAAACTCGATAGTAAGTAAAACTGTAATTTAAATCCTGTGCATCGAATCAAATATCTCTTCCTTCTGGCACTTTATGACCACCCCTATGTCGCTTCCGATCCCATCCAGATCATCACAGACCTCTCCGAAGTGCTTTCCCGATCCACCCATATCCGCGATCATCATCATGTTAAAATACCCTGATACGATAGTCTGCGAAATATCAAGTATATTTATCTTATTCTCTGCCAGATAAGTGCAAACCTTTGCTATGATACCTACAGTGTCTTTTCCGACTACGGTTATGATTATTTTCTTCATTTTTCAGCTTGCGGATCCGCTTTTTTTACTCATATATCGGATCTGCTCTTCCTTTCCTAAAAATACTCTGTTGTCATTTTCTGTTTGAATCAATTCAGATCGCAATCAGTTCGGACGGTTCACTACGTTTTGCAACATTTATACAAAAGTCATCCCCGCGATAATCGTTTACCGGGCTGAGCGTAACTTCCATCCGAACCGCCTCGTATGCAAGTTCCGGGATATTATTTTCCTTTGAAAGGTGTCCCAGAAATACATATTTCATATCATCATGCAGAATTCTGGAAAGAAGCTGTCCCGAAGCTTCGTTGGATAAATGACCTCTCTCACTTAAGATTCTCTGTTTTAAAGGATATGGATAAGGCCCGGTCTGCAACATCTTAACATCATGATTTGCTTCAAGCAGAACCGCATCAAGTCCCTTCAGGCACTCAACTGTATATTCATCATATTTACCGAGATCGGTACACACAGCAACCTTTTTCTTTCCGTAGAAGATCCTGTATCCTACCGGATCTGCGGCATCATGGGAAATTTTCATCGGATTGATGGAAAGATCTCCGATCATAAATTTATTGTCGGCTGAAACCACATTGAACAGTCCCGCATCAACCTTTCCCACCGACCTGTCCCTTTTTATGGCCTCAATCGTTTTCTCGGTTGCATATATGGGGATGCCATACTTTCTGGCCATTACTCCCAATCCGCAAATATGATCCGAATGCTCATGAGTGATCAGAATGGCTCTTATATCACGTCCGGTAAGGCCTGTCCCGTTAAGGGCTTCTTCGATCCTTTTTCCGCTTATTCCCACATCTATAAGGATATGTGTACTCTCAGAACCGGCATAAGTACAGTTACCGCTGCTTCCACTCGCAAATGCACAAAATCTCATAATAAGTAAACTAATTCCTGTTCATTAAATTATATATCTGTAATATCAGTCCCTGTCCCAATATATCTCAAGCACATCACCTTCGGAAATAGGCTGCATATACGCGGCTTCCCTACCGTTAACCTTGGTTATCACACTTCTTCCCGCAGGATTTCTCAAGTCAAAATCTATGTAATCAAAAACATCCACAAACACATAACTCTTTTTGCCATGCATTGTTACGGGGCTGCCGTTAGCAGTTATACTTATCTCTACAGGTCCGTTATCAACAGGCTTTTCATCTTCAACGGCTTCTTCTGACTCATCTTCAGCATCAGAACCATTGTCATCTTCGGAATCGTCCTCCGGAAGCTTATCATACTCGGAAGAATAGGAATCCGCATCTTCTTCGGCGGAAAGATTCCCATCGGTTTCGGCTTCCTCATCGCTGTCCATGGGGGCGTTGTTATCAAAATCTAAAGTAAAGTTCTCATATACCTTAGTACTCATCTTGGCAGCTGTGCCGTTGACAAGGATCCCTGCGCCGGATTCAAGCTCAAGCAGCTTGCAGATATCGCTGACGGTATAATAATTTTCGATCACTATCTCGTCTCCGTCTTTGATCTGATAGAACTCATTCTGCCTTTCTCCGTTAACTATAGCCGTTCGGGGGAGTTCGATGGTCTTTCCGTTTACAACCGCATGCAGGGGTTCCGAAAGCTCCTTTAATGAGCCAAGGGAAGCATCTGCATCAGCACCTGCCGTCGAGGGAGTTACGTTGATATCGTCACCGCTTGTTATTGCAGAATACAGATCTCCGGGTTCTCCGTTAATAGTGATAACACTCGAATCACCCTGTTCACCTCGTATCATACGCTGCTTTTTATTCACGGTAAAGTTGACAGCCTTGCCTCTCTTCGGGAACAGATCCTCGTTAGGGAAAGAAACCTGCATAGCCGCATCCGAAACTGTCAGTTTTCCGTTATCATACAGTTTAAGTCTGGTGCCATTAAAATTAACGAAAATAAAGTTATTGCTCTGAGCGTAATAACTGAGGCATATTCCGATAGGTGTGACCATCAGTGAATCCTGTATGGCATCCTCATTCTCAAAGACGATGGTCTGCATCACTTCCTTGCCCCTGACAGCCACACGTTCTTTTACGATGCCAAGCTTTTGAGCAAGCTTGTCGGTATACCCTTTTACTGTTCCGCCGCCACCCACGACAAATACCGCACTTACACTCTTTTCGCCGTTCAATCTCTTGATCTCGGCTGCCACAAGATCAGTCATCTCCTCAAGTTTTGCATCCAGCATTTCATGTACGCGTGCGGGCTCTATAGTCTGGGGGAGTCCCATTATATCAGTATATTCAATGGCTTTCTTGCCATCGGCAGAACGTTTTATCATCTCCGCGGTATCAAAATCCACGAGACAGTTCTGTACGATTATATCTGTAAGAGAATCTCCTGCTGTGGGTATCATACCGTAAGCGACGATAGTTCCGTCATTAGTGATCGAAATGTCGCTGGTACCCGCTCCAACATCCACCAATGCCAGATTCAGCATACGAAACTTTTCCGGAATTGCAACCTGAATGGCTGCGATAGGCTCCAGAGTCATGTTTGCCACGGTAAGCCCTGCAATCTCAACGGCTTTATAAAGCCCGTCCACAACATCATCCGGAAGGAATGTTGCGATAAGCTCACATGAAATCTTTGATGCTTTATGGCCCTCCAGATTTCCAATCTGATATCCGTTCATATAGTAACGCATGGGCGTATAACCCACACAGTAGAATTTAAGATCGGAGTCATTAACATTCGCGAAGTCGGCATAAGCCTGCTCCACGCCATCCATAAGAAGGTTATAAATATCCTCGTTATCGACTTCTTTTTCGGCATCAAAAATATGCTCCGAAGTGGTTGTTATAGTCTTAAGTACACGTCCGGCTGCAGCAATGCATACATCCGAAAGAGTCACTCCCAGCTTTTTTTCGAGAGTTTCCTTGACGGACTTGATGGTGCCGCCTACTTTCATAATATCGTGGATCTGTCCATCGAGCATGGCTCTTGTCTCATGCTCCTTTACACACTGGCCCACGACATGGAATTTGTCTTTTACGATATAACCGACAGTCCCCACTATACTCCTGGTCCCAATGTCAAGACCGAATACAAGATTGTCGCTCCCCTTTTTTACCTTAGCCATGTATAAATCCTCCTGCATGAAGTCTGCATCGTCGACTCCATATATGGTTATTATTTCAAACGATCATAGTCTTTTAATCTATCTCTTATCGCTTTATAAGAATCCTCAAGAGAACCGCTGTTATCGATCACAAAATCACTGCCCCTTCGGTATTCCTCGTCGGAAAGCTGTGTCTTAATGATGGAAAGCGCTTTTTTTTCCGAATAACCCCTGGCAGAGATAAGCCTTGATATACGCACTTTCTCGTCGGCATAGACATACCACATCTCGTCTACGAGTTTCCTGTATCCGCATTCGATAAGAAGTGCCGCTTCAACAAAGAACAGCTCTGTATTTTTATCCTTCCCTGCTTTATCCAGTTCTGCCAGAAGATAATCCTTAACCGCAGGATGAATAATAGCATTCACTTTCTCAAGTAAAGATGAATCCGCAAAAAGAGCAGCCGACATCTTTTTTGCATCCCGGATAACATCTTCGCCCATCAGCTCTGTCAGCTTTTTATAACACTCTGTTCCGGGCTTTCTTACTTCCTTAGCTACATCATCGGCCAGGTAGATTTTGCATTTATAATGCTCCCGGATATATTTTAAAATCTCGCTTTTACCGGCTCCGATCCCGCCGGTTATACCGATAAATCTCATATCGTAACCCTTAATGTGCTTCCAGCCAGTCTTTACCGGTTCCAAGGCCTACTTCCAAAGATACCGCAAGATCTGCCGCTGATTTCATCGCCTGTGTCACAAGGCTGCAAACAGCATTTTTTTCATCCTCGGCGGTCTCAACAACAACTTCATCATGAACCTGTAAGATCAGCTTGGACTTAAAATTACCATCACAAAGCGCTTTATCGATCCCTATCATGGCGATCTTCATAATATCTGCCGCCGTTCCCTGGATCGGTGCGTTCATGGCCACTCTCTCCCCAAAGGAGCGCTGCATGAAATTAGATGAAGAAAGCTCGGGGATAGGCCTTCTTCTGCCGAAATATGTAACCGAATATCCCTTTTCCTTTGCTCCGGATACAAGTCCGTCAAGGTATTCTTTTATTCTCGGATATGTTTTGAAATACTGCTCTATATATGACTTTGCCTCTTTTTGACCTATAGAAAGATCCTGACTTAATCCAAATGAGCTGATACCGTAAACAATACCGAAGTTGACAGCCTTTGCATTTCTTCGCATCTGATCCGTCACTTCATCAAAAGGAACGCCAAACACCTTTGATGCAGTAATCCTGTGTATATCCTGATCTTCCTTATAGGCCCCGATAAGTTCCTCGTCTCCTGACAAAGAAGCAAGCACTCTCAGCTCTATCTGAGAATAGTCCGCATCAACAAATATATATCCGTCCTTCGGAACAAAGACGCTTCTGAGCTGTCTGCCTATCTCGGTTCTGATCGGTATATTCTGAAGATTTGGATCGGTGGAGCTTATTCTTCCGGTTGCAGTTATCGTCTGATTAAAGCTGGTATGGATACGTCCATCCGGCTTAATGAAGGCAGCGAGTCCGTCGGCATAGGTACTCTTAAGCTTGGAAAGCCCGCGATACTCAAGTATATGCTCAACAAAAGGATACTCGGGAGCAAGCTTTTCAAGCACATCAGCCGCGGTAGAATAACCTGTCTTTGTCTTCTTTCCTCCGGGGATTCCCATTTTTTCAAACAGTATTTCCCCAAGCTGTTTGGGAGAATTTATATTAAAGTCTTCCCCCGACTCTTCTTTTATCTGCTTTTCAAGCTCTGCGATCCTTGTTCCGAGCTTTTCTCCATATCTTTTAAGCTCGTCTGTTCGTACCAGCACTCCTTCTTTTTCCATACGATAAAGAACAGCCGTCAAGGGCATCTCAATATCATTCATCAGCGAGCTCATACCTGTTTCCGAGAGCTTATCATTTATTATTTTTCCAGCAGCAAGAGCTATATATGAGCAATCGGATATCCAGTTCTTCACATCTTCCGGAGCACTCATGATCGCCTCGGAAACACTCATTTTGCCGAATCTTTCCTTCACGGAAGGAATGGTTTTTGAAAGGTATTCCGAAGCTATGCTTTCAAAATCATAATCGTTTTTTAGCGGGTTTAAAAGATAGGCACCGATCAAAGTATCAAAGTAGTGCCGGGTATCCCTATCATCTATAAAGCTGTACTGTGATTTGATATCAAGAGTGTATAACTTACCGCTCTCCGTTATCCTCGATGAAATATCACGGAACACTTCATCGAGAGAGCCGGTTCTGAACGGATCACAAACATAATACGCCTCATATCCCGTATTTCCGTAAATACATACAGATGCGGCAAGAAGATTTCCTTCATCACGCAGAAGGTAAAGTCCGAATTCTTTGGAAAGAGAATCGCTTAAAACATTAGCAAATTCCGAAATACCGGTCTCCTTCACGTTCAAGGGAGTTTCATCCGTTTTTTCGGCTACTACTTCCTGTGAAAATCTCTCCAAAAGCTTTTTAAATCCAAGCTTTTTCATAATGGAATAGCTTTCAGGCGTATAGAATCCTTCAGCCTTTGAGCTTTCCTTATCCAACTCTATATCACAGTCGGTCTTGATGGTCGCAAGCTTAAGGCTGAGCTCTGCAAGTTCTCTGTTTTCCGCAAGAGTATCATGGATACTCTTTTTTGTGATTTCCTCAAGGTGAGCGTATATTCCCTCTATTGAGCCATAGGTCACCATCAGCTCGGTAGCTGTCTTTTCACCTATTTTGGGAACACCGGGAATGTTGTCGGCAGTATCACCCATCAGAGCCTTTAGCTCTATAAACTGAGCCGGCGTAACCTGATATTTGGCTTTGACATCTGAAGGTCTGTAATCTTCTATTGTAGTTTTTCCGTGAACTGTCTTAGGAATCCTTATAAGAATACGCTCATCCGATATCTGAAGAAGATCCCTGTCTCCCGAAACAAGTGACACTTCCATGCCCATACTTTGAGACTTCTTGGCGAGCGTGCCCATAAGATCATCAGCCTCCAGACCAGGCCTTGAAATTACAGTTATCTGCATTGCCTCAAGAAGCTGCCTTAATACGGGTATCTGCTCTCTTAATTCTTCCGGCATGGGCTTTCTGGTACCTTTATATGCCTCATACATTTCATGCCTGAAAGTTTTAGCATGTTCGTCAAAAGTCACTACAAGATAATCGGGTTTTTCTTCATCGAGTATCTTAAATAGAATGTTAAGAAAACCATATATGGCATTGGTGTGCAGGCCTTCCGAATTTGTAAGGTCAGGCACTCCGTAAAATGCTCTGTTTGCTATGCTGTGTCCGTCTATTAGAACAAGCTTTTCACTCATTTTTAATAAACCTGCCATCCTTTGGATTCATAAATAATAAACTATCCGAAAATAATAATAAATGCACATCCGAAAAGGAAAAAAACAAAGGTGAGGACCCACTGCCCGAAATTCATCAGCATTCTGCGTCTTTTGTTGGCTCTTCTACTCATCTCAAGCCTGTTGCGAAACTCAGCATCAAGATCGAAGCTGTCTCCGTTCTCAAGATGCTTCATTCCTTCAAGTACAAGGAACTGAATGCTCAGCTCTTCCTTGCAGGAATCGCAATGGTCCATATGTTCCCAGAAAGACTCCATAGTCTCGTAATCCAGATTTTTTTTAAGATATTCCGGGATGGTTTTTTCAAATTCTCTGCAATCCATTATCTTTTTCTTGTAAAAAAAAACTGTCTATGCTATCATCTTTAAATGTGAGCCGGTGTGTCGGAATGGTAGACGAGGCAGACTCAAAATCTGTTGGGGGCAACCTCGTGTGGGTTCGAGTCCCACCACCGGCAGTTTTGCTTTGCAAAACTGCCTTTGACGAAAAACTTGATTTTTCGTCAAAAGAGAATGTCGCCTGCGACATTCGAGACCGGCAGTTTGCTTTGCGAACTGTCCGCTGTGAATGACATTTATGGCATTCACAGAATCGTACATCGCCGTTATTCTCACTGGGAGTTCAGCCCCCATTCGATGTACGATTACCGGCAGTTTTGCTATCTTATTTCATCTGATATTTCACAGTCATATCATTTCTGTTTACTCTGAACTCAGCCACAGATCCCATCATAACAGGCATCATAGGATCGCAGTGACCAAAGTCGGCATCGATCACTGCGGGCACGTCAAGGCTTCTGATAAGAGGAAGCACTGCCTCATAATGGTCGAGCCCCAGCATTTCCGATCCGTTGGCCGGTCTTCCGAAAACTAATCCCTTCACATTTTCAAACCAACCCGCATGTTTTAGCTGCCACAATGCACGCCTGATCCCGAACACGTTTAGGTCGCAGCTTTCTATAAGCCATATAATGCCGTCATCTGCATATTTTTTGTTGAATTCCGCTACTTTATCGAATTTGGTTCCGCACAAAGTAACAAGGCAGTCAAGACATCCTCCTACGATTCTGCCCGAGAATGAGAACGATTCCCTGTACTTTCTTGCATCTTTTATAAACTCGCCATCCGTATACAGCGCATGCACTCTTTCTTCCTTAGCGTTAAAAGGTGCAAACGGTTCCTCCGGAGTAACGAGAGAATCTTTCTGCCACTTGGGATATGAGTCAAATTCAAGGGCAGTGCCCGTGATAAGGTCTAATGCATCCTGAATATATCTCGGTCTGGGCTTTTCGCAGAAATCTCCTACGCATGGTGCATATATAGAAGCGGTATCGCAGATAGTATTAAGCAGGAATGTGAAATTGGTATTATCGGAATAACCCATATACCATTTGGGCTTTGTCGCTTTTATACGATCAAAATCAACATCATCGAGTATTTCACACATAAGCTCACCGCCTCCGCATGAAATATATGCATCGATATCACCGTCGCAGTACATGGCAGTGAGCTCCCCCGCACAGTGTTTTGGGGTGTTGCTTATTCCTATTCCCTCATTTTTAAGCGTATTCAGCCCCGGAAGTGGAACAAAGCCCTCTTCCCTTAGCACTTCCATGGCTTTCAGGAACCTCGACTTATAAGGCTCTATGGCCGCGCCGTATGAAGGTGCAGGTATTCCTATAGTTCCGTCGCTTTTTAAGAATTCGGGATATTTCATAAGCATTTCCTCTTTTTTCTACTGCAGCTTCTCATAGATCGGGAAGCAATCAAATGTTGCGAAATAGTCCTTGGGTTCCTGTGCACGTCTTATAAGCTGCACGCTTCCGTCTTCTTTAAGGAGAAGTTCCGATGACCACAATCTTCCGTTGTAGTTATATCCCATTGCAAAACCGTGAGCCCCTGTGTCGTGGATGGCAAGATAGTCACCGATCTCAATCCTGGGGAGCTTTCTGTCTATTGCAAACTTGTCATTGTTTTCGCAAAGGGATCCGGTGATATCATAAGTCTGATCACATGGCTCATTCTCCTTGCCAAGAACAGTAATGTGATGATAAGCACCATACATGGCAGGTCTCATAAGGTTTGCCGCACAGGCATCAACGCCGATGTACTCTTTGTGAGTATGCTTCTCATGAAGCACTTTGGTAATGAGATGTCCGTAAGGTCCCATCATGAACCTTCCAAGCTCGGTATAGATTGCCACATCACCCATTCCTGCCGGAACAAGTATCTCATCATATACCTTGTGAACATTTTCGCCGATGAGCTTTATATCATTTGCTTCCTGATCCGGTCTGTAGGGTATTCCGATCCCGCCGGAAAGATTGATGAACTTAATATCCGCGCCGGTTTCTTTTTCAAGCTTTACGGCAAGCTCAAACAGTTGTCTTGCAAGCTGCGGATAATAATCGTTTGTGACGGTATTGCTTGCAAGAAATGCATGAATACCGAAATTCTTTGCACCTTTTGCCTTAAGGATCTTAAATCCTTCAAACAGCTGCTCAGTGGTAAATCCGTATTTTGCATCCCCGGGATTATCCATAATGCTGTTTGCGATTTCAAAGTATCCGCCCGGATTATACCTGCAGCTTATGGTCTCGGGAATGTAACCTATGGTTTTTTCGAGAAATTCAATATGTGTTATATCATCAAGATTGATGATAGCACCAAGCTTTGCGGCATACTCAAATTCCTCTGCAGGTGTATCGTTTGACGAAAACATTATGTCTTCGCCTTTTAATCCGATGGCATCACTGAGCATGAGCTCGGTGTATGAAGAACAATCCGTTCCGCAGCCGTAATCACGCAGAATATTGATCAAAAAAGGATTGGGCGTAGCCTTTACAGCAAAATACTCCTTGTATCCCTTGTTCCATGAAAACGCATCTTTAAGAGCTTTGGCATTTTCACGTATGCCTTTTTCATCATAGATATGAAATGGTGTCGGATACTTTTTGACTATATCCTCTACCATCTCTTTGGTAACAAATGCCTTTTTCTCCATTTTTTCATAATCTCCTGTTTGGAACTCTGTTTAATTCTGTGATCTCCCTTAAAGCAGGTGAGCGCGAAGCTCTTCTGCACTGAGAGGGCTTAAATATGCGGGCGGAACGTCGAATACAGTCTTGCATCCGCTCATTCCCTCCTTTTTCATACGGACTATCGCTCTTGCGTAAGCGACAAGAACACTCGCGGTAAACTCGGGATTTGAGTCAAGCTTGAGGCTGTATTCAATCACATGCTTATGCTCTTTGTTCTCTCCGGTCACACCCGTTCTGAACACAAATCCGCCGTGAGGAATTCCGCTGTGATCTCTCTTTAACTCTTCCTCTGAAATGAAATGTACGGTAGTATCATAGTCAGCGAAATAGTTGGGCATTGTCTTTATCTCGTTCTCGATACGAGCCTTGTCCGCACCTTCCTCTGCCACAACAAAGCATTCTCTCAAGTGCTTCTGTCTGGTGGTAAGCTCAGGATTCTCACCATTTCTCACTGCCTCAAGAGCAGCCTCGATAGGAATCGTATACTGCTTTCCGTCCTTAACTCCGTCGATACGTCTTATTGCATCGGAATGACCCTGGCTAACACCTTTCCCCCAGAAAGTATAATCATTGCCCTCGGGGAGAACACAGTTTGCATAGAGTCTGTTTAAGCTGAACATTCCGGGATCCCAGCCGCAGCTGATAAGCGCCACGTGTCCGCTCTCTTTTGCTGCCTTATCCACGTTATCAAAATGCTCGGGAATCCTTGCATGTGTATCGAAGCTGTCGATAACATTGAAATACCTGGCATATTCCGGAGTCTGCTTGGGAAGATCCGTTGCACTTCCGCCACAGATAAAAAGGATATCGAATTCATCCTTGTGTGAAGGGATATCATCCACGCTGTAAACCGGAACGCCTTCCGTATTCGTCTTAAGAGATGCAGGATCTCTTCTGGTGAAGAATGCACAAAGCTCAACATCGGGGTTCTGTCTGATCGCAAGCTCGATGCCTTTTCCTAAATTACCGTAACCTAAAATTGCTGCCTTCATTTTTTCGCCTTTCCTTTGTTGCTATATATCTTCAATCTGCCAATCGATAGGTTCTTCGCCCTTGGCGATCAAAAACTCATTTGTTTTACTGAATGGTCTGCTTCCGAAAAATCCTCTGTGTGCCGATAACGGACTCGGGTGCGGTGCTTCGAGGATAAGATGCTTTGGATTATCCAGCATCTTCTTTTTATTCTGAGCCGGTCTTCCCCACAGGATAAACACTATGGGCCGGTCCTGCCTGTTAAGTCCTTTTATTGCCGCATCGGTGAATTCCTCCCATCCATGTCCTTGATGGGAAAAAGCCTGATGAGCTCTTACAGTCAGAACGGAGTTGAGCATAAGCACGCCCTGCTTTGCCCATTTCACAAGATATCCGTTATTAGGTATCCTGCATCCGAGATCATCATGCAGTTCCTTGTAAATGTTTACAAGTGAAGGCGGAATTTCAATCCCCGGCTTTACCGAAAATGAAAGTCCGTGAGCCTGTCCATCGTTATGGTATGGATCCTGACCGATTATCACCACCTTGACTTTGCTGAGAGGAGTCAGGTTAAACGCACTGAAGATCTCATCAGAAGGCGGAAAGACCTTTCCTTTGGAATACTCATCCCCAACGAATCTGAACAGTTCCTTATAATAAGGTTTTTTAAATTCGTCATTATATATTTCAAGCCAGTCGTTTTCTATACCGGGCATTTTATTATCTCTTTTCGATTGATATTATGATCAGAGCCTTACGCTCACACCTCTGCCACGCAGATACTCCTTAACCTGTCTGATCTCAAGCTCCTTGTAGTGGAAAAGGGATGCGGCAAGCACAGCCTCTGCGCCGGCTTCGATCGCATCATAAAAATGTTCGCATTTTCCGGCTCCGCCGGATGCTATGACGGGAATCTTGACTGCATCAGCTACAGCCCTTGTGAGTTCAATATCATATCCGTTTTTTGTTCCGTCCGTATCCATACTGGTAAGCAATATCTCACCTGCACCAAGCTTTTCGGCTTTGGCGGCCCACTCAACGGCATCAATTTCCATATCCACTCTTCCGCCGTTTTTGTATATTGTCCATCCGCTGCCGTCGGCACGCTTTTTTGCATCAATTGCCACGACAACACACTGAGAACCGAATTTATCGGCCGCTTCCGAAATAAGCGGAGGGTTTAATATCGCGGCTGAGTTAACAGCTATCTTGTCCGCTCCTTCACGTAAAATAGCTTTAAAGTCATCAACGGTCCTGATACCGCCGCCCACGGTAAAGGGTATGAACACTCTGGACGCAACTTCTCTTACCCAGTCTATACGAGTGTCTCTGGCATCACTCGAGGCGGTAATGTCGAGAAACACAAGCTCATCCGCACCTGCTTTATCATAGGCGGATGATACTTCCGTAATATCTCCGGCATCTCTTAAATTTACGAAATTTATTCCCTTTACAACCCTTCCGTCTTTGACATCAAGGCAGGGGATCACTCTTTTTGTATGCATCGATGGGTTTCCTATCATTTACTCTTGACTATTCCAATAAAGTTTTCAAGCATCTTAAGCCCTGCATCAGAGCTTTTCTCGGGATGGAACTGTGTGGCAAAAATGTTTCCGCATTCCACCGACGCCTGAATAGTGGTTCCGTACTCGGTGGTCGCAGTAACGATTCCGGGATCATCAGCCTCCAGATAATAGGAATGTACAAAATATACATAAGTTCCTTCGGGAATACCGCTGAAAAGCCTTCCGGGGTTTGGGTATGTCAGATCATTCCACCCGATATGCGGAATCTTTAACCCGACATCGGGGATTCTCTTAATATGTCCTTTCAAGACGCCTATTCCTTTTACTTCGGGGCTTTCCTCACTGTGTTCAAAAAGCAGCTGCAGACCAAGACATATTCCGAGAAGGGGTATCTTCTTATCGGCAACCTTCCTTATCACATCGGTTAATCCGTAGTCATCCAGCTTTCGCATCGCCTCACCAAAAGAACCGACTCCGGGGAGAATGACGCCATCAGCAGACAGAATAGTTTCTCTGTCTCTTGTAAGAATAACTTCTTCGCCAAATGTGAGTATTGCTTTTTCTACGCTTTTGATGTTTCCGGCATCATAATCAATAATTGCGATCATCTGGAAAGTTCCTTTTATCAATCATTATTCTCAACAAATCCTTCACCTGTCACACCATCCTCTTCCGGAAGAAGATCATATAAAGGTTCAGGCTCCGGTTCGGGAAGCGGAGCATCCTCATTTCCCGAAGAAATACCGTTTATCTCATTCATCGCATCAGTATAGGAACTTCCGCCCGCTATAGCATTTACCACTCTGGTATATATGATATCATCCGGTTCGGAAGCAATAAGTACTGCCTCTTCAGCGCTTAGTCCATACTTCTGACTGAGTATAGAAAGCATTTCCGAATATGTAGGCTCAACCTTATCAAGACATCCCCATTCTACCGATGAAGCATAGAGTCCCGGATAGGCGTTCACTGACTGTATCAGACTGTCAAGCGCTCTTATCTCCGAGCCTTCATCCGCCAGGATTTCATACTCTCTGAGCCACAATCTGATGCGAAGTATGCACTCGGATCGATTAAACATTATCGTCTCGGTTTTATTCAGATCTTTTCCGAAAAGATCCTGATAACAGGTCTGATAATCTTCGTTCTTAAATGCTGTTCTTCCTGCCTTTTTAATAGAGAAATCACCGGCAAATCTGACAATGATAAAGATCACTGCGGCAAACATTCCGCAAACGATAACAACCATTGCGATCTTCTTGGTGGAGATGGTTTTTGCCGGCTTTCCGTCATCGGGAGCAGGTGTTTTTTCCTTTTTAGGCTTTTTCTCCTTTTTGGGCTTCTTTTCTTTTTTAGCCCCTTCTTCTCCGCCTTCTTCTCCGCCTTCAGCGCCGGATGAGTCGCCCTTCCCCTTCTTGGCCTTCTTATCTTTTTTCTTCTTCTTTCCTCCGTCGCCCTCCTGCTCAAGCTCTTCGAGCACTTGTGCATTCTCGTCGGAAAGCTTTAATTCACCGCTTTCATCTTCTTCGTCATCGGATTCGGTAAGAGCACCCCCGATCTTAGAGAAGATTCCTTTAATCTTGTCAAGCAGGGAGGGTTTCTTTCCCTCTGCTTCGCTATCGTTACCTTCGGGTGAAAGCCCATCAACCGAAATACTTTCGTCTGAAGGTAATGCGATATCCTGCGGGCTTTCCGTGGTATCTGCCCCCATAAGATCAGCGGCTGATCCCTCATTTGCCGAAGAAAGCTCACCTGTATCAAGTCCAAAATTGGAAAAAACATCTTCCATGGGTTCGGAATAGCCCACACTGTCTTCTGACAACGGAACTCTTCCATTATCGCCGCCTGTTGAAGCATCCGAAGCGGGAGCATCAGTCATGCTTCCTGCCATCTCAGCGCCGGCCAAAAGGGCTTCTACATCACTGAGATCCGTATCATGAAGATCTGCTTTGATGTTGTCCGCTCCCGGAGTTGCCGGAGCATTTGCACCGGATTTTCCGGCTGCCTTTTTAGCCGCTTTGGCTGCAGCCTTTTCCTCTTTAGCCTTCTTTCTGGCAGCGGCTTTTTCTTCCTTCTGCCTCTTTTTCTCAGCTTTTTTGGCTTCCTTGGAATCAGCGGCTGCTTCTCTAATGGCTGCACTTTCATCAAACGGGTCGGGCATAGCCGGTCCGTTCTTGATGCTGTCTATAGCTCCGGTATCAATAGCTTCGTTTCTGTCAGCTTTATCAAGCAGGTCACCGATCGCGTCCACTTCACCGTCATTTGAAGTATCGATCAGATCTCTCAGCTGCATTTCTTCGTTGATCTGCTCCGACTCTCCTTCTTCACGTGCTTTTGCAAGCATAGCTTCAATGTCTTCTTCGCCCAAACCGTCATCGGCTTCAAGCTCGGCATTCAGCGCAGCAAGCTCGGCATTGAAATCTATATCGGGAGCAGATTCCTCTGACGCAGGTTCTTCTGACGGAGTATCCTCCGCTACGGACTCTTCTTCAGCAGATCCCTCCGTTGAAGGCTCGTCTCCGAAAAAGATAGTATTCTCGTTTGCAAGAAGCGTTGCAATATCATCCGAACTTACTTCATCGGGCGACACAGTGGTGCTTTTTGAAGACTCGTCAGCGGGTACTTCTGCAGTCTCCTGCTCCAGCATCGCCGCAATATCCTCGGGATTGAGGATATCGTCAGACGGAGCTTCTTCCGCAGGAATTCCCTTTATGGGTACATCGTCTACGGGCATTTCTTCTACGGGAGTGCTCTCTTCCGCAGGAGCTTCTTCTATAAGGACATCTTCCGCAGGCAGCTCATCCGGAATATCTAAAGACGGTATATCTATTGCCGGTTCCTCGACAGGGACATCATTCGATATTGATTCCTCAGTGGGAATATCTATGGAGGGGATATCAATTACAGATTCTTCGGCGGGTACTTCTGCAGTCTCCTGCTCCAGCATCGCCGCAATATCCTCGGGATTGAGGATATCGTCGGCCGGAGTCTCCTCTGAAGGAGCGCTCACTTCGGCTGTCGCTTCCAGAGGGATGTCAAGCGACGAAATATCTAAACCCGGTTCTTCAGACGAAACCTCAATTACTGGCTCTTCTGCTGGAATTTCAATTTCAGGAATTTCAATTGAGGGCTCCTCTGCAGTAGCCTCGATATTTTCCTGCTCGATCATCGCAGCGATATCGTCGGGATTGAGGATATCGTCGGCCGGAGTTTCCTCTGAAGGAGCGCTCACTTCGGCGGTCTCTTCCAGAGGGATGTCAAGCGACGAAATATCTAAACCCGGTTCTTCAGACGAAGCCTCAATTACAGGCTCTTCTGCAGGAATTTCCTCTATGGGTACTTCATCTACGGGTAATTCATCTATGGGCATTTCTTCTGCGGGAGCTTCTTCTATAAGGGCATCTTCCGCAGGCATCTCAACCGGAATATCTAAAGACGAGATATCTATCGCCAGTTCCTCAGAGGGATTATCAAAAGACGGTATATCTATGGCCGGTTCTTCAGAGGGATTATCAAAAGACGGTATATCTATGGCCGGTTCCTCAGCATTTTCTTGCTCTCTGTGGGCTTCGGCGGTCAATTCATCTGAAACGGAAGAAAGACCGGCATCAAACGATGGCATGATGTCAGCCATAAGATCGGCGATTTCAGAGTCAAGCGGAGCTTCCTCAGCAGGTTCAAGCGAAGGAGCGCTGTCTATCACAACCCCCATAGTATCAACATCCATGGGGATTTCCATATCATGTGAGACGGATTCAGGGATCCCGGGTTCTGCAACCAACTCAGCTTCCGGGTCAATCTCAGTCGCTTCGACCTGCACGGAATTCTCAGCCGGCTCAGGGATTTCAATCTGTTCCGGTTCTTCGACCTGCTCGGCTATTATGATTTTCTCATCCGAATCAGGGATTAAATCAGGCTCATCAATCGAAGGAATTTCCGTATCAACGGAGGGAACTTCCCCTTCGATCGAAGGGATTTCTGTATCTATTGAGGGAATGTCCGTATCGATAGATGTGATTTCTTCATCAATAGAAGGAATATCCCCTTCGACTGAAGGGATTTCCGCATCCGATGCGGTGATTTCCTCTGTATTATTTTCAGGAGCGGCCTCGGAAGCAGGCTCGGGCTCTGCCGGTTTTTCGGCAAATTCCTGTGCCGGATCAATGTCGCCCATCATTTGTTTAAGGAGCTTGTCAAGATAATCTTCTGATGACATTTTTCTTCGTATCCAATCTTTGTAATAAGAAGCCTTTTGATCTGTATTTACGCATAAAAATACTCATTTATTCTATCACAAAAACGCCTGCGGTACAACAGAAGAAAAATCAGAAAAATCGCACATTTTTTACCGATTTGCATATACAAAGGCATGCCTGTTGTGGTAAAATCCTTAAAAGGCTTCGCAAGACTTTATTACAGAAAGGAAAAATGCCATGAACACACAAAAGAAAGCTCTAACCATTACCGCGTCATTACTCGTAGCCGGCGGCCTGCTTATAGTTATGCTGATATCCAGCATTGGTTATTTTACCGGCCAGATAATGTCCACATCCAGAGAGGATGAAGAACTGTACTATGAGCACCTGTATGACATAAGCCAGAATCTGATCAATGCAGACAGAGACTTCTACCAGTCAATGATCGGCGCCATCCAGTATCATGATCTTACAGCTGCGCCCTCCGATGTTCCCCCTGAAATGCTCAAAGAGCTTACCGATGGATATCTTGCTGACTATAACGACAATAAACAGCAGGTTTTGGACAGAGTGGAAGCTGCTTACACCGTAGCGAAGGGAGAATCAAGTCTCCTTACCGGTACACTTGTCGAGGACAAAACTTTTGAGCAGCATTATAAGGATAGTATCGAGAACTTTAAGGCATGGGAAGATGTATACGATGTGGAAACAGGTTCAGGTGATTACACTCTCTTTATACAGAATTTTGAGACAGCCCGTACCTCTCTTTCCGACATGACAGATATTACCGAAACATGGGCAGTTGCCCAGAAGGAAGCTCGTGAAGCTGCAATTCTCAGAAGTATTATCGTAAGCGTTGTTATCTTCCTTCTTCTTTCTATCGCAGTACTTGTAGTTGCTATAGTCATAATCGTAATAATGCGAAAGAGTCTTAAATACATTGTATCTGCTGTCGGTAACATGGCAGGCGGTGACTTTGCAAACACAGTAAAGACCGAAAGTATGTTCAACGAGTTCTTCCAGGTTGAGTTATCAATGGAAGATATGCGAGCAAGGCTCAGAGATTCACTTATAAATGTTGTAAACTGTGCGGACAGTGTTAATGACAAGGCTAACAGCGCTAAGGACAGCATATCAGCTTCCGAAGAGAATACAAGCAACATTTCCGTAGCTGTAGGTGAGCTCGCTCAGGGCGCTATGAGCATGGCTGAGGATGTGCAGAACACCGCAGAGATCACTGTTGAGATCGGTGACAGCATCGACAGGGTACAGAATGCAGCAAACAACAATCTTGAAAAAGTAAAAGCCCTCTACGATGAATCCATATCACTTCAGAAGCAGCTCGGTGAGATCAAGAAGGCTGATGAACAGACAGACGAGAAAGCCGGACATGTTGCGGATTCCGTTGGAAAAACTGCAGAGGTTGTTGAAGAGATATCGAAGGCTGCAGAAGGAATTATCTCAATCGCAAGTCAGACCAATCTTCTCGCTCTAAACGCATCAATCGAGGCAGCGAGAGCAGGCGAAGCAGGCAAAGGATTTGCAGTTGTTGCAGATAACATCAAGAGCCTTGCCGAGGAATCCAATCAGATGGCAGGTGAAATCACCAACATGCTCAGCACCATCACCCAGTACTCCAATGAGAACAAGAATCTTACCGCAAGCATCAAGGAAGCTACCACCAACGAAGCTGAAGCCCTTGAAAAAATGGCAAGAGCCTTTGATGAGATGCTTGTGCTTCTTAGCGAAACAGAAGAAGGCAATAAAGAGATCTCCTCGCTTGTTGACAATATGACTGCCGGTAAGGATAAGATCATGGGAGCAGTCGATTCACTCTCCAGCCTTTCGGAGGAATACGCTGCTTCAACTCAGGAAACAAGTGCTTCCATCACTCAGCTGACATCCAATATGTCCTCTGTAGTTGACGAGGCTAACGAGCTCGGAAGCATCTCCGACCAGCTCAAGGATAACGTAGCATTCTTCAAGGTTAACTGATAGCAAATAAGTTCGATATAATATCAGACACAAAACGCTCTGTGAGAGATCGCAGAGCGTTTTTCTTAACCGTAAGTTCCTCATAACCTCTGTAAGAAAATCACCGGTCTGTTACAATTACCAAAGTGAACAATTATCGAAGCAGGTGATTATCGGTAAAAAAAACCACTCCACATCAAGTGGAGTGGCTTATATACTCTATTTTGAAAAGAACTTACAGATGGTACTTTTCTACGAGGCCATCTACGATCCTTACAAGATTTCCGATCTCCGGCTTAGAAAGCTGTGCATCTGCACCGAGTGCCTCACCCTTCTTTCTCATCTCATCATTAACCAGTGACGAGAATATGATGACAGGAATATGTTTTGTCTTTTCATCACTCTTAACAAGCTTTGTGAGCCTGTGACCGTCCATCTCGGGCATCTCGATATCGGTGATAAGAATCTTTACATGCTCATCGAGAGAGCCCTCATTCTTGCACTGAACGATTACATCATATGCCTTCTGACCATTCTCGGTGTGGATAAGATTCTCATATCCTGCCTTGGTAAGCGAATCGACGATAAGCTTGTTAAGAAGAGGTGAATCCTCTGCGATAAGAATAGGAACTTCGCTCTTGCTGCGGGGACCGAGCTCAGCGATCTCACTGACCTTAAGCCCCGTCTCGGGATTAATGTCACTTACAATCTTCTCGAAATCGAGAATGATGATAAGCTGATCGTCCTTTTTGATGATACCGGTTGAAACACTGGCCTCGGCTGATGATATCGTAGCATCGGGCTTGATGATGTTTCTCCATGATACTCTGTGGATTCCAAGAACAGCATCAACATGGAATGCAATATTAAGACTGTTGAAATTGGTGATGATGAAAAGTCCTTTAGGTTCGGATGTGCCTCTTCCGAGACAGTTCTTAAGGTCTATAGCCGTGATCATGATATCACGCGGCATGAATATACCCTCAATGCTCGGATGTGAATTAGGAACAGGGGTAACCGGCTGATAAGAAATTATTTCCTTGATCTTGGCTACATTAATTCCGTATGAAAAATTACCAAGCGTAAACTCAAGGATCTCAAGTTCGTTCGTACCATTCTCAAGTAAGATCTTTGTATCCATCAAAACCTCATTTCCGCCGCTCTGGCGACATTTTAATAAAATACTGGTTCACTCAAAGAGTATACACCTATTAAGAATTATAACATAATTGACAGAAAATGAAACAGAAAACAGAAAATTTTGCACATTTTTTTCTTATAAACGCTTATGTTTTGAATTATGTAAACTGATGCAACCCTTCAGAACTCATTCAGGTAACTGATTATCTCTTCGGCCGTTTCAAGTTTATGTATATTCGCAGCGATATCCGCAGCGTTTTCACTGTTTAATCGAGAAATCAGCATGCGCTTTTCAAGCACCTCTCCGGGGGATATGCTAAGCCCCGTGATCCCATAATCAATAAATAAGGGCAAAAGCCTGTCATCCGCCGCTGCTTCTCCGCATACACTTATGGGTATACCGGCTTCACGTGCACTCTTTGATGCTTTTTCCACAAGCCTTAATACAGCAGGCTGACACACAGAATACAGATAAGCCGTCTCGGAGTTCCCCCTGTCACTGCACATCACATAACCGGTCAGATCATTCGTCCCTATTGAAAAGAAATCAAAATGCTTTGCAAGTATATCCGATATCACAGCCGCCGAAGGAGTTTCTATCATGCAACCGACATTTATTCCTTCATCAAATTCGATTCCCTCTTCCCTCAAAGAATCCTTCACTTTGCTTATGATCCGGTTGGCCTCTACGGCTTCCGGTACATCCGATATCATCGGAAGCATGATCCTTATATTTCCGAAAGCACTTGCCCTCAGAATAGCACGTATCTGTGATCTAAACAGCTCCGGATTCTTTTTCAGGCAATATCTGATAGCCCTTAATCCCAGAAAAGGATTACTCTCTTCCTTCATTTTGAGGTAAGGTATATTCTTATCTCCGCCTATATCCAGCGTTCTTATCGTGAGCGGCTTCCCGTCAAGAAGCTGCGCAGCCTTCTGATACAGATCAAACTGTTCCTCCTCGGTAGGTGCATGATCCGAGCGCATAAAGAGAAATTCCGTTCTGAAAAGTCCTATTCCTTCACAATCATTTTCTATGGCATTTCTAAGGTCCGGAAGCCCGGATGCATTGCACATAAGACTGATCTTTTTTCCATCCCCGGTAAAAGTCTGCTTTCCTCGAAAAGCTTCATATTCCAGTTCTTTATCCTTAGCCTTTTGTTTTCTTTCTTCGTATGCATTTTTAAGTTCAGGATCCGGACTTATGTAAACTATTCCACTGAATCCGTCAACTATTACTTCTGTACCGCTGACAAGTCTTTCTTCGATATTTTCGATGCCGGATACAAATGGTATCCTGAGTGCTCTTGCCAGAATAGCGCTGTGAGAGTTTTCATTTCCGTTTTCGGTTATGATAGCGCTTATGTTATCGGGCGAGAGTACCGCCACAAGCGAAGGTTCTATATCCTTGGAAGCAATAACACTTCCTTTTTCAAAACCGGTGCTTTCCTCCGTGCCCAGCAGAGTATTAAGAAGCTGCCTTTTAACATCAATTATATCCAGTGATTTCTGCTTTATCACTTCATCCTCGATCCCTGCAAACATCTTGCTGAAAATGTTGCACACGCCGGATACCGCAGCCTCGGCACATTTTCCGGATAATATCATTTTAACTATAAGCCCGTCCAACTCAGGGTCTTCCGCCAAAGAAATATGCGATCTTAATATTTCCGCATCTTCCTTTCCCAGACTGTTTTCCAGTTCATCCGCAAATTCGGATGTTCTTTTGATAAACCTGGAAAGGGCTTCTTTGTATCTTGCTATCTCATCCTGAGCATTTTCCGGTCTTACCGCATCAAAATTAATGTCATTTTTTTCAACAAAAACGACATTGCCGATACCTATGCCCTTTGAGCAAACTATGCCCTCTGCTTTATTGTTCTCATAAAAGTTCATACATTCTACCGATATATTCTCCTGTTGCCAGATCATCCGAAAATGCGGTGGCACTTCCCGCAGCTATGCCCAGCTTTAATGCCTCCGAATAATCACCCGACTTCAGGTATCCCGCAATAAATCCTGCAACCATGGAATCTCCGGCCCCGACAGAATTCTTCACATCACCTTTAAGGGATTCATGAGAGATCACTCTTCCGTCCTCAGTTAACAATACGGCACCTTCTGCAGCCATGGAAACAAGTACATTCTGCGCACCCCTCCTCTGAAGTTCACGCCCACAGCTTACGATCTCATCATAACCGGTGATGTTTTTATCAAACAGGCTTCCCAGCTCTTCGAGATTCGGTTTAATAAGAAAAGGTTTGTATTTTAAGGATTCTTCAAGCGTATCAGATGTATCGACAACACATTTTACTTTCTTGTCGACAAGTCTTTTGAGAATATCCTCACAGATCCCTTTACCGAGAGATTTTGGTGCACTTCCGGAAATGATAAGGCAATCGCCCTCATGCAGGGCAGATAGTTTCTCCATGAATTCCTCTGTTTTTTCGCCCGGAATATCAGGCCCGCCCGAGTTAATCTCCGTCTCTGATCCGTCTGCCCCCTTAAGCTTTACATTGATCCTTGAATTGCCCTCCTTCAGCATAACAAAATCCGGGATTATGCCTTTTTCTTCAACTCCTCGCAATATCTCGCACCCCGTAAAGCCGGCCAGAAATCCGAAAGCTGTGCTTTCAAAGCCCAGTTCCTTAAGTATTATTGAGACGTTTATTCCTTTTCCGCCAATAAAATAATCCTCACTACTGCTCCTGTTAAGGCCTCCTTCCTTAAAAGGCGAAGAAAGCCTTATGATATGATCAATAGCGGGATTAAAAGTAATTGTATATATCATATTTCAAAAAATCTCACTCAAGGATAACTGAACTGCTGATTGAAGTGTTCTTGATAACAAGCTCTATAGAGCTTACATCGATCGATTCATCAATCTCAAACAAAAGGACAAGATCCTCTCCGCTTCCGCTCTCAACAGTACCCGTAAAAGTGGAAAGATCATCCATGAGAAGTGTTATCAGGGCTGTGCGTGTCAGATCGCCGTTAATGACAGCCTTAAATACATATTTCTCATCTCCGTCACCCATGAAATTAAAGCTCTGCGATGTATCGGACTGATTGTAAAGCGTATAATTGAGCACCAGAAACTTTTTACCTGCTGTGGCATCCAGGCTGAATGCGCTGTCAACAGGGTTTTCGGGATAGCTCGACAGGAACTGGTACCCTCTGTAGATAAGAGAGACACCGTCGGCTAATCCAAGCACTTCTTCCTGAGTATAATTCATTTCTTCTTCGGAGACGTTGCCTGTGTTGTCAACCACATTGACACTCTGCTCCTGATCCTCTTCGTTTTCTTCCGGGCTAGCCGGTTCTTCCGGTTCGGGTTCAGGTTCGGGCGCGACCTCTTCCGGCTCGGGCTCCGGTATAACAACCTTGGTCAGATCAACAAGCCTTGAACGGTGGCTTGCGTCATATTTGAGCATCACCATCGCGGCATACTCACCTACCCGCTGTTCATCGGCGGGAGAAAGATCCGGGATTGCATTTGCACACGCAGAAAACAGCATTGTGGTAAACAATGCTGATGCTGAAATGATCATTCCTTTTTTCAGATTAAACCTTTTCATACACTCTGCCTGCAGACAAGTACTGCCGAATCAAAATCAGTGGGTTTACCCCATACAAATCCCTGCACGAAATCACATCCCAGCTTGTGAAGAAGTGAAAGCTGCTCCTCATCTTCAACACCCTCCGCGATAACTTCGCACTCCATAAGATGACCCATGTATATTACGGCGTTAATAAAGTCTTTATTTGTCTCGTTACTCTTTATGCTGTCAACAAGGCTCTTATCGATCTTAAGAAGATTGATGGGAAGGTTGAGCAGCTGCGAAAGTGATGTATATCCGGTGCCGAAATCATCGAGGGCGATCATCACGCCGCTCTCGCGAAGCTTTTTGATATTTCCGATGGTAGCTTCGGCGCTTTTTGCAAATGAGTACTCCGTAATCTCAACTTCAAGACACTCCTTCGGGAATCCTATGGATTCTGCGATCTCGATAAGTTTTTCGGTAAACCCTTCAAGAGCGATATCCTTGGCTGAAATATTGATGGAAAGTATAAAGGACTTATCGTATTCAAGGCACGTATCCTTGAACTCCTCCATTGCTCTGCGCATTACAAAATCGTCTATTCTGAGTATAAGATCCGACTTCTCGGCAACGCTTATAAACTCGGCAGGGCTCACCATGGTTCCGTCCGGGAGTTTCATGCGGATAAGTGTCTCAAAGCCTCTCAGCTTCTTATCGGTAATGGAAAACTGCGGCTGAAATACAAGATAAAAATAATCCTTATTAAGAGCATCCTTGATGTATCCCTCGATCTCATGCTCTCTTTCGCTACCCTTTTTGATCCTCTCATTATAGAAGCAGTATTTGATATCTTCATTGCGCATTGCATAAGTCATGGCGATATCTGCATTCTTCATAAGAGTGTCGGGATTGACATATCCGTTCAGGCAGTCTGCAATACCGGCCTTAACATTCACATATACGTTAGAGGTCGTCTCGCCGATCTTAACTTCTATCTTTTCTTCGATTATGGCAATGAGAGTTTTAACCAGTTCCTCACAATCGGTTCCCTCGCGGATAAATATGGCAAACTCAGCTCCCTCCAGCTTGTATGCCTCTCCTTTACCCACTATAACCTGACCGATCCTGTCAGAAACCGTCTTGAGGATAATATCACCATTGCTTCTGCCAAGATTGGTATTGATGTCGGTAAATCCCTTTATATGAAGGAATATGATGGTGCCTTTCTCGAAAGACCTGATCTTTCTATGTATGATCTCTTCAAAACCGTAGCGGTTGATCTGGCCTGTCAGTTTATCCGTGAGCTCGGCTTTTTTGCTCTGTCTGAACTGACCGCTGATAATGATAAGAGCTAAACTATAAAATATCGAATTAATGATACTGGGTATGGACAAAAGGCTTCTTGACCTTACTATGGCCTGTCCCGCACCAACGACCGATATCGAGATCACTATCAGTGAACATACAAGGCCAAAATTATAATCGATCATTACCATCAGCAGGCAAAATGAAAAAGAAAGTGCCTGAAGGCAACCGTTAAGGCTGCTTGTGGGCAATGATAAATTTCCCAACTGTAAAGGCTTTTGAATCCTTGCCAATAAACCTGAGGCTACTGTATTACCTAAACATAAAAGAGATAGTAAAATAATAAAGACTTTCTTGTATTTAAGGTTTGATAATCTCATTTGCTGTTCCCCGGGTCTGCTCTATATAATTTTGGCTGTTCAGTGTAAGTCCAAAGCCCCAATACCCTATCAAATTATACAAAATCACCCGGAAAAAGTCAAATCCGAACAATCCAGACCGCTTAGAATGGAAGAACAAAACCCACACCGGATACCATACCTATAAATCATAAGATTTATTGCGTAAATAAGCACTTTGGTGCTATTATTAACTAAACATATTTTATCCTGAAAGGAGACTTAGATATGAAAGTATTGTTTTATGCTGCCAAGATTTATGATAAAAGATCCTTCGATCCGCTGATCCCGGGCTATGAAGGCGTGGAGGTTGATTATATCGACCCCGAGCTTGAGCCCAGAACAGCCACTCTCGCAAAAGGTTATGATGCGATATGTGCATTTGTAAGTGCGGATGTGGGGGCAAAGACCCTCGAGATACTCAAGGAATGCGGAGTAAAAACCGTGCTTATGAGATGTGCCGGCTTCAATAATGTTGATATTGAAAAGGCAAAAGAGCTCGGAATAACCGTAAAGAGGGTTCCCGGATATTCACCCGAATCCGTGGCCGAGCTTGCCATGGCTCTCGCACTTGCCGTTAACAGAAGGCTTTATAAGGCTTATAACAAAGTTCGCGAGAACGATTACAGCCTCAAAGGATTACGCGGGGTAAACTTCTATAAAAAAACTGCAGGTATCGTCGGAACCGGAAAGATCGGGGCGGCTATGTGCCGTATATGCAGAGGCTTCGGGATGCGTGTCATCGCATATGATGTATATGAGAACCCTTCTCTTAAGGATTTCGTGGAATATGTATCCTTTGATGAACTGCTTGCACAGAGTGACCTTATCTCGCTCCACTGCCCTCTCATGGATTCAACATATCACATGATCAATCTTGAAAACATTAAAAAGATGAAAGATGGCGTGATCCTTGTAAACACCTCCCGTGGGGCGCTTGTTGACACCAATGAGCTTATCGAAGGAATACGCCTTAAGAAATTCCTGGGCGTGGGACTTGACGTGTACGAAGAAGAAGCAGGAAATGTATATGAAGACCGTTCGGATGACATTATGGAGCATTCCGTAACAGCAAGGCTTCTTGCTTTCCCTAATGTAATGATAACATCACATCAGGGCTTCTACACCATGGAGGCTCTCGCTGCCATCGCAGAAACCACGCTTCAGAATCTGGTTGATGCAGAAAAAGGCATTAGAACAGACAATGATGTGACCTGATCAAACGATTTTTAAACAGATTAAATTATCCACTTATACATAATTAAATAAAGCGGTACATTCCGAAAATGAATGTACCGCTTTTTTGTATTTATGTTTTGATCATTACAGATTATTCAGATTATTCTGATCCTGATATACCGCATTCTGAACAGGGGCATTCTGTACAGGCAGGTTCTGCGCTGCTGCAGCCTGTTCCTGCAAAAGCTGCTGATTCTTTCTTGAAAGCATCATCTCTGACACAATATACACACCTGCTATAACAAGAGCAAGGATACCCACTACAAAATACATAATGGTCTTAACAAGAGATGCCGCACTTGCAAAGTCAAAGATCACAAGCTTCAGACAAACAAACAGTGAAAGCACCAGACCGTATATCCTTACAGATTTCTGATTCATCAAAAAGCCCAGAGCCACGCAGATCAGCGCTACTGCCATAAGTATGGCACTGGTAACAAAGCCTTCTTTGATCCTGAGTATAAATACAAAATATGTAAGATAAACCGCTATCGGCATCATCTTCCCGGCAAAGAACATTCCGTAGCTCTTCTGCAGGTATTGGATGAGAGTTGCCAGTCCAAAGCAGAACACAAGAAGCGCGGTGATCATATCGTTCTTGTAGAAAGGATGATTCAAAAATCCCAGCACGAATACCATTGTGATCATTGCAAGTATGTCATATACAAGTATCACTTTAGGTCTGAGCCATTTTACATTATGGAATACAAATACCGTCAGCATTATAATTCCGGATATAAGTATGAGCCATAGTTTATAAGAGGAAAGCTGACATACCGCAAATATCAGTGTGGCGGTAAGTATGGTCTCGGAAGGGCAAAGGAATCCGCTTCCTGCCGCAATAGCAAGTACCAGTGCTGCGATCACGATATAATGGCCGGGCTCGTAAGCATAATTATATGCTATATCAATAGCTACTATTGAATACAGTACCTTCATGACAAGATCGCATACTTTAAGCGATGGCTTTTTAAGAAATCTTGCTGCACAGATACTGCCGGCAAGTACAACGGAAAGTCCCGCTGATGCCACCGACCTTTCCTTGATACCCAACACAGTAAAGAATGACATTATAAGCACATAGAATATAATCGGCTGCCAAAGCTCTATCTTCTTTCTCATCAGGAAGAAGACAAAAGCCGCACCAACAAGCACGAAACAAAGCGTCGATACAAACAGCTCAATATTGGCGTGAAGGTCAGAATAAATCTCTTGTACTGTGACAAGTTTAAACACGGAATAAAAGGCGGTTCCGACAGCTACCAGCACTATCTGCGCCACAGGACGAACCTTTTCTCCGGTTCCTGTCTCGCTGTATCTGCAGAATCTTAATCCCGTTACAAACAGGATCGTAAGGAGCATGATAAAGCTTACCGATACAAAGATTGAAAGCCATAATCCGTTCATTCTGTAGCTTGAGAAAATAAATCCGTTGGTGTTATTGCTGCATGCCGTAACCATAAGGACAATGTTTCCGACGATCTGAATTATGGAAAAAGCCTTTCCGTATTTTTTCTCAATGGGCATTGCAAGCCAGAGCGCCGTCTGGAAAAGCATGATGCAGATCAGTGAAAGATACTCCACATCTCCGTATGTATTTCCGATAAGAGAAATACCGAGAAATACGCTGCAATATCCGATAACAGTAAACAGAAAAGCCTTCTTGAAATATCCGAACACTCCGGTCAGGCACGAAAGCACAAAGAGGAGTATCATCGTCACCCAGAAATTATACAGGCCCAGGACAAAGTAATTTATCAGAGTCACAACAAAGAATCCGGCTATGGCGAGACCCGAAAATACATACGAAAGCTTCTTTACAAGTCTTCTGATGAGCAGCTCGGAAACAAGCATCAAAATGCCGCATACAAGATAAAGGCTCATGCCCTGCCAGAAGCTGTCGAAGAAATTTACGGCAAGCATGACAAATCCGGTAAGGATCAGAGCTGTTCCCAGAACGCTGAGCACTATTCCGCCCACAGCATATTCCGCACCGGGCTTCTTTTCTCTTATGGGAGCGGCCTGCGGCTGCGGCTGCGGTACAGGCTGCGGAGATGCAGCAGGTTGAGGCGCAGTAGCAGGCTGAGCTTGTTGCTGCACGAATGCAGGCTGCGGCTGTACATTCACAGGCTGTTGCACGGGCTGAGGAACCGGCGCCGGCTGGGGTTGCGTAAATGCAGGCTGTGGCACAGGCTGAGGTGTTACAGGAACCTGCGCCGGCTGTGGAGCAGTCATAGCCTCCGCCACTACCGGGACACCCATTCCGGGATAAACAAGTTCCATATAGTTACAGCCCTGCATGCGCCCGGCGGCGATCATTCTGGACTGATATATCATTGTGTTCTGAATCAGTTCTTTTCTGAGATCTGCGGAAAGTGCCGGGCTTTGAGTTGCCCTGTTTTCAACGCTCACAAGATACTCCGTAAAAGCTGTTTCTTCGGAAATGCGCTTCAGCACACCTGTTTCATAAAGCAATTGTTCATAAAAAGTGTTAAACGTCAGATTCATAATCCTCTACCTCCAATGAAGGTTTGATCCTTAATCATTTACCGGATCCTCCTCCATTTTATATCCCATCCCCCATACTGTCTTTATAAGATTCCCGGCTTCCTTTCCGAGCTTACTTCTCAGTTTTTTGACATGTGTATCGATAGTTCTCGCATCACCGAAATAATCATAATCCCACACGCTGTCAAGGATCTTTTCCCTCGATAATGCGATCCCCCTGTTTTTTACAAAAAAGCACAGAAGCTTGTATTCCTTGTAACTTAAATCTATCGGCTCGTCATCCACATATACCTGATGCGCGGTATTGTCGATCCTTATAGGGCCTATACTCAGCACATCCTCTTTTTCCGCTATTTTTGCACGGCGGAGCAAGCTTTCCGTTCTGGCTGCAAGCACCTTTAAAGAAAAAGGCCTGCTTATATAGTCATCTGCGCCAAGGGCAAATCCTTTCAGTTCCTCATTTTCGTCGCGGCGTGCGGCGATCATTATCACGGGTACATCGGAAAAGTCCCTTATTTCCTTCAGCACATCAAAGCCATCCATGTCTGGCATTGTAATATCAAGAAGGATAAGTGAAACATCTTTTGTCTCAAAAAAGATATCTATGGCTTTTCTCCCATCAGATGCCTCCAGGATAAAACAGTCACTCTTTGAAAGAGCCTCTTTCTCAAGTTCTCTTATACTGTCCTCATCATCCACAATGAGCACTTTCGGTATTCCCATTATTTATTTAATTCTTCCTCCCGAAGCTTGATCTCGGCTTCTCTTGCTCTCAGCTCCTGCTCTTTTTCGGTAAGTTCCTGATCCCAGTAGGAATACTTATTGGTAATCGCCGTCTCATAATTGAGAATGTTGGGCTGATCGGAGTTGAGCGTTATAACATACATCGCTATCACTGCGGCCAGAAGTGCAATGTTGAGCACAACCGACACAAATATGAACGGTACCTTATTACCCTTCGCATCTTTCTTTTCACTGATCTTCCTGTGATTGATGACCTCACGTTCCTTAAGCTCTTTATCATATTCAACATAAAGAGGAATTGCAGGCACATCACTTTCGGGAAAATCACACTGCTCTATAAGAAAAGTCTGCACTTCTCGTAAAAAATCAACGCCTATGGGTGTCCTGAACATCCTGTCGTCGAGTGCCTTCTTGTACACCGCCATTATCTTGTCGGGGTCTTTTAATTCCATATGTGCATGGAGATACTCGACTTTTTTGCGCTCACTTTCGGCAAGAAGTGCATCCTGCTCATTAAAAAATGCATATCCGTTTACAATTATCGGAGACTGTTTTTTTGCCATTTTAATTTCCGATCATCACTTTAAAGCCTTGAGATATCTGTTATACTGCGCCTGCTTTATCTCAACAACTTCGTCAAGATGAAGCGCTTCAAGTTCTGCGATGTAATCGTCAAAATCTCCTTCTGTATTTTTCTTTCCGGTAATAAAATCCAATGCGCTGCTGTCAACAAAGCTTTGGATGTCAGGCAAATATAGATTTGCGGTATCGCTTTCCTTTGTTGTGGCATAAATATCGGGCCAGGGATGTCTGATATACCGGACAAGCTCACGGTTTATCTCGGCATGCCAGGGTGCTACAAGAATATCCGTGGCCTCCACAGACTGCGCTGCAGGCAGAACAAACGCCGGATTGATGCCAAACTTCTGTAGCCACTCATTGTCATTTCCCTGATCCGTATAAGCACGGCTTCCGTCGGCATTTACAATATAGCTCTCTCCCTCAAATCCCCACTGGTAATAATCCTGGCAGTGGTCACTCATGGCGTAATCAAGGAATTTACAAGCAAGCTCTATCTGTGATGAACCTGTATTGACACCGAACATTCCCGCAAGTGAATTTCTTCCTACATAAAAGCCCTTCTGCTTTCCGGATAGGGGCGCCGCACCCACAAATGCAGTGGCGGCGGTTCCATCATAATACGGCAGCACATTCGAATACATCATGGACATTGCCCAGCTGAAATCATAAGCAACTCCGGTCAGATCTTGGGATATCCTGTCGATGACCATATCCCTGTCAAGCGCTTCAAACCCTTCTTCAAGAAGGCCTTCCGCATAAAGGCTGTTTACAAAAGCGAGATAATCCCTGTAATTCTCCGAATCGGCATAAGCATAAAAGACATTGCCCTGATCATCAGCCTGGAAGCCGCTCACAAGGTCAAGCCCAAATGCGGGGCCGAACATATAGGGGATGAATTCCTTCATGATGCTCATCGGTATCTCATCCGAGGGATCACCGTTATCATTCATGTCATTATCACGAAAATATCTGAGCAGCGTTACAAAATCATCCAGATTATCGGGCGCGGTCATTCCGGCTTTATCAAGCCATACCTGATTATACATAAGGCAGGGCTGATAATCGTCAGCCACATTGAGACCGGGAACATAATAAATATGCCCGTCCTCCGCTGTAAGCTCAGCCTTTTCCACAGGGTGTGCCGAAAGCCACTTTGTGTAATTCGGCATATAATCAAAGAATTCATCCAGCGGTACAAAAAGCCCCGATTTTATATATACCTGATTTGGATCGCCCGAATCGGGGATCTTAATTATATCTGCATCGATCTTTCCCGAGTTCAATATGGGTGATACTTCTTCTTCGTAAGTATCATAGGCATAAAGCTGCCATTCCGGCGATACTCCGGCCTCCTCAAAAACCTTGAGCACAATAGGTGCACTGCCAATATCGACAAAGGAATAATTCGATTCCTGCGCAAGTATCTTAAGCTTTCCGCCCTCATTTGTGATCGGAGCCTCTCCGGTGTAAACAAATCCCGTAGTATCCGCCACAGCCGATGCGTTTTCTATTGCATTATCCACCTTGTTTGTGTTGGCCAGACCGCTGTCTTCCTTATCTCCTCCGGTACACCCCGCCAGTGCGGCAGATGTCATCACGATAGTAAGGAGTGCGGAAATAATCTTTTTATTCATAATCATTTCTCCCTGCGTCGGACAAATGCTCATTGTCTACATTACAGCGCGAATGTTCCCTATTATCTCAGTGCAGATATCCGTATCCATATCACTTACAGCTCTTGAAAGTGACTTGATAAACCCGGCCACAGCCTCATCGTAGGAATACTCCGAGAGCTTATCCCTGATGCCTTCCATTCTGTCCATATCCAGGTCATCACAGGCCTCTTCCATCTCCGATAAAAGGGAATCCAGTAATTCCATCTCGATACGAGGCTTATCGGAAACTTCCTCTTCCTCTTCGCAAAACTCCTTCATCTTGTTAAGAAGACTTGCAAAGTGGGCAAGGAGCGCATCTGTTTCTGCTTTGATCGTTTCAATATCCCCGGCCTTACCGGCTTTTTCAAGCGCTTCTGCCTCATCTCCGAGAGCCATTGCTCCTATCTGTCTGGAGGCGCTCTTTAAGGCATGCACCTTAATAGTATACCCCTCCCAGTCCTCATTTGTAAAGGATTCGCGTATCTCGCCGAGCTTGCCTTCGCCTGTAATATAGTACTCCTTAGCTATCTTTTCAAAAAGAGCGGCAGAACCGAATCCTTTGACGGCTGTTTCAACATCGATCTCGTCGACCTTTATGGTCACCTTATCTATTTCCGATCCGGTATCTTCCTCTACAGTTTCGACCTTTTCTATTATCTTTTCGGGAGGGAGCCACTCTTTTATCTTGGCAGTAAGAATGCGCACATCTACAGGCTTTGCCACAAAGTCATTCATTCCGGCTTCGGCGAAAAGCTTTCTGGCTTCTTCCATGGCATTAGCTGAAAGTGCGATGATAACGGGCTGTTTCCTTCCTTCCTTCTCCCTGGCTTCCCTTATCTGCCTGGTGGCATCTACTCCGTCTATCTCGGGCATCATATGATCCATAAAGATAATATCGTAATCCTTCGCCAGTGCCTTCTCGATGGCCTGCCTGCCGCCGTCGGCCCCTTCTATCTTCAGCTTCATTGGTGCCATCAGCCCCTCCACTATGGAAATATTGATGGCATTATCGTCCACCACAAGGATATTGGCATCAGGTGCCGTAAAATCTATTGTAAAGGCTTTCTTTCTGTCCACCAGCCTGTAGTCCGTATATTTACCGTTCAGGATGTTGACCATGTTCATGGTGGTCTCGGGCCTGTGCATTATGTGAACATTCTTTTCCGCAGGCTTAAACTCGGAGCTGAGCCCTACCAGCACCACACCGGTCACATCGGGATGCTCTGTAAAGAATTTCCTTGTACTTTCGATATACAGATATTCCTCAATAAAAATAAAATCCTTTCTGCCTGTGGGCACATATTCATCGAGCGAGCGGATCATCCTGCAGTTTACCCCGAGATTCTCCATTTCATCCACAAATTCATTTACAAGGATATCCTTTTCATTTATGGCAAAAGCATATTTCTCATCGGCTTTTTCGATTTTGATATCGTTTGCGGGATCCGTGACCTTAACCGGGATCTTGAACCAGAAATCAGATCCCTTTCCGTATTCACTCTCCACTCCGATAGTGCCGCCCATAGCCTGCACCAGCTTCTGGGAGATGGCAAGACCGAGTCCGGTGCCTTCCACTTCGCGGTTTCGCTTTGAATCAAGCTGCTGGAAGCTGACAAACAGCTTGCTTATATCCTCTTTTCTGATGCCTATTCCGGTATCGAGCACGTGAACGGTCATCTCAACCATTCCTTCACCGGCCGGATCGCATCTTACCACTATCACCACAGAGCCCTCTCTGGTGAATTTGATCGCATTATTGGCAAGATTGATTATGATCTGCCTGATACGCATGGCATCGGCATGCAGCTTATGCGGAAGTATTCCCTTGGTGAGCATATAAAGCTCAAGGTTCTTATCCCCTATTCTGGTGGAGAGGATGTTTACGATCTCCTGCAGTTCAGTGAAGGGAACATAATCCTCCTCCATTATCTCCATCTTTCCGGACTCTATCTTGGAATAGTCCAGAATATCATTGATTATATTCAGAAGATTCTTTCCGGAGCTCTGGATCTGAAGAAGACTGTCAATGATCTTGGAATGGTCATCCTCCCTCATCGCTATCTCAGCCATACCTATCACGGCATTCATGGGAGTGCGGATCTCATGGCTCATATTTGCCAGAAAATCTGACTTCATGCGGCTTGCTCTCTCCAGCTCCTCGTTAGCCCTCTCCATGGCTTTTATCCTTGTGATGGTGTTGGTGTTGTCATGCAGGATATAAAGCGTACCTACTTTGGAGTCGGATCCGCCGATCTCTTTTACCGTCACTCTGAAAAACCGCTCTTCATCATCCGATATGTACTTAACGCTTCCTTCATTTTCGGGATCCCTGTTTTCTTCAAGCCAGGAAGTGAGCTTATCAATATTTCTGAATTCCTCGACAAGCTCCTTATCCAAAGTGTTCCTGATCATGTCATTGATATGGATCAGGTCATTATACTTGTCATAGAGGATCAGACCGTCACTCATATCGTTTGCAAAGCTGTCAAGCGACCATTCTCTTAGTCTTTTTCGCGAGAAAACGCCCGTAAAATACAGGCTGATGCCTGAAATAATATTGTAAACAATGCAGAGCATCCATATGGGAAGTGAAAATGAATTACGCAGGATTTCCGCTGAAATATATATCGCAGCTATTATCAGAAATACGTAGTATCTTTCTCTGAAGATACGATTAGACCTTCTGATGCAAAGGATCAAAATGATGATCCCTATCAAAGCCTGGACATACATTGCGATAGTATAAGACCTGAAGCTGAAAAACAGACCGTCGTTCTTGGAATCCATAACGGCTACCCAGAATGCGTTTTTGAAAAATATCTTTTTGGAGAAAAGAAGAATACGTCTGCCGGAATACTGGCTTATGATGATGGCAACCTGATACAGACTGACCACACAGGCCGGGATCATAAAATAAAAATACTTCCTGTACCTGTCCACCAATATGACCATAAATATATAGGTGGCAGGGATCAGAGCATGCAGGATATAATACGGCAACAGGACATTTTGCGCCTGCCCGGCATTATTAACACCTAAAACGGCAATACATATCATATCACATCCCATTATCAATAGGGATGTGATGATAAAACCGATATTCTTTCTCCTGCTCACCGCACCGATTACAGCCAAAGAGAAGGATACAGCGGCAAGTATGATAAATACGATCTTGAGTGCAAGCATACGGTTCACCTCAAAACAATCTACAAACATAAATATTGTAACATAAAACCGCGCTTACATCAAATTGACGAGATCGTCTGTAAAGTAAAATGCACGCCCGACATATATATGTCAGGCGTGTATTTTTAATGGTTCCGGCTTATTCGTACCATACGCTCTTAATCTCTGTTTTAAGTATGCTTCTGCCCTTGCGGATCCTGTACTCAACAGCAGGTATCAGCGTCTTGGGATACATCAGATGAGTATTGGGATCGGCGATATAAGAATGTGCGGAAACCGGATCGTCTGAAAAATCCGATCCTTCGGTAACTGTACCCGTTACACTGCACTCACAGTACTTGTTTGCTGCGAAGCTGACATTTTTATCATCGCTAACATTTACATCAACGATACATGTATCATCGCGCCTTACCGCAAATCCGCTGTCTATTGCCGTGCATTCGATCTCACTCTCTATCTCGTGCACACGGATATGGCCTTCCGCTGTTGGTGTTAAAGTCGTTCGTACCTTGATACCGGGATACGGGCTCCAGACAGATACAACCGAATCATCTTCTATTGAATGCTTTTCGCATATCCTGCGCACATACACATATCCGTCTATCAGAAAGGCCAGCATGCAGTCGGGGGCGCACTCGCAGAGCTCATACTGCGAGCGGCTTACACTTATGCCAAACTTTGAATCATATGCGAATTTTCCGTATTTTTCGACTATATGTCCATGTCCCCTTGGGCTGTATACTCCCGGAACATAGGCCGTTGTGTGATTTCCGTAATGATATACGAGCATATCCGCATGCTTCATGGAGCATACGGGTTCCTTCCACAAAGGGCTGATATCCGCCTGCGGCTTTTCCGTATAGAAAGGATGATCCTTGGGCAGCATCAGGAATGCAAATGTCTTAAGAGCCCAATAGGGAGAACCCTGCGCATTATAGCGCTCGCTCATATGGAGATTTGCATATCCGTAGCCTATGGTGAGCATCTTGTTTCCGTCAAAGATATCTCTCCTAAGCCAGCTTCTTAAATGCCCGGTAATAAGTGCCTTCATAACAGGCGCGGGGAAAGGCTCAAGGTCAGCCAGCATACATGCCGAGAAAAAGGCCACCTGTGAAAAGCGATAAGTAAGTGATCTGCCAAAAGGTATGGCATCACCGTCTTTATCAAACCAGTAGATAAACTGTCTTGCAAAATCCATGGCTCTGCTTCTGTAAGTCATGCAGCGCTCGCTGTCCTCTGCGTCCATCACCTTGGCATAAACGAGACAATAAAAATGTATCGCAAAAGATATATAATAATCCTTCTGACCGGAGTCTCCGTCACAGTACCACCCATCGCCGAGATAAAATGTCTCGAGACCGTTTAAATAGTTCTCAAGCATATCGGGCCGGTAAGGCATGCCTCTCTTTTTCAGGGCAATATTAACCAGTACGGCAAAAAGTATCCAGTTGCAGACCGGCAACTCTTCATCATTGATGCGTCCAAGATAAGCTGCAAGATTCTTCTTTGCGCTTTCGTCCAGCGGATCCCATACGGCATGAGGGGCAAAAAGCATTCCGTATGCGATTGCCGCCATTTCGACAAATCTCTGATCGAAAGGCTTGCAATCCCCCCAGTATCCTTCCGAGGAAGGATCTGTACCTTCGGTCAGTCCTCTGCGATATATCCCGGCATATTCCGCGGCGATATCCGCATATCTGTCTTCGGCATCACCGGCGCTCCACACGGGAACCAGTCCCCATAGAGGCCTGGAGAAAGCTTCCATATCCGCTGCCTTCGCGTCATAATGCGCAAACACCCTGTCGCGCTCTATGCCGGTACAGAAATCGTTATACCGCGTTCTTAGAGGTTCCAATATATCGAAGAGAAGCTTTTCAAAATCTTCCCTGCTGTTTAAATTGTCCAGATCAAGAAACTCCGTTCCTTTCAATTTACCAGTATACCTCCCAGTCGCAGTCAAGGCGTGTAAGTGCCTCCATGTAGAAATAATCTCCCCATGAATTGCACTCATCCACACCGTAATGGTTACAAGTATTATAAGGCGAATGGTTCGAATATGTGCTGTGAAGAACAAGCCCGTTTGATACGGATGTGTCATGAACCGCACATATATCGCATACAGCCTTCATCAGTTTTTTTGCGTATGCGATGTAAACCTTCGCCGCATCCTCAGGCAGATAAGCCGACATCTCCAGCATTCCGCATGCCGCTATAGAAGCCGATGATGAATCCCGCGGCTGAGGATCTGCTTCCAGCTGTTCTTTAGTCCATGAGGTAAATTCCAGATCCCAATAAGGGATCAGATCATCCGGAAGATGCTCGAGGAAATAATCCGCCACTTTGTAAAACAGCTTTATGTATTCGGGATCCTGTGTGTATCTGTAGGCGATGGCCATGCCGTATATTCCCCAGGCCTGTCCGCGGGCCCACGCCGATCCGTTGCGGTACCCCTGGCATGTTTCTCCGTGATCGGGCTTTCCGGTCACGGGATCAAAGAAAAATGTGTGCCAGGTTCCGCCGTCTTCACATATAACATTGGCTACCGCGGTATGTATATGTTTAAGCGCGATATCCCTGTATTTATCATCTCCCGTTTCCTCCGATGCCCAGAAAAGAAGGGGAAGGTTTAGCAGACAGTCAATGATAAGCCTGTAGTTTTCCCTTTGATTCATCGGCCCCCATGCCTGCAGGAAGCCGCCCACCGGCTGAAATCTGGTAAGCAGCTGGTCCGCAGCCAGTATCGCCGCCTTTTTGGCATCATCATCCCCTGTAAGTTTATAAGCAGCCACACACGACGGCGAATACAAAAAACCCATATCATGATGGTCCACACTTATCTTTTTTTCAATACGGTTAAGAAAGCTTTTTACCTGCACTTTTCCGGCATTATACAGCTTTTCCGCATCATCTGTTCTACCGGGATATTTACGCTTTAAGTATTCGTATGCCAGCCATATCTCGCCTGTCCAGAAACCATTGGTCCAGTCCGTATTCTCGGAGGGCGTATAGAAATTATTTATGCTGTATGCAGGCTGGAACATATCTGTAAAATCCGGAAGTACTTTAAGTATCTGCTTGCACGCAAAATCAAGACCTGCCGCTACTGCTGCAGATCCGATTTCTTCATGGCCGCTCATTTTTGCAATTTCTCTCATCTTGTTCATTTAGTTTTCTCCGCAAACGGTTCCGTATACTTCTATCTGTGTAAGTGCAGGGAATGGAGACGGTTCATCCGACTTTTTAAGGTCCCTTAGTATCAGGTATTCTATGGTTCGCTTTGTAAAGCTGTATTCCTGAGCATGCGCTGTTTTAGTAAGAGGCACCTTCTCAGTCGATCCGTCCGAAAATTCTACCGTAAGTTCCGTCCAGTAATTATCGTGAGGAAAATCGGAACGAGTATAAAAAACAAGCTTGTCAACGCATACGGGCCTGCCAAACTCAAGCTTCATAGTGGCATCTTCGCGTCTGTTGATCCCCCATGATTCATATGGCCACTCGCCGTGAGAGAGATTTGCCCTTACACCGTCGATGGCGTTCTTGGCTGCGAATACGCTCTCGCCTCTGGTCTCCACATTTGCGCTTGCATGGGGATAGCAGGGAACATCCTTATGCTGGTCCGCGGGATTTAAAGCCAGGTTCCTGTATGCATAAACCTCCTCAGGCCTTGCCACTTCGGCATAAATATAATGCCTGTTTCCGGAAAAGACTTTAGGCGAACAGCTTATCCTTGCCTCGCCAAAGGGTATGTCATATTTTACCGTATCCGTCACATACACAAATGCCTTCTGCATCGCATCATCGACCATCCAGTTGATGTGTATGTTTTTCCGGGAGGTCTGCAACTCTATTATATCACCTTCCGAATAGGCTGCCGCATATACCAGATCAACAAAGTCTTCTCCGCTTGCAACGGCTAATGTATTCCCCGATTTATCAAGTATCTTTAATGATAAAGTCGCCATTTTTATCCTTTCAGTCCGGTGCTTGCCACACCTTCAACAAAGTATTTCTGGAAGCAAAGGAATATAATGAGCACCGGTATCAGAGACAGCATGGATCCTGCCATTATCAGACCGTAATCCGATGAATACTGGGAAATAAACATCTTAAGTCCCAGCTGTATAGTCTTTTTATTCTGCGTTTTCAGATAGATCAAGGGGCCGAGGTAATCGTTCCAGGTGTTGACGAATGTGAAGATAACCAAAGTGGCCAGCGCCGGCTTTGACAGCGGCAGCATTATCCTTGTGTATATCTGGTATTCGCTCATTCCGTCGATCCGGGCCGCCTCGCACAGATCATCCGGAATGCCCTCATAGAACTGCTTCATCAGGAACACTCCGAAGGCGGAAAATGCCTGAAGACATATGATCGCCAGAAGCCTGTCGTTTAAGCCCATTCTGCGCATCAGTATAAACTGAGGCACCATGTATACCTGCCACGGCATTGCTATCGTGGCTATATAAGCAAGGAACAATCCGTTTCTGTATCTGAATCTGAGTTTTGCAAATGAATATGCGGCAAAGCTCGATGTCAGAAGCTGAAGCAATGTAACAACTATGGTCAGGAAAAATGTATTTCCCACAAATCTTGCAAAAGGTATCCTGGTCCAAATGTCTACATAGTTGGACCACTTCGGTACCGGTGGGATAAATACGAACGGATTGATCTTGAAAACTTCCCTGTCACTTTTTATCGCTGCCGAAAACATCCACAGGAAGGGTGTGATCATCAGCACCGCTATTATCAGCAAAAGTATATATACTATGATCTTGCGGATTATCGCTTTTCTGTGTGCAGATCTCATATTCTTATGCCTCCTTCCTTGCCTGTCCCTTGAACTGGATGATGGTTACGACCAGTACCATCAGGAACAATACCATGGCAACCGCACTCGAATAACCGAGATCCCAGTCAATAAAGGCTTTCTGATAGATGTAATATACGAGTACCGTGGCTGAGGTGGTAAGCTCACCGCTTCCTCCGCCTGCCAGCATGACAGCGATATCATATACCTTAAAGCAGTTTATCGTAAGCATTACGACAACAAAAAATGTGGTAGAACTGAGCTGGGGCCAGGTAATATACCTGAACTGCTTCCACGTGCCCGCTCCGTCAAGCGCTGCAGCTTCGTAGAGTTCCCCCGGTATTCCCTGCAGTCCCGCAAGATAGATGACCATATAATACCCCATATATTTCCATACGGAGAAAAGTATCATCGAAATTACGCATAAGCCGCCCGAAAACCATTGAGGGAGGCTCTCCTGAGGTACATGGAAAAATGTGTAAAGAATGTTATTGATAGGTCCCTTTGACGGATGAAACAACATTTTCCAGACAGATGTGATAGCTACAAGCGATGCTACATAGGGGAAAAATGCCAGCGTTCTGAATATTCCACGGCCTACCACTTTCTGATTGAGGATTATGGCCAGTGCCAAAGAGGCGACCATGGTAAGCGGCACTGTTCCGACACAATAGATTATGGTGTTTTTAAGTGCTGCCTTAAAGAATGTGTCCCCAAACAGTCTCTTAAAATTGTTAAGGCCTTCGAAAGTGATGGGATTGGAGCCGTCCCACTTCATAAATGCAAGCGCAAACGCAAACACGATGGGGATCAGCGTAAATACACAGAATCCGATGAAGTTGGGAGCGATGAAGGAATAGGCGATAAGATCCCTCTTAGCCTGCCTGCTCAGCAGTTTTCCGCTCTTTAGCTTATTGAGCTTACTGTTATATTTGGATATCTGAAGTATCAGCTTTTTCTTTTTGCGATCATCCTTTTCTGCATGCACTCTTTCTATAGTCTCGGTAAGAGCGTTCTGCAGATCTTCTATCTGTATACTTTTGGATGTTCCTGTCATATTACTCATCTGTCAGTCTCTCCGTCAGATCTTATTACTTTTGATCCGAGAAAAGGTGGGCGTTTGATCCCACCTTTTCCGTCCGTTCATTCAGCGCTTATTTAAGCAGCGCAGAAACTTCTTCATTCATTGCTGCAATTCCGTCATCGATGCTCATCTCGCCGGTCATGATAGATCCGTGATAGCTGTCGAGGATAGAGTTGATCTCGGATACGTTCTCTCCGTAAGGAACTTCAAGATAGAGGTTTGATACGTTGAGAGCTTCCTTGGATGCATCATCGGTAGGGAATCCGTCAAGGCTTGTGATTGCTTCCTTAACTTCGTCGGTCATGATTGCAGGGAAGTTACCGGATGAAGCCATAACAGCTGCACCTTCCTCACCGCTTACCCACTTTACGAAATCCCATGCTGCATCGGGAGTATCACTTGCTGATGTAACTGCAAGGCCGGTGATGGTACCGAGTGTTGAACCTGCGGGAACGCCGTCTGCATGAGGATACTTAACAATACCCCAGTTGCCGCACAGTGAAGAATCATACTCGCCTGACTTAAGGTTGGTCATCATAGTAGCGATAAACCATGAACCCATGTTAAGCATTGCAACATCTCCGCCCGAGAAAGCTGCTGAGTAGTGAAGTCCTTCAGTCTTAAGATCGGTGTACTTTCTGCACACGCCGTCTTTTTCCTGATTAAGAACCATCTCATAGGTGGGCTTCATGAAATCATAGTTGCCGTCGAGGATGGAATGCTTTCCGTCAAGAACAGCGATAAGCTGTACAGTGGATCTCCAGGTGTGATAATGAGCTCCGTAGATCTGTGAACCGAATGTTGTATCGGTAACCTTTCTTGCGAGCTCGTCATACTCTTCCCAGGTCATGTCGTTTGTAGGATAGTCAACTCCTGCGGCATCAAAGATGTCCTTGTTATAGAAAAGTACCCAGAAATCGTTTCTGAAAGGCAGCTCATAAAGCTTGCCGTCTACAGTTACCTGATCGGTAGCACCGGCATATTTGCTAAGATCCACGCCGTCAGCTGAGATATAATCGTCAAGAGGAATGATGGCATTCTTCTGTACCAGTGTTGCGTATCCGGGTACATCCTTGATGGTAACCACATCGAAATCACTTCCCGATCCCGATAATTCCGTTGCGAGAACGGTCATGTAATCGGTGGATCCAAGATCGACCATCTCGATGGTAACGTTGGAGTGTGCTGCTTCATACGCAGCCTTGATATCACCCCAGTACTGTGTGGTGCTCTCATCCCAGATTGCCCACTTAAGGGTAACAGGCTCTGCTTCCTCGACTGTTTCCTCTGCTGCAGGAGTCTCTTCTTTAACCTCTGCTGCGGGAGTCTCTTCCTTTGTCTCTGTTTTAGGGGTCTCAGTTGCAGGTGCGGGTGCGGGCTGTGCGCCACATCCGGCAAGTAATGATGCAGCTACTGCTGCGCTCATCAGCAAACTGATTACTTTCTTTTTCATAGCTTTTCCTCCTTTTTGTTTAGCCCTGATCAACATGTCACTGATCATTTCCATACAGGACGATGTCCTCACTGATAACTTATCAGTTCCTTAAAAAAATAAACATGAAATAATTTCCGATTCCATAAAATAATTTTATGAAATTGATCCGGGCAGCCCTCCTCTTAAATATAAAATTTTTAGATTTCATATACTATTTTTACATACATGTTTTTTGGCAAATTCTTTCTACATATATTATGTTATAATACTTTCATGCATATGGATAACACACATAAATTAGGCAAAATTCAAAGAAGGATCATGTTCACGACACTTTCCAGTATTCTTGGAATGTGCCTTATCATTACTGCAACAAGTTATTTCTTTTTTCATAAATACATGCAGAGCAGTCTGATAAGCTCCATCGAATCCAACCTAAGGATGCTGGGTGATTCTATCAATCTGAACATACAGGATGTATACAGAATGGCCCGCTTCTGTCAGGGAAGTTCCGATATTGCCGAATATATAAAGGCGAGCCCTGAACCCGGTTCGGTGCTCAGTGTTGCCACCTATGACCGTCTGTTTGAAGAGTATCAGAACAATTCATCCAGTATTTATATGCCCCGTGTGATAGTTGCTACAGACGAGCACTATCTTCAGGCCTGTCAAGCCAGCTATTCAACTTCGGTGGACCTGATCGGTATGATCAAGGATCTTCCCTACTATGACTCCATGGTCTCTGCCGATAATTATGATTTTTCACAGGGAGTAATCGCAGATCCTTTTCTGCGCGGTAAAAACACCAAATATGTAATACCGCTTATACGACCGATTTCCTATAAGTTCCGTTCAAATCAGGGCGGATTTCTCTTCATGGAAATATCATGTGACATGATAACATCCAAGCTTCCCTCCTATTATTTGGAGGAAGGCAGCAACCTGTACCTTGGAATGGGCGAGCATCTCTATAAGCTTGACAGTTCGTCCATAAGCGAAACTGACGCCCTCTATAAGATCGTTCAGGATCAGTCGGATATGTCATCGGACGTTACCAATGTATACAGAGTTGACACTCCGGAAGGGAAAAGAACGGTTATCGTCTATCCCCTCCTGATGAACGGATGCTTTCTGGCGCAGACCGTATCTTCCAAAGAAACTGACAGACAGGTAGGACTTTTCTGGCTGATCATGCTGGCCATACTCATCGGTCTTGTGGGCATAGGCCTTATCATGGTAAAGATGATGAACGACATGATACACAAGCCGCTATCACGGATCCGCGTAAAAATAGGCCGGATATCTGAAGGTGATTTTTCCAGGGATGAAACCATAGAGTCGGACCACGAGATAGGCGAAATAGGAAAAGGTATAAACGACCTTTCCGAGAGCGTTTCAAAGCTCCTCGACAGCCGTGTGGAAAATGAAAAACAAAAGCGCGATCTCGAATACAAGATGCTTCAAAGCCAGATTAATCCGCACTTTTTGTATAATACACTTAATTCCATAAAAATGATGTCCCTGGCTCAGGGCGCGACGGGTATTACCGAGATGACCACCAGCCTGGCGTCACTGCTTCGCAGCATTTCCAAAGGCACATCATTGCTTGTTCCCATATCGGAGGAACTGTCTCTTGTCAAAAACTATTTCACCATACAGAACCTTCGCTATGGCGGAATGATACGACTTAATGTAAATGTCGACGATGACAGGATAATGAATGCCCAGATACTCAAGTTCACTCTTCAGCCCATTGTGGAAAATGCCATCTTCCATGGGCTTGAGCCCAAAGGCGGAACCGGTACCATAGATATCCACGCCTACTATGTTCCCCATGGTGATGATCCTGCTGATATATGCATTGATGTTACGGACGACGGTGTGGGCATTCCCGAGGAGCAGTGTCTTACTCTTCTCAACGACCGTGAAGGCGAAAACCGGTCGGAGTTCTTTAGAGAGATCGGTATCAGCAATGTACATAAGCGTCTCAAATACGAATTTGGTGAGCAGTACGGCCTGTTTATTGAAAGTGAGTTAGGAAAATATACCAGGATCAAAGTACTGATCTCAGAAAGAAGGACAGATGTATAAAATACTTATCGTTGATGACGAGCCTTTGGCAGTTATCGGAATAAGATCTATGATAGAATCCCTGAATATGGATCTTGAGGTTACAGGCACAGCCGGAAACGGCGAGGAAGCTCTCCTTTTCATGAAAAAGGACATGCCCGACATTGTGCTTACGGATATCAAAATGCCGGTCATGGACGGACTTAACCTTATCAAGACCAGCAGGGAGCTTTACGGAAAGAAAAAACCTGTATTTATCATGCTTACCAGCTATGAGGAATTCTGGATGGCCAAGGAGGCTATCAAGTATGATGCATCCGAGTATCTGGTAAAAGTGGAACTTACCGAAGAGATTCTTAAAGAATCCCTTCACCGTGCCATTGAAAAGATCGGTCCCATGAGCGATGATGCCGGGGATACCGCTTTAGGCGAATCTTCTTTTATTTATCGCATGCGCGATAAGTTTATGATAAGTCTTCTGCACGATCTGTTTGAATCGGAAGAACAGTTCCGCCTTCAGGCTCAGGATCTGGGTCTTATATTTGATTATGACCGGTATCTTTGCTGCTATGGAGAACTGCTGTCTCCTCAGCAGTCCTCTCTTTCCTACGCACAGAATACAGCACTCTTTGCCGGATGTGTCAGAATGATCTCTAATCTTGTGGAGCGTTCTTACCCGTGTTATATGATCACTCTTGATAATTCCCATTTTGCCATGATAATCTGCGATTCCGGAAACCTGACCGATCCGAAGGAATTATTTGACAGGGTATTTACCAGCGTGCACAACTATTACAATGTAACCATAAAATGCGGTATCGGAGTAGGTGTATCTTCACCCATGTCCATCTGCGATTCATTCCAGTTTGCAAGATCCGCCTTCAGAAGGTGCAATGACGATGCACCCGTAGTGCTCAGCTCCGATATCGGAACCGCGCAGTCCCACGATTCATTTAATATATCTTTGGTAAAAAAAGATCTTATACGCGCATTCGAGGACTATGATCCCGCTCTTCTGTCCGACACGGTATCAAGGCTCAGCAGCCTGCTCAATGAACATCAGGAGCATTACCTTCAGGCACTGGATCTGGCAAGTAACCTGTTATATCTGTCTATATCCATCCTTCCCGACGGTGAGGATGTACTGAATAAACACTTCAGCGATACTCCTGATTCGTACCTTTCTCTGTACCGCATGAACTCGGTCTCTCAGATCATCGACTGGCTGGACAGATACAGAGAATGCATGCACGGCCTGTTTGAGGAAAGGCGCCGGGATTACAAGAATCATATCGTTTCGGATGTAAAAAAATACATTAATTCTCACACCCATGACAAGCTTTCGTTAAATGAAGTGGCTGCCATATTCGGCATCAGTCCCTCATACTTAAGCCAGCTGTTCAGTAAATACAACGATACAGGCTTTAACGAGTACATAAATATATGCAAGATCGAGGAGGCAAAAAGGCTCCTTAAGTCCGAGAATCTTAAAGTATATGAGGTCGCCGATGCGCTTAATTTCGGCTCTGAATTCTATTTCAGCAAAGTGTTTAAGAAGATACAGGGAGTCACGCCATCGGAATATATAGCTAAACCATAAATAACCTTCATTGCAGCCAAACCATAAAACATTATCTGCACTAAAAGAGATTATAGGTAATAGGTAATAGGTAATAAGTAATAGATAACTGATAATAGATAACTGATAATAGATAATTAAAAACAGACCGGTATACACAGGAGACCGTATGAATAACTGTACTTTTGATACGCCCTTTCAGAACAGAATAAATAATTATAGCGGTGCACTGCTCTCCTATGATCCGTTTTCAGGGATTAAATCGGAAGGATTGCAGATATCCGATGATATCCGTGACCGTTTAATAAACGAAGGCAGGAAATATCTTGCAGAGTCCTATGCTCCGATCTACGCAAGTGACTATATGCAGTTTGTACGTATGGGAAACCGCTCGGATTTTGAGCGGAAATATTTTTCCAGAAGGCACCGCCTGTGCGCACTTGTCACAGCATTGCTTTTCGAAGATAACGAAGAGTTTTTAAATGAGATAATAGACGGGATTTACTGCATAAGCGAAGAAAGTACATGGGTACTTCCCGCACACAATTCTTATATAAGGGACACTCCGCAGATTATACTGCCGGATACAAAAAGGCCCGTTCTTGACCTCTTTGCATGCGAAACAGCAGCTCTTTTAGCTGTAACATATTACCTTTTAAAAGAAAAACTGGACAATGTTTCCGATCTGATCGGGAAACACATACACGATCAGATAAACGACCGCCTGATAATCCCCTATCTAAACGAGCATTTCTGGTGGATGGGTGACGGGGATGAGCCCATGTGCAACTGGACACCCTGGTGCACGCAGAATGTACTGCTGGCTGCATTTGTGTTACCTTTTGATGATGATGTACGCCGTAAAATAATTAAACAGGCCGCTTACAGTCTCGACTGCTTTATGAAAGACTACGGCGATGACGGCTGTTGTGATGAAGGTGCCCAGTATTATCGTCATGCAGGGCTGTGCCTCTTCCACTGCATGGACATTTTAAATTCCGTTACCGATAATGCTTTGGCCGATATGTTTTCAATGCCAAAGATTAAGAATATCGCTTCATATATCGTGAATGTTCACGCATGTGGGGATTATTATATCAACTTTTCCGACTGTGCTGCAAAAGCAGGAAAAATGGGCGTAAGGGAGTTCCTGTTCGGAAAAGCCTGCGGGCTTGATGTGCTTATGCAGGCTTCTGCCGATGATTTTAACAGGGATTGCAGCCGGGGAGACCCCTTTGCAGACGAAAGCCAGAAACTGAATCTGTATCTCAGAGTGCTTACTATCGCGCATTCGGGTGATGTACTCCTGTACAATAAAAATACGGACGGCAGATTGGAATCTACCGTCCGGGATATATACTATCCAAGTGTCGGGCTGATGGTGGCAAGATCGCCCCGTTTTGTCCTCGCAGCCAAGGCCGGAGACAATAACGACAACCACAATCACAATGATACGGGCAGCTTTACCCTGTACATGGATGGAAAGCCGATGTTCGTTGATATCGGAGTGGAAACCTATTCAAAAAAGACTTTCTCCGAAAACCGATATGATATCTGGACCATGCAATCCGGGTACCATAATCTGCCCACAATCGCGGGTATGGATCAGAAGGACGGCGCACAGTACCGGGCAACATCGGTAAAATGTGATCTTGGCAGTGAGATCAAAACCATCTCAATGCATCTTGAGGATGCTTATCCTCTCAAGGATGCTCATTATCTGAAGACCGATCATCAAACTACAGATAAAACTTCAGATAACAGTACAGATCCCATCACATATATCCGAAGCATAACGCTCGATGCGTCCGCTGAAACCATCACACTTACCGACAGCTCGGACTGCAAGGATGTAATACTGAACTTCATTACCTACGAAGAGATGAAAGTTACAGACAATCCCGACATATTCATTCTCGGGAATGCGATCATCAGATTTAAGGGAGCATCTGTCATATCACAGGAAACTCTCCGTATCACCGATCCACGCCTTATGCTCTCCTGGGATCATGATCTTAACCGCATCAGGCTTAAGAAAGAGGCTGCGGAATTTAAAATGACTCTGTGCCCGGTAAGATAGAAAAAGCCGCAATCACTTGTAAATACTGATTTACAAAGCAATTGCGGCTTTTCTCGTCGAGTGGAGTAGACGGGAGTCGAACCCGTGTCCAAAGACCCATCCCCTGTACTTCTACTATCATAGTCTGTGATTTTGGATTGCTCCGTTTCCTTCGATGAGGAGGTTCAAAGACAAACCTCCGGATGAAGTAGCTTCATGATACGCCCGTGCGGGCAAAGCTTAGCGCACGTCGTTTCTCACATCTTTGACGCCTGTACCCCCGCGTGTGAGTGCACGGGGACAGACGGGCCGCTTAAAGCGACAGCCTCCTACAGCTTAGGCTGCAAGAGCGTACTGATTTTCGTCAGCGTTTATATTTAGGTTTGCGATTAACGGATCGCACCGGATAGCTTCTCCAGCTTCAAAGCCCCTGTCGAAACCTTTACTACCCCATATTAAATTGTGAAGAACAAATATACAGCTTTACATTTCAAAGCATAGTATAACATGATCATATCTCTTGGTAAGCATTTGAGCACTTAAAGCTCTATACCTTAAGCTTAACCTTAAAGTCTCTCTCCGCTTCGCGCTTCTGATCCTTCCTGGCTATATCCTCGCGCTTGTCATAGAGCTTTTTACCTCTGGCAAGCCCGATCTTTACCTTTACTTTACCTCTGGAAAAATATACTTCCGTCGGAACTAAAGTATAACCCTTTTCCTTGGTTTTTCCAAGCAGTTTATTTATTTCAGCCTTGTGCATCAAAAGCTTACGCACCCTGAGGGGATCTTTATTAAAGATATTTCCCTTTTCGTACGGGCTGATATTCATTCCGTAGATCCAGACCTCGCTGTGGTCATCTATTCTGACCCATGCTTCCTTGATGCTGCACTTGCCGCCACGAAGGGATTTAACCTCCGTTCCGACAAGCTCTATTCCGCACTCGTAAGTCTCGTCTATGAAAAAGTCATGATATGCTTTTTTATTGTTTGCAATGAGCCGCGATGACTCCTTCTTTTCCGCCATGGTTATACACCTCGCATCCTCGCGGAGCTTTTACTTTACAGGAAAATGCATGGCAATTTCATGTAAAGTAAAAGCACTCCTCATTCGAGGAGTGCTTTGAAATCATCTTTTAGAAAACCTTGAGGTTCAGTACTATAGCGATCAGAAGAAACAGAACCGCAAGAACCTTGGTTATCTTAACAAGATTGCCCTCCATCGAGCGTCCCTTGTTCTTGCCCCAGTAACTCTCTGCTGCTCCGGCAACCGCACCGAGACCGGCGGATTTACCTTCCTGCATAAGTACTATAAGAGTAAGAGCAAGACAAACTATTATAAAAACAACTGTAAGAATTATTCTTAATACCATTTTAAAACCTCTTTGAAGCTTTTGTAAATAAACTCTTAGTTCAATCCACTGAATATATCGGCTTTCGCCGTCAACTTCATTAGATTACCACAGATGGAGGGATAATGCAAGCCTTTTTTAATGAACTATAAGGGTCTTTCCGGTCATTTCTGCAGGCTGCTTTTCTCCCATCACGTCGATGAGTGTGGGGATGATGTCTGCAAGGCATCCGCCCTCTCTGAGTTTCACATCTCCTGCACCGATAAGGATGAAAGGCACGGGATTGGTGGTATGAGCGGTCCAAGGCTTTCCTGTCTCGTAATCGATCAGCTGCTCTGCATTACCGTGATCGGCACAGATAAAGAGCACTCCGCCAACCTCATTTACAAAGTTTACAACTTCGCCTACGCACTTATCAACCACCTCGATAGCTTCCTTTGCTGCCTCGAGCACACCGGTATGACCTACCATGTCAGGGTTTGCGAAGTTACAGATGATAACATCATAGTAAGGATTTCCGTCTTCGTCCTTCTTGGTAATTGCTTCCGAAAGCTTATCGCATACGGTGTAGCAGCTCATACGAGGCTTTTTGTCGTATGTGGGAACATACTTGGGTGAATCTACAAGGATCCTGTCCTCACCCTCGTTAGGTGTCTCCACTCCGCCGTTAAAGAAGAAGGTTACGTGAGCATACTTCTCTGTCTCGGCGATACGTGCCTGACGCTTTCCGTTTGCCGCAAGCCACTCACCGAATGTGTTGGTAACTTCCACTTTCTTAAATGCCACTTCGTGATTGGGAATAAGAGGATCATACTCCGAGAAGCATACATATACAACATTCTTCCTGGGGCCTCTGTCAAACTTGTCAAACTCATCATCGCAGAAGCAATGAGTGATCTCACGCGCTCTGTCGGGACGGAAGTTGAAAAATACGATGGAATCGCCATCCTGAATGGTTGCAACGGGTGCGCCGTTTTCCTTTACTACGAAAGGAACTACAAATTCATCATTTACTCCGGCATCATAGGAAGCCTGGATTCCTGCGGATGCGCTCTCTGCCTCGTTTCCGATGCCCTGTGTGAGAGCTAAATATGCCTTCTCGACACGATCGTAGTTATTGTCTCTGTCCATTGCGTAATATCTGCCGTGAACCGATGCGATCTTTCCTACGCCGATCTTTTTCATCTCTGCTTCAAGATCCTCTGCAAAGCCCTTTGCTGACTGAGGCGGAGTATCTCTTCCGTCAAGGAAACAGTGAACATATACCTTTTCAAGTCCCTCGCGCTTAGCCATCTCAAGCAGACCGTAAAGGTGAGTGTTGTGGCTGTGTACACCGCCGTCGGAAAGAAGTCCGTAGCAATGCAGGGATGAATTATTGTCGCGGCAATTCTTCATAGCCTTCTTAAGCTCGGGATTTTCAAAGAATGTACCGTCCTGTATCTCCTTGGTGATACGGGTAAGCTCCTGATAAACAATCCTTCCGGCTCCCATATTGAGGTGGCCTACCTCGGAATTTCCCATCTGTCCGTCGGGAAGCCCTACTGCCATTCCGCTTGCATTACCCTGTACAAAGGGATAATTCTTTTTAAGGGAATCCACCACCGGGGTATTGGCCTGCAGGATCGCATTTCCTTCTTCTTTTTCGTTGATCCCGTAGCCGTCAAGGATAAGTAGTACAACAGGTTTCTTGCTCATGTTAATTGATCCTCTCTTACTTGTTTTCATTGATATAGAGCTGGACGCGGCTCTGGATGATGCCGGCTACTTCCGCCGCCGACTTCTGTCCCGAGAAGCACGCTGAAGCCTCTTCCTCTATTATAGACGTAATCTGCTGATTATTGTACCATGTTTTTCTGCAATTTTTGATAATATTTACATAATAATCAACTTCCTGCTGCGTCATAACCGGAACAGTATACTCTACACCGTCAACATAGTAAGTGTTGTCATAGTAGTTTCTGTTTCCGTTCTCATCTTCCCAATAGGGCCTGTCGAGCCCTTTTGCCGCCCATTTATCGAATGATGATTCCAGAACAGGAATATCATACTGGAGAGTGTCCTGGTATTCCTGAGTGAGATAATACCTTTCAAAGGCCCATGCTCCCTCTGTGCATGCACCCTTTGCGATGACACAGGGTGTTGTCGAGCTTGCGATGATCCCGGATTCTCCGGTTCTTGAAGGGAATCCTATGAGCACGCCCTCTCCGTCGAAATACTGGTAGTTAGTCATCTGTATATCCTGAAGATTATATATATAAGTGTTAAGAAGGATCACCTTACCGCTTCTGAATTTTGAAGCATAATCCGCATTATAATCTTCCTCATTCCATTCCGAATCTGTGGGGAGCTTGGATGCATACTCCAGCACGTTTATAAAATCATCACTCTGAAAATCGCATTTACCTGTCTCCACATCAATAAATTCGCTTCCGTCTATCGACATTACCGAATTGATGAATGCGTCACGAGTAGGGTACTCAACAAGAGATGTACCTGCCGGAGCATTCTTCATAAACTCTATGCACTCCGAGATGGTCCATGAGTTCTTGTCTCCAACGAATCTCTTTCCTGCCATATATCCGGTATAGCTGAATGAAGGAACAATCTTATAATGCTTTCCGTCCACAGCAAAAGCATCAAACACATTTGTGAGGTAGGTATTCTTTGAAAGCTCCTCATCATTTGCGATCAGATCATCAATATTTACAAGCAGTCCTTTTCTCGCATAGCTTGAAAGGTCCAGCGTTCCCTCTTCCGCATAGATGATATCGGGAACATTTCCGGAAAGAATATCATTATTAAGTCTGGTATATCCTGCAAGCCAGTCATCATCTGTCGCATATTGTGAATAATCTTTGATCACAATGCGATATTCGGAATTAGTCTTATTGAAATCGATTATACGCTTCTTAACATCTCCGCCGACCCAATAAACAGCCATAGTCACAACCTTCTTGTCGGGAATGGTCGAAGGATCGACATGTTTAAAGAATGCAAGACAGGAATTGTAATCACTGTCGCTGTATGCTCCTATAAATGTCTCGGAATCGATCATGGCAAAGATATTTACCGCATATCCATCAAGGTCCGAATTGATGCAGTTCATATACTCTTTTGCTTCTTCATCGCCGATATTGGCCGTGTAAATACCATAGTTGTTGGAGAAGATAAAGTCTGTATCAATACCGTTCTGAACGCTGTATCCGGAATTGATCAGCACGTTTGGAACTGTTATCTTTTCACCGATCGTAAGAGTATCAGGATCAAAATAAGCACATCCTGTATTGTAATCACTGTCATAATAGAATGCGACAGCCTTGCCGTTCTTTAATGTTATAACATTGGTAACGGTTGAGCCTCCGCCCGGTATATCCTTTTTCTGATATACGGTGCCGGTGCTTCCGATATAGACAACTTTATTATTGTTTCCGGTATTCTCGGAATAATTCTCGGTATAAATGATGACTTCATTGTCTACCTGGAACATGAAGTTGGCATATACATTATCGGAATTTAGTTCTTCATTAAGATCCACATCCCACTTGCAGCTTCCGTCATATCCCCAGCCGCAGGCGAGCATCTTGGTCACAGATCCGCTGTTTCCGTCATATGAATAATTGTAATCATACTCCATCACACCTACGATGCAATCATCAAGCAGCAGGAATCTGTTGAAATAATTATTCTCCCACCAATATGTATCATTGAAATAATACTCTTCTTCGGGTATAACATCTTCGGTGACGAGCTTTGATTCCTCAGCAGCTTCGTCTTCCGCTGCCTCCTCACCTTCTGCTGCCTCCTCACCTTCTGCAGCCTCTTCGCCTTCCTTGGCCGATCCTGACTCTTCCTCCGGTACTTCGTCATTGTACATTACAGCGGGATCGTCTTCCGTCTCTCCGCCTTCGTAGTAACTGTTGGCAGCATCCACCGCAGCCTTTATCTCATCATAATTGTCGGGCAGATAGCGGGTGAGATCGGGCAAGGTAAGCTGAGTATCCGATACAAGCTTACCGTTCAGATCAACCTTTGCCAGATAAGGGATCATAAGACTTGTCTCGTTATCATATGTGCTGTAGATAACAGCCACTTCATTTCCCACTTTTCCCATGGAATAAAACTGATTGTATCCGCTTTCGGAGGATGTGTATTCTATCTCTTCATAAGAAAACACACCCTGTTTAGAAGCCTGTACAACAGCGACATCCTGCTTTTTATTCGATGAGCCGTGATTGAACGGGCTATTGCCGCCTCCGTCTTTTTTGCATCCTGCCAGGCCCAGAGTCATGACTCCCGCAAGTATAAACGATAATGCCTTTACAAATGATCTGTTTTTCATAATTCTTCCTCTCTTTTTTTGTAAGCGATAAGACTGCTTATCCACTCATAAAGCCTTACAAACTGATGCCCTATCAATTCTTTGTTCTGTATAAACAGGATCACCGCCAAAGTCAGAACAACGATCCCCGAATAGCTGAGCATAATAACAAAAAACAATGTCAAAACAGATATTACATCCGCTTTGTTTCTCGCCACATTCTCCCACCAGGGATAGACCACCGCTTTGGTCCTCATTGACCTGTAGAAAACTCCTTTGAGATTCTTAAGGCTCTGCATGATGGAAAAACGCTTTGTATTCTCAATTAAATCGACCTTGTCCTCGTTCACCGAGAGCATTCCTTTGACCTTTGTCATCGCGTAACCCGGAACAGGATTCGGCATCACTATATCATAAGATGTCACACCGTATATTGTTCCGTTATCTTTCAGATAATTATAGGATACGTAACAGAAATCCTGCCTTGCTCCGGCAGCAAAGCTGAGCTTATCCTGAGGCTGTTCAAACACTCCTCTGATGACCAGCGGCTTGTCACCAACATACAGTATCTGCCCTGCTACATCCGGCGAGCCATACAACTTCCATGCAGCCGATCTGTCAATTATACAATAATCCTCGTTTAGATCGGAGGCGGAAAAATACACTCCGCTTAGCATCTCCTGCGGATGAATGTTGAAATAGTCTCCGCTCACTCCAACCGCATTGAGAGTAACATTTGCCTTTTTGCTTGAAACCGCTATGGTTCCGTTCGCGGCAAAACAGCTCTCCGTGAGCCTTGCATTAGGGTACTCTTCATCGGTCGTTATGGATTCGGCATTAAGCTTCTCTTCGATCTGATAATGAAGGTATTCCAGCGTATCCGCCGCCACTCCCGCATCGGGTGTGAAATATGCCGAGATGTGTGAATACCCGCCTTCTCCGGCCCATTTTTCAGCCACCCTGGATCCCGGCACCTTTGAAATATTCGACACCGAAATGATCCTTAACACCAGAGCTATAAGCAGTGATGCGCCCGCAGAGATCAAGAATATTAACTTTATCTTACTCAGTCCTTTAACTTCCATTAATTATCCGACAGCATGATCTGCTGGCCTTCGGTTATATCTTTGGTGGCCGTTGTAACAACAGGCTCGTATCCTTCAAAAGCTCCCTTTATGGCAGTCTGGATATCATCTGTTGCAAGTATCTCAACATCATATCTTACCGCAAAATATCTGTTTCCGAGAGGACTTGATTTGGATTCTACCACAAGCACATAATCGCCCTTGTTATCGTTTTTAAGTGCACTTGACGGAACGATCATATCGTAATTTGATGTCTTTGAATTGATCGACATCGTGAGAGTCTGTCCCGCTGTAAGGCTACCCTGCAGATTGAGGGTAACAAGCTTCTTTCTGTTGGCATCATTGGGGTCTGGTCTGACTGTGGCAACCACACCCGTAACATCGTTATACCACCAGGAATTGGTGACAGTAGCTTCATCGCCCACCGTGATGGTCTTAGCCTTATCATTGTCAACAGAAAAGCTCATGGTGTATCCCTGTCCTTCAGGTTGGATAGTAACTACAGGATCATCAAGGCTGGTCTTTTTGCCTGATGTAACATTAACGGAAAGAATGGTACCGTTGATCGGAGATTTAACATCTTCTGCCGAAGATTCGGTTTCGATCTTGGCGACTTCTTCCTTCTGCTTGTCAACATCTTCCCGTTTCTTTCCGATATCCTTAAGAAGGCTATTCAGTGTTTCCATCTGAGCTATATCGCCAACGATTTCCTTAAGGTTTTCCTCTCTCTCGGTGAGCACATTTTTCGCATTTGCAAGAGATATCCCGGCAACTTCGAGCTGATACTTGAGATTTGACAGAGTATCCGCATTATTTATCTCACCGGAATTAACCTGTGCCTGTGCATCCTCATATGCCTTTTTAGCATTTTCGCAAGCTGCATTTGCATTATCGAAGGCAGTCTGCGCAGCATCCTTGGCTTCGCCTGCTGATTTTAACTCAGCCTCCGCGGCAGCGATGGCAGCCGGCTCTGCCGAAACAGCATCATTGTATACTGTGGTCGCGGATACCAGATTGGCCTGAGCTACGGTGATACGATCTTCAATTTCCGTAAGTATCTCATTATCCGCAGCTATCGTTGTATCAAATTCCTCCTGCTCCTCCTCGGTCAGATCGGGATTGGCGGGATCTTCGTTATGCAGCTGCTTTTTATCCTTTAAGTCCTTGAAGGCCTGAAGTGCTTCGAGTTCCTTCTGCGCTGCGTCCTTCTCATCAAGTGCGATCTGGACTGCACTCTTTGCGGCGCTTAATGCATTTTCCGCATTTGTAAGATTTGTCTTGGCTGTCTCGAGGTTAGCGGAAGCTTCTTCAAGTACTGTCTTGGCATTCTCATAATCTGTTTTTAATTTTTCAACCTGAGATTTTGATGCCTCCGATACATAAGCCGCGCTTGTTATGCTTATCTGATTGTTTATGGCATCATAGTTATTCTGACAATCCTTTACATCGCGCTCTGCCGCATCTACCGCTGCCTGGGCATTGGTTATCCTGTTTCTGAGCTCATCTATGTTCAGCTCGCCCTGAGATGAAGCTATTATCGCATTTGTTACTTCATCTGAAAGAAGCGCTTTATTATAAGCCTCTTTAGCGGTATCAAGTGCATCTTCAGCTTCTTTAAGCTTATCCTTGGCAGCTTTGAGCTCCTCGCTGTCCTCCCCTTCGAGAGATACAAGAACATCTCCTTCGTGGACCACAGCTCCTACTTTAACAAGTATCCTGCTTACAGTCTTCTGCTGCTTGACCATCACGCTGTATGGATCGCCGCTTTCCACGGTTCCTTCACCTCTGATGACGGATGTGATGCTTCCCGGCTGTATGTATTGCACGGCAACTCGCGGAAGCGAATAATTCATTATAGTATTGGAGAAAAATGTGAGTACAAGCATCACAACAAGGAATATGATTATAAAATTCTTAATCATATCCTTACGCCGCTTGAAACGCTTTTCCTGCGGATCCATTTCTTCCTTTTTTGTCGGTATAGTGGTCTTCTTAATCTCTTCGGCCATGACTAAAATCTCATCCTTTCGTCTCTTCAGCCTGCTTTAAAAAAACCGACGCAAGCTGCTCTATACGATAATTCACTACAGATCAATGATCGACTGATTGTCAGATCCTTTTTACTGTTTAACTCCGCCCTGATATGTGATACCTTCAACCAGGTATTCCTCTCCGTAAAGGAACACCAGAAGGGTTGGGATCAGATATATTGTAGCCACCGCAAATGCAAGGCTCACTTCACCGGAATTGATCTTACTGAGGTATACCGAAAGCGGATACTTTTCCGGATCGGAAAGCAATATAAGCGGCTGCTCAACCATGTTCCAATAATCTATGAATACAAGGATTCCCGTGGACATTATAATCCCCTTGCAAAGCGGCAGGCAGATCCTTGTAAAAACCTTCCACTCTCCCGCGCCGTCTATCTGTGCGGCTTCAATGCAGGAAACAGGAATCCTGTTCATATATTTTGTTATAAGGTACACCGAAAATGGTGAGAATATACCCGGAAGCCATATCGCCCAATATGTATCCAATATCCCGAGCTTACTGGTCACAAGATAGTTGGGAACCAGAGTAACCTGATAAGGCATCAGCATAAGGATGATATAAGCGAAAAAGATCACTCCCCTTATCTTTCCTTTATACCTGTAAAATCCATATCCGGCAAGTGCCGCTATGGCAAGTTGGAACAGCATTATCGGAACAACAAGTATCACCGAATTCCAGAATTTCAAAAGATACTCGGGACTTCTAAAAAGCACTGTGCCGTACTGGTTAAAGCTAACGATATCCGGAATGAATTTGAGGTTAACAAGCTCCGATACAAACTGTCTTCCACCGGATTTGGTGGTAGCAAATATCGCTCCATAGTTGGCCGTAAATTCTGTCGGTGACATGAAGGAATTGGTGATCGTGAGCACTATTGGCATCAGGAACAGCAGTGAAATGACTGCTGTAAGCAATGTCGCGATACTCATACATATGATCCGTATCACCTTTTTCCTGCCGGTATGACGCTTTTCGACCGAGCGTATTTGTTCACGGGCTGCTTTTTCCATTGCTTTTTTCTAATTGCTTCTTTCTGTCAAAACGCTGAATAGTACGATATGCTCATTGCTCAGGATTCCAGGTCCTTGCTGAAATGTTCCTCTGCCTTAAACAAAAGAACGATCAGCACGATCATAACAAGGCTCATAAGCACTGCGGCTGCGGACAGAGTCTGATAATCGAGACTCTTAAACTTGTTGTTCATAAAATGCTGCAGCATATATATACTCTCATAAGGATAATCCGTCGTGAGAAGATATATCTCACGGAATATCTTGAATGAGTTTATCAGCGACATAATGGTCACAAAGACTATGGTGCTCACAAGATATCTCAGTTTGATAATAAAGAATATCCTGAATCTTCCCGCACTCTCAAGCCTTGCCACTTCGATAATATCCTGCGGTACCGACGACAGAGCCGCCATGAAAAGGATCATGTTGTAACCGATGTTTTTCCATAGAAACAGAATAACGATCACCACAATCGCATAAGATGATTTGAGCCAGTCGATCTTGGCTCCTCCGAATCTGGTGATCAGCACATTTATGGCGCCGTTATAATCAAAGAGCACCTGCCAGATAAGCACTATGGATGCCACAGGCACCATCATGGGGCTCAGCAGGAATGATCTGAACTGCGTCCTGAAAGGGATCTTGTTATCCAGAAGCAATGCCAGAAGGAGTGATAAAAGCACCGCCAGCGGAACCGCTATCGCTGAAAAAACGCCGGTATTTGTCACAGCCTGCTTGAATGCGGAGTTTTTGACGACGGATGCATAATTCCTGAATGCCACGAACTGTTTTCCGATAGGATTATCCAGAAACGAATAGTAGATGACAACTATATAAGGAGCAAAAAAGAAAAGAGAAGCACCTGCGACGCTGGGGATCAGGAAAAATGTTGAACCCCATTTTGCTCTCAATTGGTGCTTACTGTACTTCTGCCTCACCCTTTTATTCTTTTTTTCGGTACTTTTTTCCCTCATTTGCCTAATAAATCAAAATGTTACAAAAATATTACACAAAAATGCAATAATTATTTCACTTATGTCTACCACAACCCCTAGTCCCCATCTTTTTTACCTTACCACAATATAACGGAAAAAAACAGTTAAGATTTCTTAATAAACATAAGAAAAATCAACTGTTTCAAGCCTTCCTAAAGCTCATCTTCCCTTTTTTGCAAGATTTCCTTCAAATACATCTTGCGAAGGTGCCTGTTATGACGGAAACGGTTTATCAGACCGCCGCCTTTGTTGTATACCCAGTAGCTCTGTATCAAAACATCAAACACAAAAGGAGCTTTACTCTTAAAGGTCTTCTTGTATATGGTTCCGCCGGCCTCAACATCCTTTCCGTCCGTTTTGATGAACTTTATGAGGTCGTTGTTGCTCTTAATATATGCCCTCGTAGGGAACTCCGTATATGCAAGACCCGCGCAGTTGGCTTTGTGCGCATCGCTTCCGCCGAATCCGGGAAGATTGTATGTTTTTGCAAGATACTGCGCTTTGTGATTGGCTTCTTCGCTCTCACAGGCATTGAATTTCTCGACAAAATCAAACTGCTTCAGATACTGCATCTGCTTGTGCTGCTTCATCGTATTTACAATGCTCTGATATCTTATGCCATAGGGATGCGCCGGGCCGAGAATACCTCCGTGATGGTGAACGATATCTATAAGAAGCTTAACGGGCATCCATTTGATCTCAAGTATCTTAAGAGATATATGATTAGGGAGCAGAACGAGTATATGCCCCGCATCCAGAGTATCATACTCTATTCCTTTAAGTACCACAAAATCGGGATACTTTTCATCGAGTCCCATTTTTTTGTAGTACCTGTATCCGTTGTAGGATGTATGATCGGATATCATCATTCCGTCAAAGCCTTTGGAAATGAGTATCTTAATATACTCTTCGATCGGAAGCTTTGCATCCACAGAGCCTTCCTTGGTATGACAATGCATGTCAAATTTCATTGTTTAAGCCTTTCATATAAATCTTCCAAACCTTCTATGCGAAGCAGGAAATCAGAATTATCATAATCACCCTTATCAAAATTCCAGAGGGACATATAACCCTCCACAACCCCTACAAGGCGCCCGTACAGGTCGCAGACCGATCCGCCGCTCATACCTCTTACAATATCGTGGGTGGTCTTGACACAGTTACGTGCATCACTCATAAAATACTCATCCAGTGACTGTATCGCCATCTTGCCGATCTTGGGTTTTTCATTGAGAAAATGACCGGAATAAGCCACCACGTTCTGGCCTTTTTTAAGATCATCATACACGTTTTCATCGCAGTAAATAGCCTTGATCTCAATAAGTGCGTCCGCCGGTATATCCGAGGTGGGGATCCTGATCATAGCTACTTCATTTTCGTCCGACATCTGCATATAAAACGGCTTTTCAATTTCTATAGCTGTCGCATCATCATCGCAGAATATGATCTCCACGTTGCCGTCAAATTCCTTATATACATGAGTGCAGCTCACTATATAAGTATAATCTTCATCTATGCGGTAAATAAATCCCGATCCCGCCGAATATCCCCATGAATAGGCGTTGGAATAGCTGTACATCATGTTGACCTGAGCGGGCTCTATAAGATCGAGAACAGCTGTGTAATCCTCTTCCGGCAGAATATCATATTCAAAATAATCATATTCGCAGAGTAGTTCCATCTCCTCATCTGTGAGGAAAAATGCTCCTGCTTTTTCATCACCCACCGTCAGCTCGGATACGATCTCGGTGGTAAGGCCATGGCTGTCTGTTGCCGTGTATTTTACATTGTAGGTTCCTTCTACATCTTTGTCAAATCCGCCGTCGTCCACGGTCACGGATGCCGACACATCTCCGTCCGTATTATCCACGGCAATGATGTGACGTAAAAGATCATAATCCTCACCGAGCTTAACATCCTTATTGCGGACAGCCACAAAGATGGGCGGTTCATCAAAAGGTGCGACAACGGATACTCTTATCTCATTTCCCGATTCATCCACCGCATAAACGGTAATATCGTGATAACCCATATCATCATATTCGATATAGGCCAAAGGTTCCTCATCCACGATAAAAGCCATGCTGAAAAACCCGGAAGCATCTGTGGCTTCTTTCACAAAATCCTCAGGCTCATATTTCCTGCCGGTTGCATAATAGGGCTGCTCGTCTTCGGAAAAAGTGACTATCTCCGGAGGCTGGGTATCTTTCACATTCACAATGAAATCCCTGCTGTCGGTATTACCTGCTTCATCAACTGCAACAAGCTTTATATCGTATGATTTTATCTCGTCAAAGGTTCCGCCTTTTACAGAAGAAAATGAATCCTTTAATCTTTCAAACTGCTTAGGACCATCCTCGCCCGTAAAATAGCCTTTGGTCGTGATCCCGGAAGATCCCGCTTCCTCTCCGTCGACATACAGCGTGATATCGAATATACCGGATTCATCATGTATCGAACTGAACAACTCATCCAGAGCGCTTTTGTAATCGGAACCGAGTTCTATATGATCATCATCCGATATAAGCTTTGCGCTGATCACCGGAGCCGTGGTGTCCGCCACATCTATGGTATACTCATACTCCTTGTCCGCCAGATATACAACAACAGGATAAGAACCCGTAACATAATTATTCAGCTTGGAAGTGTCAACCCATGCATCACTGTGAAACACATGAAGACCGGTCAGATAATCATCCGCATTAAGGCTTACCTGCTCTGTGCCAAGCTCTATGGTCTTTTCCGTAAATGCGGGCTCCACTCTGATATACAGATACCAAAGTGCATAATAATCCAAAGCAAGAAAGATCAGACAGCCTATAATAAGCGGCGCTATATTAAATTTATCCGATTCTTTCTTCAATGTGACTACCCCGGTATTATAAACCATTCTAAGATAAAAAACTCGAGTTCATTCAGAGAATAATTATCATAAGCTCAAAATGCTATCTCAATATTCTCGGCTGATCCCGCGGAAAAGTCATTTGTCGTGTCAAGTGTGGACCAGTCGGTATGATTGATACAAAAGCTGACAGTCAGTGTATCTCCCTTTTCAAGTCCCAGATTATCGGTAAAGCTGATGGTACATACTGTATCGGAATCATTCTTTTCGGTATCCGACAATTTTCCGCTGCAGCCGTTTACACCCGAGTATTTACCGCCTTCACCCTGAATGCCGGCATAATAACAGGAAAATGTCATATCCTTGCCGTCCTCATTTGTGAGGTAATAATATACCTTAAGATCCTTCAACGAAACAACTCCGCTGCCGGTATTCTTGATATACAGATTTCCGGACAGACTGTTGGCTTTTTTGCCGGACTGGGTATACTCGGCTGATATCTCAAGATCGCCCTTCTTGGCGGTAGTGGTTACCGGGGTATTTTGTCCGTTCTGTCCGTTTTGTCCGTTCTGTCCGTTTTGTCCGTTTCCGTTACCGTTTTGTCCATTCTGTCCGCCGGGGACAATATCAAAATTGCCTGCGCTTGCTCCCGCATGCTCTCCGGCTTTGGGCTCGGAACCGTATACAAGCTCGCCCTTTTCGTATAAGGCCAGCTTATTTCCAAGAATAGGTGTATTTTGGGTTAAATACTCATATGAAAAATCATTGGAGCTATCCCACACGCCTTTGGTGTTTCTTATCCTGAACTGCACTTCCTTGCGGTAGCTCTCCTGACCTCCGGGATAGACCGCACCGTCCTCAAAGCTTATTGCCACGTAATATACATGTGTTTCTTCATCCCATACATATATCCCGACAGATTTTGCACCCTGTATATAATTGGATGTAACTTCTATATCATCGACTGTACCGCCGGCATCATATACCTCGGAAAGGTCGACGAAATACCTGAGTTCCAGGTTCTTGGCCGTCCTTGCGGGCCAGCCCGTCTCATTATATACATAGGCCTTGATCTCTATGAAATCCTCTCCCGGAACATTTATCTGCGCTTCCGAGAACAGTTCATCCTCCTGTATCTCAACGGCGCCCAGATTCTTTACAGTCTGACCGTGGTATACGGAATAAAGCTTTGCCATCAGCCCGGTAAAGCCGGCATTGTAATCACATGCCACTTCATTACGGGTAAAGTCATTGATCGAATCCTCATAATTGTCTGATGCATCAGGACCGCCCACAAGCGCTCCGATGAGCATATGCCTTTCATATCCCGGATTGTTTATATCATTAAGATATGAGCTGTGCGCAGTTCTGTGGTGCGGATGATGTGGGTAGTTCTTACCAAAGCCCACCACAAATGATATCCCACTGCTTCCCAGTGCATAATCCGCCTGAGAAACCGCGAAGTCCCAATATCTATCCTTCATCGATGCAGGGCAAAGATCCGATTCGCTGTAAAGGCATGCCAAATACGCAGTGGTCGTGGCATAACGAAGCGATCCCCAGCTGTCAAGCCATGCAAGGCCTCTCTGGGTGTAAGTGATCCTTTGTCCGTCATGTCCGTACGTCCAGTAATCCAGATGTGCGGACAAAGCATCTTTATATACCGCTTTACCCGTCTCCCTTGCCAGCAAAAATGCCACTCCGAGATGCACATCATCCCAGCATAGGGCCCATGTAGTGTTCTGATTTGCACTTTTATACGCTTCCTCAGCTTTTTTTAAATAATCCTTTTCGCCTGTTGCAAGGTAAAGCCATGTACCGGCCCATGCAAGATCATCATAAAAATTACTGCTTGTGTAGTATCCGTTTGCGGCAGTATAGCCCTGATCGCTTTTGTATTTATCCGCAAACGCATAAAGACTTTTTGCGTGCTTTAACAGAAGCTCGGAATATTCCTTGTCCGCTTCTTTAAAAATGATACTTGCGCTTGCAAGAGCAGCTGCGGTCTCTCCCGTCACGCATGATCCCGGCGCTGTAGCCGTAACCTTATATGAAGGCCTGTCCGTCCTTAGTTCTACAAGCTCTGCCGGTCCCCACCATGAATGGTCAGCTCCCGCATCACCCACCTGATAATAATACACTTCATCCTCGGGATGACACTTTATGAAATAATCGCAAGCGTATCTTATGTTGTTAAGAGCATATTCAAGCTGTCCGCTCTCCTCGTAGGCATCAGCATCCTCATAAACGGACCAGCTTAGCATGGCGGCGGTATAGGCCATTGGAAGGTTGAACTTTACATGGTCTCCTGCGTCAAACCATCCGCCGGAAAGATCAATTCCATTATCAGCCCCGTCATTAAGGCAGGAATCTCCTCGCCAGTTTGTCCGCGTATTGTCCGGAAGTGCACCCGAGCGCTGAAGCTCGTAAAAAAGAAGGGATTTTTGCAGAGCTTCACCGTAATTGAAATTACCGGTTCCCTTAGTTCCTTCGTAGCCATCGCCTTCAATGCTAAGGCCCGATAAAAACTCTATGCGCTCTTTGCTGAGGCCGGATGAAGCTTTAACGATACTGTCTTTGTCCACAGATGTCCCGTCTTGTCCGTTATTGTCCGCATCGGGGTCATCTTCGGACGTTTCTTCAGGGATTTCTTCAGTCTTTTCTCCGGACTCACCCTCAGCCTCCTCAGGCAAAGCAGCATCTTCTTCATCTACGTCTTCAGATATGTCTGAACCGGTCCCATTAATGTCGTCATCGCCTTGATCATTACCAGCCACTTCTTCCGGTTTCTGATCGGCGGTAATGCTTACAGACGATCTGATCAGATCTATAACACCCTGCCCTGTCCTTAATCTGACAACAAGGCAGGCTATTACAGCCATCAGGACCAGATATCCTGCGGCAACGGGAATTATTATCTTTAATGCTTTTTTCTTTTTATCTCTCATAATCTGTATATAAAATGCTACACCGGTTCCTCAACTGTCAGACCCCTCTTTGAGAACACGGCAACGGCAGTTTTCGGTCTGATCGGTTTTCGCCGGCTTCCGTAAAGCAAGCATAATATTAATCAACATGCCCGAAAAAGGAATCTTCAAATTGCATTATACTATATTTTACATGCCCTGTCACAGAATGCTCCTGATCTTTTCCCTCATCTTCGCATCAACAAATCCTCTTTCATCCGACAGAGTGTGGATCGCACGATTAATGTCTCTCCTTGTATCAAGCACATAGGGGCTTTTTACGGGGCTGTTCATCTCCACAAAGAAAACATATCCTTTGACCCATTCATGGATACCATTCTGCTTAAGATATCTTGATAAAATGTATTCCTGCCTCTTTACCTGTCCGATGGGATTCCTGACAGTCTTTGAATATGAATTACCGCCGGGCGTCATCTTGATCTTTAACCAGTCTTTATCCTTCTCCCCACCTATAAGCTGACCGCTGTAATTCTTGACTTCAATGATAAACACGCCATAGGAATTGATGATCAGGTTATCAAGCTCCGTCTCAAGGCCGTCAGCAATAACATGCACATTGTTTAGCAGAATATCTTCTTCCGTAAGCACCTCTTTTATCAGTGAGGCTGCGACCTTTTCTCCCATTCTGCCGGCACGTTTTTCCGGCGTCTCGATAAACCTCGAGCCGGTACGCAGAGCTATTATGACTCCGACTAGAATGATCAGCGCAAATATAATTATTATCAATCCATTTTTGATTATGTATTCTATCGTTGTATTCCCCTTAAATCTCACAAAGCAGGGATAAACCCTGCTTTGCTGCAACTTCATCTATATTCCTTCCTTGGCTTTCTTAATCTCCTCATCCGCCGTGTGCTACCTCATCCCATTTATAATCGTAAAAGCTATACTCTCCATCTGTTGTACTATAATTCCTTTGACTTTATTGATGCCGATAAACAAAATTTCTAAATTGCTTATTGTTCAAGATCTCCCGGTTCTCTCCAGTTATCCAACTTAAGATTATCTATATCCACAAAATCTTTGGTATTATCGGTAACAAGGGTATAGCCCCTTGACCTTGCATGAGCGGCGATCATCTTATCTCTGTCTTGATTCTGCTTTCCTTTTTTCTTTTGCTTAAGCTCGGCAAGAATCCTCCCGAAATGTACTGCAGCCTTTGTATCAAAATCCTTTATAGGGATACCGGCTAAAACCCTGTTTATGGCTTCTCTGTTCCTTTCAGGATATTTGCTGTTCATTATTCCGTATTCCAGTTCCGCATAGGTTACAACGGAAATGCAGACATCATGACCTATATGTTCCGCAAGTGTTTCTGCGCATTTAGAATTCGGGTGCCTGAGACAAAAGATGAGTATATTGGTATCGAGCATATACATGATTACAGTTCCACTCTTGTGTTTGATACTTCTTCCGGTCTGCCATCTGCAAGAAAGTCATCGGAGAGCATGGAAAGTCCAGTGTAAAAAGCATCCTTTAATGACGATTTCGGAGTAATTACAAGGGAGTCGCCCACTCTGTTGATAATAACCTCCGTGTCATCAAACTGGTATTCTTTAGGAATCCTGATTGCCTGACTACGTCCAGACATAAAAGGTTTTGTTGTATGTAATGCTAATGCTTCCATAGCGTTCGCCTCCTTTACATCTATATAATATACCCTGATATATTACATGTCAAGTGCTTTAATCTGTTTGTTAAGTATTCTGCTCCCTTATATCTATATCATTCTGAACATTCAAAAAATACTGATCCGATACACCAAAATACTTTGCAAGGCGAAGTGAGGTGTCTGCTGTCATCTTCCTTCGGTCATGTAGAATAATCGTCATCATATTTTTTATACCAAAATTCTTTGAAGCTTTTAACTACAATTAGTTCTTTTTTGTATACTCTATAGCAGCTGTATGAAACTCATCGGAACTCACCTCGGAAAAATACTTCCGTCTCCACTTTGTATAATCAGATTTCTCACGAATAAGTGCAGATATGAAACATAAGATTATTTTTTAATTCTATATTATCTGCCAATTCCAAATTTCCTCCTTA
>CAMUYA010000018.1 GCA_947164865.1 uncultured Lachnospiraceae bacterium
GTGTCTGCATCCTATTGTAATCAGCGATACTCAATTTACGCTGTTCTTCTTCCAAGAGCCTTCTCCGTTCATTCGCAGCGGTCTGGCTCTTTTCAAAATTTGCTTTCCTTTCGGCCGCTTCTTTTGCCCGTTTCTCCCTGTTGATTCGATTTACTTCAGCTACACGCTCCGGTGGATCTTCAGCGCCACATATATATGTCACCGTTCCGTCTTCATGTACAACACAACCGCAAGATTGAAATTTTAGCCCCATAGCGGCAGCTTCCATTTCATATTTGGGGATATTGTTAAAGAAATAGTCGATCTTACCTTCGATTTCAGCAGCTTTCTTCGGATCCTCCGCCATCTTCGTAAGTATATTCGGAGCTATTACAACGTCAGTTCCACTCATCATATTTCCGCCTACTTTATCTAGACTCTTTTGATCCTTTCCTATGCTTTCTACGCGGACCACACCATACTTTTCCTTTAGATGTTGCATATAGGCTTCTTCCTGTGTCATATTATCGACATCGGCAATTCCTTGACTTACTGGTACCCCTCTAATCTGCTCTTGAAGAGTTGCTATAAATGAGCCACCTGAAAATACACCTTGTTTTGCAGACAGAACTGCTCGCTCCGATTGCTGAATAGAAGATACCCCAGTGTAGTACGCCATAAACGCAGTACCGCCCATACTTGCTATATTCATATGATTCCTCCTTTTCGCAGCCGATCTGTCAGTTACGACTGCACCGCTCCCTGGAAAGGTCCGAGCGACTTTTATGCTCCTACAGAAAATGTAGGCATACTGTCATATACTTCTGTAAGCGGGCTCCAGTTCTTTAGATTAAAACTATCGTCTTCTTCATCCTCTGCATCAGAAAAGACATCCCCGTTTTCTTTGCCCTCATTATCGCCCTCTTCTATAGTGTTCGGAAGCTTATCATATGCCCCCGACTTATGAAATTCAGTTGAAATCCTGTTTACAGCGGCATATATATATTCTCTGTCAGGGTCATTTTTTGATATACCACTTAAAGCAGATGATATGATCTGGTCTGCTTCTTCCCTACTCTTAGCATGTTTTAGCTGTTCTTCTACAGCTTCTGCCATTCTCTGTACTCGTAAAGCATGTGCATACATGATGGGGTTGGTTTTTCTTAAATAATCCATCTCTTTCTGTGAAAGTTTTTTACCGGATTGAAGCTTGGCAGTTATTTGAGCATCCATCTTAGTGCGGTCTTCCTCTGACATCTTTTCTATATCATTTCCGCTTTCTAAGATATATTGGGCAAGCTCTTTGGATGTTGTAATCCTTTTTTGCTCTTCATGATTCGGGTTAAGAAATATATTCATAGGGCTTCTCCTTATTACGAGCCGTCGTTTGTTTCCTTCAAAAGGAAAAGCGCATTTTTCAACGAATTTCAATCCATTGAAAAACACGCTTCCATCGCTATTTAGTATATCGACAGATTAAGTGATTTCCTTAACCGCATAAGAAATAATTTTTTTGATTCGTCAAATGATGCTCCGGAAACAATACGTAATACAGTTTCGGATTTAAAACAGCTCAGCTCAGATCAGCTTCAGAATGTAGCTTCAATCATAAAAGGATTGATTCATTGAATTATGTAAACTACTTTGTTCTGATTTTCAGGTGATGTCTCACGGCATCACCTCTTTTTTTATTTTTTTAGGTCTTTTTTACGGATTAGCCCCCTTCTTGTCCCACAAATCTTACGAAAGGGAAAAAAACTTACCAATGCAAGATCAAGGAGATGCTGCCTATGGCAGAATACACACAATATGGGACAATTGAATCAGACATCTATTCCGAGATCAATGAAATAAGGGTACAAATAAACCGCTTGAAGGAAATGCAAAAGAAGGGTATCCTTAAAGGTGTTGACGTTGTAATACAGGAATTGACAAAAAAAGAGTTAAAGCTTAAAGAAGCTAAGGTATTAAGCGTCCATAAATACGCCATTACAGAGATTACGGTAAAGAAAAACGGTAAAGATGTCACAAGATGGCAGACACAATGCGGAGAAACAAGACCAAGGTGCTCTTCTTATGAAGCTCTGATTGATAAGCTCTACAGTTTTTACTTTGATGCTACCGCCATAACAAACTATTCGTTCAGAACGATCTTTGAGGCTGCTCTGGATGAAAAGATACGGACGGAAGCTCCCAAGGAAAAGACTATACAGGATTATCATATAACCTACAAAGCTTTCATAACAGACGAGTTCGGATCAAGGGATATTCGCCTTATTAAGCCCTCTGAACTTAAAGAATATATCCAGACTGTCTCTGCAAGTCATGCGCCCTCCAAAAAACGTTTTTACAAGTTTAAAGGGATACTGAATCTGGCATTTGAATACGCCAGCGATCCGGAGAGACGATATATTGAGTTCAATCCGGTACCGGCAAAGAACAAAGCCTATGCCAAAAACTTTACCCCTACTAGCCGTAAACCTGAGGACAAGGCATTCCAGCCGGATGAAATCGAGCTTATCCGCTCTCATCTCTGGGAACGCGTGCGCAAGGAAAGATATGATGTAAATGGGTATGCCATACTGTTTTCATCGGAAACAGGTGTCAGGGAAGGCGAAATACCTTCTCTTAAATGGTCTGACATCTCCGGTAATGCTATTCATATCCATTCCCAGCAAAATGACGAGCGCCGTGACGGGAAGAAGATCTTTTACTACAACCCCACTACAAAAAATGAAAAGGGTGTAAGTAACAACGGACGATATATTCCTATCACAAACCGTATACGCGTTATCCTGGATGAACTTAAGGAAAAGCAGAATGAGCTCGGAATCGTATCTGAATGGGTGTTTTGCAAAGAAGATGGCGAATGGATGACTACAGTATCTTACTACGAGGCACTTTACAGAGTCACAAAGAAGCTTGGACTCAGGCTTAGCAACAACCATGCATTCCGTATGGCACTGAATTCATATGTATATGTGCCTATGGGACTGCCTGTTACTGAAAGAGCAAAGTTACTTGGACACTCTGTAGAGACAAATCTAAAGTATTACACCTTCGCAAGAACAGACGATTACATCGATGAGCTGTGCGAAAAAATGAACGCCTATAATGGGGAAAACAGCGGTTTTTCGCCATTTGGTGAGAAGGGTACCTTGGGGTACCTTAAAATTCTTGATTTTGAAGCAAAAAAAGAAAGCCTTGAATCCGCTAGAATTCAGGCTTTCTCTTAAAAATCATTTATGCGGAAGAAGGGACTTGAACCCTCACGATGTTGCCATCACAAGATCCTTAGTCTTGCTCGTCTACCAGTTCCGACACTTCCGCGCAACAATGGTATATTACCATTTAGCAGACCGATTGTCAACAAATTTTTTCAAATATTCTGCATGAAATTACTCAGCAATAATGCTTCATCATAAACTGCAGCTTTTCCGTGCCTTTGTACCTGTTGATATCCAGATTATAAGCGATATTTACCTTCACCCCTTCAGCCTTTTCGGAGTTTCTGAGACTATCTGCCTTATCCCTTCCGTACTTTTCCTCCACAAACAAAAGAAAAGCCTCCGGGTCCGAAAATGAGGTGAATTCCGCAACCCCGCCTGCGGATGTCCTTGCGGTGTATCTCGCATACTTTCCTTCGCTTCCAAATCGCTTCATCCCGGTTATCTCCAGTTCCTTATCCGCAAAGAGCGGTACCGGATTTCCCGTCCCGAAGGGCTCCAGCTTTTCAAGTTCCTTAGCCAGCTTCATGCTCGCGTATCCAACGGGCATGGGGACATCTATCATCACTTTTGCGGAAAAATCTTCCTCTTTAAGACCGGCATTTTCATTAAGAAACATATCAAGTTCACCCAGCTTATCTGCCTTAAAAGAGAGCCCTGCGGCCATTGCATGTCCGCCGAATTTAAAGAGTAATGATGCTGCATCCATAAGATGAGCCTGCATATGATAAGCCTCAATGGAACGCCCTGAGCCTTTGATCATCCCCTCGTCTTCCGTTTTTGTCAGAATAAATGTGGGATGATAATACTTTTCCTTTATCTTTCCCGCTATGATGCCCGCTATGCTCTCATGCACATCCGGGAGAAATATCAGCCATACCGCTTTCTCGGAAAGAGAATGCTCCGAAATATACTTTTCGGCAGCCTTGATCCCCTCATTTGTGAGATTCTTCCTGCTGTCATTTAATGCTTTTAACTCATTTGCTATAATGAGGGCTTCCCGCTTTGAAGGTGCATTAAACAGCTCAAAGGCCCGAATAGCACTGTCCAGTCTTCCGCTTGCATTTACGCAGGGTCCGATCACAAATCCCATATGATAGGCGCTCACGGTTTCCGGATCCAGACTGTTTACCTCCATAAGAGCCTGCAGGCCGTAATTGGCAGACTTTTTGATCTTCTTTATTCCCTCCCGCACTATAACGCGGTTCTCATCCTTAAGCTCCATCACATCGCATACTGTGCCCAGTGCGGCAAATTCAAGCAGCTCATCCATTGAGGATTCAAGCTTCTCTGCACCTGCTTTGCCCGGCATGACCTCAGCACTCCCGCCGGGGCCTGCATTTTGCTTCAGCAGCTCCAGCACAGCCTGCATAAGCTTATATGCCACCATAGCGCCGCATATACCCTTAAAGGGGTATGTACAGTCATTCCTCTTGGGATTGACCACAGCAAGAGCCTCTGGAAGGATCTGAAGGCGTTTTCCGTCAGCATCTGTCTCGAAGGGTACTTCGTGATGATCTGTTACAATAACATCCATTCCAAGTGAATTTGCCTTATCAACCTGAGGTGCGGCCGAGATCCCGTTGTCACAGGTCACTATAAGCCCGACACCATCCGCTGCGGCCTCTTCCACCAGTGAATCGCTGAGCCCGTATCCGTCGTGCACGCGGTGTGGTATGGCGGTACTCACATCTCCCCCTATGAGCCCGATTCCTTTTGTGAGGATATATGAGCTGGTCACACCGTCGACATCATAGTCGCCGATCACACGGATCTTCTTCCCATCCGCTACTGCCTTTATCAGCTCTTTTGCCGCCTTCTCCATATCCTTCATCAGGAAAGGCGAATGGGTGTCATTAACAGAACCGCCAAGGAAGACTTTAGCTTCCTCGGCGGTCATTATGTCACGATTTCTCAGGATGCGCGCCGTTACTACGTCAATCCCCAGCTTCCTGCTCCAATCGTCAAAATCTGCTTTTTTTGTCTGAACAAACCATTTTTCCATTAAGGAATCTTTCCGCTCCCTAAACGAACATTAAGACAAGCACCTTTTATGCTCTCTTCTTTCCGGGGAACTTTTTCTTAAAGGTGTACCACAGCGCACCTGCAATGCAGACGGATGAGTAGCATCCGCAGGCGATACCTACCATAAGAGGAAGGGCGAAATCACGTATGCTTGAAACACCGAATCCGTAAAGGAAAGCAACCATCACGAAGGTGGTGAGTGAAGTAAAGATACTTCTTGAGAGAGTCTGGGTGACACTCTTGTTGACTATCTCGGAGAGTTCTTCTCTGCTTGAGATGTTTCTGTTCTCACGGATACGGTCAAAGATAACGATGGTGGCGTTGATGGAGTAACCTACTATGGTGAGCAGGCAGGCAACAAATGTATTGCCGACCGATACTCTGGCTGCTGCGTAGAATGCAACCACTACCAGCACGTCATGGGCAAGAGCTATGATAGAGCTGATACCGAATCTGATATCTTTGAATCTGATCCTGATATAGATAAGCATGAGAACGATGGATACAACAACCGCAATGATGGTGTCTCTCTTCATCTCGCTGCTTATGGTCGAGCTGATGGTCTCCGAGGTGATCTTGGAAGCAGGAACCGAGAACTTCTCGGTAAACATGCTCTCAAGGCTCTCCCTCTTTTCTACGTTAAGAGAATTGGTCTTGAAAATAACTTCGTTGGTACCGGATACAGTCTGAATCTGAACATTGCTTCCGGTAACCTTCTCGATCTCGGGTGATACCTGAGCTGTAAGATCGTCAAGGGTCCAAGTCTTGTCAAAGTCAACGGTGGTAGCAGTACCGCCTTTGAACTCAAGTGAATAATTGAGTTCGTCTCTGTGGAGAACAAACTTGTTGACACCCATGAATATAAATCCTGCCGCAATGACAGCAATTGATATTCCGAAGAAAACACCTCTCTTTGAAAGGAAGTTAACAGACTTTCCGACCTTTCCTTTACCGTACAGTCTGACATCTCTGAGGCCAAGAGTATAAAGTGATCTGATAAGAAGCCTTGTCACAACCAGTGCGGTGAACATGGAAAGAACGATACCGAGTACAAGTGTCTGAGCAAAGCCCTTTACCGAGCCCGGTCCGAGGATCCAGAGTACGATAGCCGCAATAAGCGTTGTGATGTTTCCGTCGAGGATGGCTGAAAGAGCCTTGTTAAATCCGGTCTTGATCGCACTGTCAACAGAAACTCCCGAAGCGATCTCCTCTCTGATACGCGCGAAAATTACAACGTTTGCATCCACCGCCATACCGATTGAAAGGATGATACCTGCGATTCCCGCAAGTGTAAGAGTCATATCAAAGCCCTGGAGAAGAAGCACGATAAGTGCTACATATGTGCAAAGTGCAATAGCAGCGCATGCTCCGGGAAGGAAGTAAACAGCCACCATGAATATCGCAACTGCGATAAATCCGAAAAGACCTGCCTTAAGTGAAGTAGCGATAGCATCCTGTCCGAGCTGTGCACCTACAACCTTTGAATGGAGCTCTTCGAGCTCAAGTGCAAGACCGCCGATACGGATGGTGGAAGCGAGTTTCTCGGCATCATCATAAGAGAAGTTTCCTTCGATCTCTGCCTGGCCTGTGGTAAGTGCGCCGTTAACTCTGGGAACGCTTACGAAATCACCGTCATAATAGATTCCCAGTGACTCTCCCTTTGCGTAAGCTCTTGTGGTAGCGTCCGCAAACTTGGTGGTTCCTTCTGAAGTCATGGTAAGTGAAACAACATAAGCTGTGTTCTTGAGATTATCCTGAGTCTGCATCGCTCTTGCATCTGCAACATCGGTTCCCTGAAGCTTAACCGAACCGTTTGCAAGAAGCTCATCGATCGACTTGTTAAGGCTGTATCCGGTCTTACCCGAGCCGGTATATGTATAGTTGTAATTTCCCTCATCATCGGTCTCTGAAATGAAATACATCGTTCCGGGGCGTCCCAGCTCCTGAAGTATCTGGTTGGCATCGCTGACACCGGGTATCTCGATATTGATACGGTTTCCGCCTTCCTGATAAACGATAGCTTCGGTGCTGTAATTCTGCACACGCTGCTGGAGCTTATAAATAGTATCTGCCATATCGGTTGAAGAGGGGTTTTCATCTCCCACTACCTGATATGTAATGCTGACACCGCCCGCAAGATCAAGCCCGAGGTTTATCTCCTTCGCACTTGCGGTTCCCTCCGAATCGGTTCCCTTTATATCGATAAAGCCGATACCGATGGTCAAAACAAGGATAATAATGAGCGTAATAATTGCCGTGCTCTTTTTCATGATGTAAGTCCTTTCCGAATCCTTATACTTAAGGAATAAAAAAAGTGTATTCAGATTTGTGCGCTATAATACACACTAATCTAAAATACACTTATCGGCAAAAAAAATCAACTATGAATTCGCTGAAAATAACGATTTATTGTAAATTTCTTCTATAAGATGTTAACAAAGTATCCGTCAAACAATGCTTACTTGTATGAATCCTTGTATTCATTGATCGCCATTGAGATCTCTGCCATCGCTTCCTTGCGCCTAAGAGGCTTTACGATATAATGCGTAACTCCCAGCTCACGGCATCTGTCTTTGCTGACCTTCGAATCGTCGCCGGTTACCACTACCACAGGGAATCTGTCTTCCCAGTTGCGCTCCCTTATCTCCATCAGGAATTCATACCCATTCATTACCGGCATAAGCAGGTCAAGGAGCACCGCACTTATCTTTCCCATCTGGATCGAAAGGATATTGAGCGCTTCTCTTCCGTTCTTTGCAAACACTATTTCATATTTATCTTCCAGAAATTCCGCAAGGAGCTCCCTGCTCATCTCTGTGTCGTCAACTATAAGGATTCTCTCCATACTCGTTTCCCCAACCTTATATGCGGACCGATGATCCAGATTCAATCAAATGATATTTGGCTTCTGTCCTAATTATAATATATCATATAAAAACTAATCGGTCAAAATCTTTTATTTTTTGCTCAGTTTCCTTCTTCTTCAGCTTCGGCTGCCTTTAACATGATCGCACATTCAATGCGTTTCCTCTGAAGTTCACATCCCACTTCATATACATCAGTGATCTTTCCGTGGAAATTATATGCGTTTGCGGCACATCCTCCGCTGCAGTAAAACTTTGCAAAACAGTTCCTGCATTTTTCGCGGGAATACACATTGCACTGCTTGAATTCATCACGGATATCGTCACGTTTGATCCCTTCATCGACATTTCCCATAAGGAAATCTTCGTTTCCGACAAACTGATGACAGGGGTAGAAATCTCCCCATGGAGTTACTGCCAGATACTCGCATCCCGACCCGCATCCCGAAAGCCTTTTTGCCACGCAGGGACCACCTTCGAGATCTATCATAAAGTGGAAGAAGTTGAAAGGTCTTCCCTCTTTTCTTCTCTTTAACATCTCGGTCGCAAGCCTGTCATATTCCTCTTTCAGCTTGGGAATATCCTCCTCGCGGATGGCATATTCATCCTCCGGCGATGCCACAACAGGCTCTACCGAAATCTGCTCAAATCCCAGATCTGCCAGGTGTAGAACGTCATTTGCAAAATCGAGATTGTAATGCGTGTATGTACCGCGCACGTAATAATTCATCTGACCACGGCTCTCGGCTACTTTCTTAAACTTGGGAACTATTGTGTCATAGCTTCCCTGCCCGCCTCTGAAAGGCCTCATGCGATCGTTTACTTCCTTGCGCCCATCGATGGAAAGGACCACATTCCCCATCTCTTTATTGGCAAATTCGAGTATCTCATCATTAAGGAGCACACCGTTTGTGGTGAGGGTAAAACGGAACTTTTTGTTATGCTCTTTTTCTATGCTGCGACCGTACTCGACAAGCCTCTTTACCACGTCCCAGTTGAGGGTTGGCTCGCCGCCGAAGAAGTCCACTTCAAGATTGACTCTGTTACCGGAGTTGGCTACAAGAAAATCAAGCGCCTTCTTTCCCACTTCAAAGCTCATAAGGGCGCGGCGTCCGTGATATTCGCCCTCCTCGGCAAAGCAGTATTTACACGCCAGATTGCAGTCATGTGCGATGTGAAGGCACAGCGCCTTTACCACCGTAGGCCTTGTCTTGAACGAATCCACATAATTCTCGTATATATCCTTCGCAAAAAGCTGACCTGCCGCTGCCAGTTCGAGCACTTCACAGACAGCCTCTTTTACTTCTCCCTCAGGGAATTTGAGCCCGCCCACATGAAGAGCGGCTGCGGTAAGTGTGTCCGCGTCCTTGATCCCCTGTTCGTACAGAGGCTCGATAAGCGGGATCATCTCATAGACGATATCATCCACCACATGGACCGATCCGCTGTTTACATCGAGCACGATATTATATCCGTTATTTTTGTAGCAATGTATCATAATACTCCTCTTAAAGGTCTTTCATTAAACAAAAATACAGCAAACGACATTTCATCTGCCGTTTGCCGTAATAATCTCCCGCATTTGATCAGTTGATCATTTTGCCTTTTCGCAGGTCTGGTTTCCGACTGTGCAAGAGGTCTTGCATGCAGACTGACATGATGTCTGGCACTCGCCGCATCCGCCCTTCTTCATAGACTCTTTGAGATCTCTTGTAGTCAAAGTCTTGATATGCTTCATGGAAAGCCTCCTTAAAAAAACGGGTTATCTGCGATCATCGCAGGTAAAATTTATTTTACCATACAGATCGGGATTTTGGCAATAGTCTATTTATCCAGTGCGGATACCTGTTTTTATGCGGTGCGGATACCTGTATCTATCTGATGCGGATATCGGTGATCGCGCACTCGTCACCGGTGATGGCAACGTAAACCATTGCAACCGGCTCGTGAAGTGTGGTGGTGTTTTCCACCATAACGCCGAGATTCTCGGTGTAAACAGTGATCTTGTCACCTTTTCTCACTATCTCGACCTCAACCTCCATACCCTGCTTATTGATCTTCTTCCACTCTGTCCACCCTGCAAACTGAGGGCTCTTTTTCATTATGAATCTGTTGTCCGCATATTCATTGCTTCCTTCATTTTCACCGTTCATTTTAACAACAGCGTACTCGCGATACTCGGGCCCTCCGACCTTTTTATCATCGGAGCTGAACAGAACGAAGTAAGGGCAATGCCATACCAGATTGGCGGTAGGCAGGCTCATGGTGTGGAATTTTATATGCACGCGATCCTTTACAGGTATGCCGATGGTTGATGCTGACCTGGTGGAGTCGATCTGCACATTCGGTATATCAGATTCGATCCTGTTGATATAGCTGACAGAATCCGATATTCTGCTGATATCGCCTTCCTCCAGCAATCTTTCGGTCCTCATTGTATCTATCCCGGTAAGACGACAATTCTCGCCGGTAAGAGCGATATAAACCGATTTGGTGCTGTCCGGAAGTGCCACTATCACCTCCACACTGTGTGTGGGACTTTCCATCATAAGGCGGATATGATCTTCAAATTTAGCTGCCATGATCACATACTCGCCCGATTTGTCCGCCGGCTGTCCGGAGGCTTCTTCCTTTTCCTTAACGTTCACCTGAGTGTTTCTGGCCCTTGTTGAAACAATATGGCCGTCAAACCACACCTCGCCGTATTCCACGTAATGATATGCCTCTATTGAACGTTCCGAGCTGTGCACGCAGCTGTCATAGGAATCGAACAGAATGATGGAAGGCGCACTGAAAAATCCCGCCCTTTCCTCTTCACATTCGCATTTGAAGCTTATCTTTGAAACGCTCTGAAGTACCTGTATCCCGCTTGAAACAGTATCTCTGTAGGTTCCGCAGGTTATTTCTTTTTCAAGCACCGCAGAATGCTTTTTCTTATTGCCCGCGATCTCGGAGTCGATCATGTGGATCATTATTTCCGAATACTTGGGGTCATATTTGGTTCCGGATCCCTCGATGAACTCTTCTCTTATTATCGGATCAGGCAGAGGTTCCGACGAACGGCTCTCCGTCTTCATCCCGTCATATACATCGGCTATGGCAAGGATCCTCGACACTTCAGGTATCGCTTCACCCTTAAGTCCATCCGGGTATCCGCTTCCGTCGTATCTTTCCGATACATATCTCGCGCCTCTGCTTAAATAAGGGAATACCGTGATCCCCGACAGGATATCGCTGCTCACCACCGGCTGTTTTTTGAATTCTTCGTTTTCCTCATCGGTCAGATTCGTTCCCTTTTCAAGTATTCTGTCGGAAATGCTGACCATTCCCACATTATGGAGCAGAGCTGTGTAATAAACCTCGTCGCACTCTTCCTCGCTCTTGCCGTTTTCCTTTGCCAGCTGCCTGGCCAGCTTGGCAACCCTGAGGGAGTGACCCTTTGAAAGCGGATCTCTTTTTTCTACAGCATCTACGAAGGCTGTTGTGGTCTGTTCAAACAGCCTTTTCATGTTGCTCATTTCCTCGTTGGCATTTTCCAGTTCGACTTTGTGAGCCCGTTCCACTTCGTCATTGATATCCAGATAGGTAAACACGTAGAGACTTATAGAAACCAGCACCATCGCCATATTTACGATCGATACTCCGTATGCGAAAATCTGGATGATGCCCATCGTTATAGGCAAAGCCACGTATGCAGTAAGAGCTATGAAAATAAACCTGCTGAAATACTTCCGATACTTGAACACAGCGGTATATGTCACAATGGGGCATATGACAGGGATGATATAGCTGATGATAAATCCCTGCCCTCTGTGATACTTGTTGGCTTCGTCAAAATAATAATACAGATCGGTAAACTGCGAAATGATCGACATCAGCATCCCGACTACCGACATCACGGCCACGATCTTCATTCGAAGAGGGATTTTGTCGATCCTGACATAGCTTTCAAACAGCCCCATAACATACAGGTTGTAGGCAAACACAATACCCGATGTCAGGAAAAACACCATGAAGTTGGAAAGCCTCACCATGATAAAGCCCGTCTGCGAAATATCGCCGGAATATATATATGCCATCCTGTCAAAGAAAAGCAGCCCCGCAGCCACGACCTCCATAAGGATCAGCCTCAGCCTGCGCCTTATGGGAAGAAATCTCGTAATGATCAAAAGAAGTGTTATGGCGATACAGACCGAGATCAGCCCAGTCATTATATCCAATTGATATTCTCTGATAAAATCAAACATTTTCCGCTCCTTTAATCAAAGCTTCCATTCCATCCCAGTCAAAGGCTTTAAGCATCTTTGCCAGCTTTTGCATCTTATCCGAGTCTCCATCCGGGAGCTTATATTCCTTGAGCTGATCGAGGATCATCTCCACAGAGTCATAGTCCATCTGAGGGATCACATCGGCAAGTGCCTCGTAAGCTCCGGCCAGCTCGTCATCGGGGATAGGCGGTTTGTCATCCTTCCCGTCATCCTCATTAAGCCTTCCGAGCTTTTCTTTAAACGCCATATAATCCTTCAGCAGCCTTCCGGTGTTATCCTCGATAAATGATATATCATTTTCATTTCCTGCCTTTTCAAGGTCTGCTGCCAGCGCAGAGAGTTCATTTGCTCCTATTATCCTTGCCGAGCTCTTAAGTGCATGTACCTTGATGGTATAGAGCCTGTAATCCTTTCCTTCAAAGGCTGTGCTGATCACTCCGGCATTCTCGTCTATAGTGTCATGGAAGAGATTGAGCGAGAAGATATAATTCGAAATACCTCCCGAATTCTTCACTCCGTCTTCCACGGTAATTCCCTCGGTATCGTATATCCAAAGCATATTCTCGGGAATCTCGGTAAGATCCTCCACCGCATCGGAAGCCTCGGGCTTCATCATCATCTCCTCGGGAAGATGCATCATGATAGTCTTTTCGAGCAGTCTGCTGTCCACAGGCTTGGAAAGATAGCCGTTAAAGCCTTTTTCCTTGTAGAATTCTTCACCTGCAATGGCATTTGCGGTGAGGGCGTAAACGGGAAGGTTGGGATGATCTGCCCTGATGCGGGCTACTGTCTCCACACCGTCCATTCCCGGCATCATATGATCGAGGAATACCACATTGAACCGGCCCGTCTTTATCTTTTCAAGGCATTCCTCGCCGCTGGAAGCGGTGGTCACGAATATCTTGGTGGCCTTCAGAAGTCCCCTGATAACACTGAGGTTGACAGGGTTGTCATCAACAACCAGTACATCCGCATCCGGAGCGATGAACTGAGGTACATAAGGACCGCTGGCCTCGCTCTCATCGTGCTCGATAAAGGCTCCGATGGGTGCATAGTCAATTATCTTCTGGTGCACGGAAAGGATGAATTCGGATCCCTCACCATAGGTACTCTCGCAAACGAGGCTGCCTCCCATGAGCTCTGCAAATCTGCGCGAAATATCAAGCCCCAGTCCGGTACCCTGTATTCCGCTGTTCTTCTCCTCATCAAGCCTCTCGTATGCCGTAAAGAGCTTGTCCATATCCTCCTGCTTTACACCTATACCTGTGTCCTTGACGGAGAATCTCACCAGGCATTTATCATCTTCCCTCTCATCCATCATGACGCAAAGGCTGAATCCGCCCTTTTCGGTATACTTGACTGCATTGGTAAGAAGATTAAGTACTACCTGTTTTATCTTTCCCATATCGCCATACAGGCGCCTGGGCATCACTTCGTCCACCACCACATCAAATGAAAGACTCTTTTCGCTGCTCCTTATCCTTATCATGGAAACAATGGATCTGAGCATATCCTGGACATCATATTCCTGCTCCACCAGATTCATCTTACCTGATTCGATCTTGGACATATCGAGCAGGTCGTTGATCAGGCCGAGGAGCGATTCGGATGCATTTCTTATATCGAGACCGTAATTGATGACCGACATGAAATATCCTTTGGGAACTCCCGTCGCATCTTCTCTGAGGAGCATCTCATCCATTCCCATGATCGTATTGATAGGGGTCCTTATCTCATGGGACATGTTGGCAAGGAAACGGGATTTTGCCGTATTGGCGCGCTCTGCTTCCTCTTTTGCCTGACGTATCTCATCATACTGCCTCCGGATGATCGTTCCGGTCATTGCCCTCCAGACGATCAATCCCACAAGAGCCATGGCCAGAGCGGCAATTATCAGCCTTACCGCCAAAAGCTCAGTGAATCTTGGAGCCTTTATCAGATTATATGTGACATCCTCCAGCACCCCTTCACCTGTGGGCTCAAGCAGCTGTACATGAAGAGTATAATTACCGTACTTGAGTGTTGTATATTCAAGAGAAGTCATATTGGTCTGCTCCACAATGATCCCGTCATCCTTTGCTCCCTCAAGGAAAATACGTACCCTCGGATTGGAGAGATTGTAGTTCAGAACCATAGCGTTGATCTGAATACGATGAACGCTGGACGGAATGGCATAACTGCCGTTTTCACGCGGAATGATCTCCTCATCATCGCAGAGTATCGATTTGATGCCTATCTTAAGGTCTGCAGACTGAGAGAAGAAGTTGTTGATGTTAAAACGGCATACCCCGCTTCTGCCCGCCAGGTAAAGGTTACCCTCCTCATCCAGCTCGCTGTAGGCATTTCCGGTGGGAATGCATGTCAGTCCGTCCGCTGTATTGTAGAAGCTGTAATCTATTTCTTCATTGGCGATCATCTCCTGCGCATCCACACAGTAGATCCCGTACGAAGAAAGCACCCACAGATTTCCCGCATCGTCATAATAGACATCATAGTTGTTGGAATACGGGAAATTCTTTACCTGTGTGATGGTTCCGTTTTTGAGATATTCTATGGAGTTTGAAGTGATTATCCAGAATACGCCTCTTCTGTCATCCCTTTTGATCCTGAGTATGACATCACTTGTAAGCCCGTCTTCTCTTCCGAGCCTTGATAATTCATCTCCTCTTACAACATATAAACCGTCTCCGTCGGTGCCAAGGAATATGTCGCCCTCGTCGGACTCCGCAACAGAGAGGATCACTGTGTTTTTAAGTCCGTCCTCCTCACCGATATTCCTTATTACCGCACCGTCTTTTATCACGGCAAGGCCGCCGTTCGTGCCCACAAGGATCGATCCGTCCTTGGCCTGAATCAGGCATCTTGCGCCATTATCTATAAGTCCCTTTTCCTCATCATAGTTTATAATGCTTCCGTCGGGTCTTGCACACACAACACCCTTCCCGTTATTGTATGCGGCGATCCAGAGATTACCCGTGTCATCCTTTATGATGCTTCTTATCCTGGTATCTCCAAGATATGACGAGAGCTTATTTGTGACGGCCTTATAGTCCTTATCCAGTATAAGAAGCCCCTTATCGGTACCGACGTAAAGATTCCCGTACCACAGACACGTCGCATTTACAACATCGGAGGCCATTCCGGACACTGCCGAAATATCACGGAAATTGCTTGTGACGATCTTCATTACACCCTGTCTGGAAGATGAAAACCAGACATTGCCCTGATAGTCCTCCGTCATCGTCTCGATACCGCCGTTAAGAGGCAGTTTACCCAGGGAAACATATTTCGAGTTTTCATCAAGATAGCCTATGGCACTGTCAGAAAGTACCCATATCTTGCCGCAGGCATAGTCGATATAACTGATACCTCCCGCCTCTTTTGCATCTATCTCACGGAGTTCCTTAAATGTATCATTAAAGCTTCCGTAGTATATCCTGTCATTATCCGTACCCATGTAGATAAATCCGGCTTTTTCGGGATCGGCAAACAGTGTGGATATCTTCCCTGTTCCCAGGTCCTCACCGGGATAGTATGCCGTAAGCCTTTTGTTATCTAGGCGGAATACCCCGCCGCTTCTGGTGTTTCCCAGAATATTTCCGTCTGCATCGGAAATGATACGGATTATATACTCATCCTTAAGATAAGGGGATTCGATAACTGTCATCTTCAGGTCTTCGTCGATACATACGATCCCTCCCGTAAGTGCGACATAGATCACACCGTTTTTATCCTCCGCAAAGCCTCTCACTGTCGAGGACGGAAGCCCGTCCTCGTAGGTGTAATAGGTAAGCGTTCCTTTGTCGGACATTACAATTCCGTTATCGTTGGTTCCGACCCAGAGTCTTCCCCTGCTGTCCTCAAAAAGGCTCTTGGCATTGGCAAATCCCTTGGATGAATCCTGTCTTTCAAAGGTTGATCCGTCATATCTGATAAGGCCACTGTAGCTTCCTATCCAGACATACCCGTCACGGGTGGCAAGAACGGTATTTGCATCGGAGGTGGGAAGTCCGTTTGAGGAATTGTAAAGCACACAGGAGTAACCTGTTTCCTCAAGCTGACCCGTTGCAGCATATCCACCGCCCGTCAGAGGTTCTGAGGATATGTCCGCGGCAAGCACTGCCTGCACGTCCCACGTTACGGCACCAAAAAACATCAACGAAGAAACCGCAACCGAAAGAATTATTCTTTTAATGTTCTTTTTTAGAAGCATGATCGTCATCTCCAGAGCTATCAGCTGTCCTGATACTTTTTCATAACGGCTTTTACATCATCGAGTGAATCCAAAAATACCTCAACACATTTCGGGTCGAAATGCGAACCGGAATCCTTTTTAAGTATATCGATTGCCTGATCCAGCGGCATGGCGGGCTTATACACACGCTTCGATACAAGTGCGTCGAATACGTCAGCCACAGCCATCACACGTGCGGAAAGAGGTATCACTTCGCCGTGGAGCCCCTCGGGATAACCGCTTCCGTCCCATTTCTCGTGGTGGTATGCCGCCATATTCCTGGCTTCTTTGAGGTAGCTTTCACCCTGCACGGTGCTGATGGCACGCTCCATTATCTTTCTTCCCGCGGTAGTGTGAGTTTTCATGATCTCATACTCTTCATCCGTGAGCTTTCCCTTTTTATTCAGGACAGTATCGGATATATTGATCTTACCGACATCATGAAGGGGCGCCGACATCTCAACATCCGACATATACTTATCGGTCAGCTTCTCGTAATAATAGCCTTTCTTTCTGAGGCCCTCCAGTATTATCCTTACATAAGCAGCCGTCTTCTGAATGTGTGCACCCGTGTCGGAGTCCCTGTTCTCGACAAGGTCCGCCATTGTGATGATAAGTCCCCTCTGCATCTGGGTCACCGCCTCTGTGTAATGCTCAATATTCTTGATCTGGTCTGTGGTATCCACTGCCATTTTGCATATGGCCTCGTACAGATTCTGTATCTCATCACCGGTCTTGATATCGAGGGATCTCAGCTTTTTAACATGCTCGCTCAGGTTCTCCTTTTTATTTCCGCTGAATTCCTTGGTGGCCACCGCCATGCTGTTGATGGGGTATACAAGGGAAGCGCCTGTATTCCATATTCCGTATACCATGATGGTCACAAAAAAGCCCGAAAATATAAAGAGAATTCTCCTGATAAACGTTTTTACGTAATCAGACAGATATTCCATTGAAATATCCGCTCCCGCATAAGCCACACACTTTCCGGATGAATCAAAGATCGGTTCGTAGGCGGTAAGGAGCCAGCCATAAGTGTCATTACTTTCTATGACCGGAACGTTTCCTCCTGCAAGAAGCACCGGAATATAATCGTTGAATGATTCATCAAACGGGATGACCGTATTTATATCTGTGTTCATATCCATACCCGGATCGGTGTCAAAGACAACATGGCAGCCGTCTTCTCTCATTTGATACACATAGAGATATTCAAGGTCGGGGAAGGCATCCTTTGCGCTCAGAAGCAGTTGATAGGTCTTTGTATAATCCGGGTTTGCGAGCCCGCTGCCAAGGTATTTGCCCACCTTGTCACCGTCAACCAATTGCGCCGCAAATCTTGCTGCGTTTTGAACACCGGTCTTATGCTCTTCCCTTGTTCTGGTGTAATAAAGCCTCATGCTGATGATAACCATCACAAGCGTGAGCACCACTGCGATAAAAGAAAGCAGAAATGTGATCCTGCCCCTTAAGTTTTTAAGCTTATTTCTGCTGTATGCTCCGATCTCCTTTAACTGCTCCTTAGTGAGTGGTTTTTGCCTCCACTCACTGTAAAAGAGATCCTCTCTGACTTTGACCGGAGCGAATCTTAACAGGACAAAAGCAATAGCGGATGTAATGCCCTTGTCAATAAGATTAAGTCCCAGATTTATAAGCAAAAATGTCGGCAATATGCCCGTCCCGAATACTGCGGATACAGTCTGTACCGTTTGGTCCACTTCGGTGATCTGCGGTTTACCGAAGAGTGCCCACTGCTCGAGAGCTCCGAAAATACCGCCGATAAAAGAACTACCCAGGATAAGCAGCACGACCTTGCTCAGGTTCTTTATCTTATCATTTCTTAACAGATATGACGTGAGCATGGCTATCATGCAGTTGATTATCGCAAAGTAGATCGAGTACGTGTCAAACAGACTGCCTATCATATTTGACAAAAGCGCGGTGAGGACACCCGGGTACACTCCCACAAGTCCCGCAACCGCTATAGTCCCCACCGTGTCAAGATACAGAGGCATCTTTATGAGGTAACGTGCTATCAGCGACAGTGCCACATTCAGCACCACGCCTAACAGCACCGCCAGATATTTTTTATAACTGTTCCTGTCTTTCAGTTTCCTGTTCAAGGTCTTTTCCTCCCAAAGGAATAGGGTTCACAGCGGCTTATGCCTCAGATCATGCTTTCGCCCGCAAGCCTTTCTTCGAGCCCCAGAAAATCGAGTGCCGTGGCCGCAATGTCTGCAAAGCTCTTTCTCGTTCCGAGGTCCTTCGCTTCGATCTTTTTCCCATAAAGAAGCATGGGGGTATATTCCCGGGTGTGATCGGTTGTCTTTGTGTATGAAGGATCACAACCGTGATCGGCCGTAATGAGGAGTGCATCATCCTCCCTCATCTTTCCGAGTATCTGCGGAAGCTTTTCGTCAAAATAAGTAAGGGCCTGCGCATATCCGTCCACATCGCGCCTGTGGCCGTAAAGCATGTCGTAATCAACCAGATTGACAAAGCAGAGCCCGTCAAAGTCCTTATCCAGATACTCAAGTGTCCTTTCTATTCCCTCTGCGTTTCCGGATGTATATACGTATTCCGTGATGCCTTTTCCGGCAAATATATCATTTATCTTGCCCACAGCGATCACGTCTTTGCCTTTATTCTTGAGTACATCCAGCATTGTATCTCCCGGAGGCAGAAGTGAAAAGTCGTGCCTTCTCGGGGTTCTCTCATAATTTCCGTCGGCGCCGATAAAGGGCCTTGCTATAACTCTTCCCACACCGTGCTCTCCGGTGAGGATCTTTCTGGCGATCCTGCAGTATTCATAAAGCTGCTCGCAAGGGACTACATCCTCATGCGCAGCTATCTGAAATACGCTGTCCGCCGATGTGTATACGATCAGATCACCTGTCTTTACATGTTCATCGCCGTAATCATTGATCACCTTTGTGCCGGAGTAGGGTTTGTTGCAGAGCACTCCCCTTCCGGTCTGCCGGGTAAATTCATCGAGTACTTCCTTAGGAAAGCCGTCGGGATAGGTAGGCAGAGGTCTGGGTGAAACAAGTCCCGCGATCTCCCAGTGACCGATGGTGGTATCCTTTCCGGCACTCTTTTCCGTCATTCTCGCTATCATGGCGCTGTGGGGCTTACCCTTGTCCGTGTTTCCGCTCACCTCCACGCCCTCTATCTGATACAGTCCCAGCTCTCTCATGTTGGGGATATTCAGCTTATCGCTCTTTGATACGGCGCCTATAGTATTAACACCAAAATCCCCGAAGCTCGCCGCATCAGGCATCTCACCTATGCCGAAACTGTCAAGTACTATTATGAAAAATCTGCTCATATCAATCCTCCGCCTGATTGTTTTTCTGCTCATCCCGGATCTCTTTTATGACACCGGGAAGCGATATGATGATATCTCCCGCAGTGACCGAATCCTCCGCCATATTGTCAAGGCACGCGCTGCCCGCGAGACCGTGAATATAAACAGCGTTAAGTACCGCCGTAAACGCTTCGTATTTTTCCGTTTTGGCACAGACCGCAACAAGCGCCGCTGTGATGCCCGCCAGCACATCTCCGCTTCCCGCCGTCGCCATTCCGTTATTCCCGGTGCTGACGAGCACAGCCTTACTGCCGTCGCTCACGCAGGTCACCGCATCCTTTGCAACAAGGATGACTCCTGCATCTGCCGCATATTCATTTGAGCACTTGATGATATCCGATTTAAGCTCAGTGGCACTCTTACCCGTGAGGCGCGAAAGCTCGCCTATGTGAGGGGTAAATATGGTAACTGCACTTCTTCTTTGTATGATTTCCCGGAAGTCCTGACCGGAGCGCTCCCGATCACCGGCCGAGATGATATTAAGTGCATCCGCATCCAGCACAAAAGGCTTATCCCCCGCATTTTCCAACAAAAATCCCAACAGCCTGCTGCTCTCTTCTCCCGTACCTATACCCGGCCCGGCCAGTATCACGTCGGCCCAGGCTATATCCTGCCGTATCTTTTCTTTCGTTTCGGATATTTCCCCGGCTGATGCTGCTTTGCTCCTAAGAGTGGTGACCATCGCCTCGGGAACGGTCTTTTTGAGTATGTCCGCATTCCCACTGCGGGTTATCACCTTTACCATTCCCGCCCCGGACTTAAGTGCCGCGATGCTTGCCAGCACGCATGCTCCGCTTATATCTTCATTTCCGGCATAAATAAGAACCTTCCCGAACGTACCCTTATTACCATCATCAGGGCGCACGGGAAGGCTGCCTGTCACATCTTCTTTTTCCATAACAAAACAACGACCCTGCTGCCCGCCTTCCTCATCAAGCCATGCGAGTGATCTCTCCGTTATGCCGATATTGGCTATAAGGAGCTTCCCAACATAATCTTTACCCGGGAACAGGATCTGTCCGCGCTTGGCAAAGCCGAAAGTCACTGTGATATCGGCTCTGAAAGCACTGCCCATCACTGATCCCGTATCGGCATTTATCCCACTGGGGATATCAAGTGCCACACGGAATCCCTTGAAATGATTTAATTTATCAATAAAAAGGGCTGCCACATCGGTGAGCGGCCGGTTTAATCCGATACCGAAAAGAGCATCAACCACAATATCGTACCCGTCTTCAAGCGCATCCTTTGAGACAGGTACCAAACCGTATTTATCAAGAATATCCTTCTGCCTCTCAAACAGCTCACTGTGCTTTCCCCCGTCAAAAGGAATGCAGTAATCCGCACTGTAGCCGCCTTCATACATTATCCTGGCAAGAGCCAGCCCGTCGGCACCGTTATTGCCCGTGCCGCACACGACAAGAGTCCTTGAATCCTCATACATCTTTCCGCAATTGCAGATAGATATAAATGTGGTAAGCGCTGCTCTCTCCATGAGCACCACAGGCTCTATCCCAAAATATTCGGATGTGTAAGCATCGCACTTTTTCATCTGCGAAGCGGTCAGAATCTCTCTCATCTTTTATTTTCCCTGTTCCTGTCCGAGAAATGCTTTGAGCGGCGTAACTCTTCCCGCGATGGCAATGATCTCGTCGCGGCTGTTCTCAACATATTCCGTGAGGCTTCCTATCTCTTCTTCCGAAAAGCCGGAATTCCTGACAGTCTTAACTTCTGCTCCCGCATCCGCCAGAAGAAGCTCCGCGCTCTTATCTCCATCCGTGAAAAGAAGATATATCGATTTAGCGCCATCCTTTCTGAAAACAGGAGAAACGCTCATTTTGATCTCGTTATTCATAGGCAGGCTGATCCTTTTGATAATTGCATACATTATAGCCTTTAGATAATTAAAACGCAGTTTTAATTATAGCCCTTAGATAATTAAAACGCAGTTTTAATTATAGCATATATAATTGAAAATAAGTAGAAAATATGATAACATCTTCCGTTGTGTGTATATGTCCGAAGGATGTGCCGGAGTAATGATAAACTCCGGGGTCCGGGGAACACGGAATGGAGTGAAAGTCTCCGCGAGTCGGTCACTGTGAAGCGCAGGTTCTGTAGGGTGGATACAGCAGGCATAAGGAACTGCGTCGGCACGCCATCTGCATCCAAACACTCCTCCCCATGCAAGCATGGTCGGAGCGTTCGTAAGCAGACGGCTGCCTTATGCCGTAACATTGCGATAAGTCAGATACGTGGGCTTATACACTTGTTTTTGCCGAAACCGAAAACAAGAAAGGAAAATGAAAAAATGAATAATCTTAAATCAATTGTCCGCAAGGCTGCTGCTCTTGCGGCTGTCTGTGTGCTCGCATTCGGGCTTACCGCATGCGGCGCCAAGGGGAAGAAGATCACCATCGAAGTGACGGGACCCGACGGAGTCAAGAGCTCCTTTACCGGAAGAACCGATGATGAATTTCTCTATGATGCCATCGGCGATATCGACGGAGTAACGATAGACGGTTACGACAGCGACTGGGGCTATTACATCACCACCGTTAACGGCATCGAGGCAAACTATGATACCGACGGAGCTTACTGGTCCCTTTATGTAAACGGAGAGTACGGTCAGAACGGTGTTTCCACCCAGCCTGTCACCGAAGGCGATGTTTACGGCTTTGTTTATGAAGTCTATCAGGCCGCTGAATAAAGCTCATACCTGACGATCGGTCATGCATTCCACCTGCGTAGCCTTTCGTCAGATCAAAGCATGATAGCCGGATCAGCCGGCGAAAGAAATGTTGAAACCGGAGAATTTATTCGCCAAATCAGGAAAGCATTCCCCTTCCCGTCTCATACTATCGGGCTTGGTTTTGTTGTCCCTTTTTGCGGGTATTTTCTCCTATTTCAGCTTTTCATCAGATTCAGAATTTCGTTTATTTCCTTCTCCCATACATGCATCTGCCGCTTCCGAACAGGATGCATCATATTATTTTGATATCGTCAGTCAAAACATAAATGACATCCTCATCTGGAAAATTGAAACAGAAGGTGCCTCCGACCTTCAGGATCTGATCGATACCTCATTTGCGGATGACCCCATAAGCGGCACTAACCAGAATTATATAACTTCGATCATTCAGAATCCGTATATAGATGCGGATCTTTCAAAATATATTTCTTCTCTCGGACAAGCTCTCGACAGTGCGGTCGCTTCCGAGGAGGGAATCTTTCCCACTTCTCTTCAGAAGTCACTTGCCACTCTCAAGATATGTATTGATCATGAAAACGCAAAGAAGCCCGCGGAAGATGAAACAAAGGATCATGAGCTTTCAGATTATGTAAACCGGTCCACACTGGATACCGCAATTAACCACACGATAGGTGAAAAAGGTATCATGTCCTATATCTGGGGGCTTTACATGCTTGATACCTGCAGATTTTCCTACGATGATGTCAACAGGTATGATTATGATGAAGTGATAGAAACACTCATTTCCTACCAGTGCAGCGACGGCGGATATACCTTATCCGGAGATGTCGGTGATGTTGATGTGACCGCTATGGCCATGCAGGTTCTCGCGCCCCATGTCCCTTCACCTTTAAGGTCAGCCTGGTTCCCGATAGACTCTCTTGTTGTGGAATCCGTGTCCGCTTCAAGAGAATTCCTTGATACTCATCAGTTAGAGGACGGCGACTACGAAAGTTTTGGTACCAGGTGCTCGGAAAGCACGGCTCAGGCTACACTGGCTTATGCTTCCATGTACAACGGTTTCTTAATACCCGTCAGAACCGATATGCTGTCTGAACGCCGCCTGCTTGATGGTTTGCTGCTGTACAAGCAGGAGGACGGCGGATTCGCCCACACCTTCGGTCTTCCGTCCAACGATATGGCATCCTCGCAGGTGCTGCAGGCTCTCACCGCTATGCTCCCAGCCGATGGCTCCGGCAGTATAAACGCACCGATGATTCGGCAGGCTTCGGATATAAAGCCTGATCCGGGCTCAAAAGGTGCAGGAAAAGGAAACCACGCCGGGGCACTGCGGATAATTATCCCGGTCGCATTCTCGGCTATAGCCGTCGGGGCAGGCGTTTTCTTTACGATAAAAAGGAAAAAGGTTATTCATCTTGTTTCCGCAATACTTATCGCAGCGCTTTTTACCGGAGTTTTCTTCGCTCTCGACATCCGGTCGAAATCGTATTTTGAAAACAGGGAAAGCACAGTCCTTCTCTCATCTTCCGACAAAAACGCCTCGGAGATCACTTTTACCATCAGCGCCCACACTGTTACGGACGAGGAGATATACCCTCCAAAAACGCTTTATGTTGCGGAGGATTCAACTGTGTTTGAGATCCTGTGTGAAGTGTGCCGCACGGAAAGCATTCAGCTCGATTACGAGAAAAACTCCGTATACGGACTTGCCTATATCAAGGGGATCGATTCGATCTACGAATACGATCACGGCGACCTTTCAGGCTGGATGTACCGCGTAAACGGCGAGCTTCCCAATATTGGCTGCGGATATTTCAAGGTAAAAGACGGCGATACTGTAGAAATCCTTTACTCAACAAATATAGGGAGGGACCTTGGCGATGATTGACAGGATCCACCCTCTTACGCTGCTTATTTATTTCCTCTATGCAGGCATGATAAGCGCTTTTTCGAGAAACCCGTTTATGCACGGACTTACTCTGATATGCGGCATGATCATGCTCTTTACGTGGAATGAGTTTGCAAAAGTATTGCGTAAGATTCCCCTGTTTCTTTTGTTTTTTGTGCTGATATCAATATTCAATCCATTCTTTTACCACAACGGAAACACGGTCCTGTTCTATATGGCGGGAAGGCGTATCACTCTGGAAGCCCTGCTTTTCGGCGCAGACAGCGCTCTTATGGTCATCGGTGTGATGGTATGGTTTATCAGCCTGTCCCATTATATGACAGGAGACAAAGTGCTCTATCTTTTCGGAAGAGTATCCGCCAAAGGCGCAACAATCATTTCTCTTGTCATGAGGCTTATTCCGCATTATATCGGTTACATCCGCTCATACAGGCGTCATCAGAAGCTCCTGGGACTATACGGCGACGGGAGCTTTATCGAGAGCGTCCGTGCTGAAGGAAAGATCTTTGCGGGATTTCTCACCTGGTCCCTTGAGCATTCAATGACAACGGCCGACTCCATGACATCCCGGGGATACGGAGTCACCCGTAGACGGAGTTTTTCGCCTTTCCGTTTCAGGGCTAAGGACATTTTGGTCCTGTGCATTTCTGTCGTATGCGCCGCGATCATGACAGCAGGGATCACATCAGGCGGCTTTGCCACAGAGTATTATCCCGTGATAGTACTTCCTGCCCCGGGTCTGACTTTCATTTTGATGTGCCTGGTTTACATAATTTCAGTATCAATAATACCCCTGATATCGTTCATAAAAGATCGCTGATCAGCAAAAAACGCTGACAATATAACCGGTAACCATCGGAGAGATAAATGGATATCCTTAATATAAATAACCTCAACTTCACATACAGCAGATACAGCGAAGGCGGCGCAAAGCCGGCAACTGAGCCTGCTCTCAAAGACCTTTCCCTCTCCGTAAAGGAGGGAAGCATAGTAACGATCTGCGGCCCCACAGGCTGCGGCAAATCCACTCTTCTGAAGCTGATCAAGCAGGAAATAGCGCCGGAAGGTGCGCTGACAGGAGAAATATCTTTTGCCGGGAAAAAGCTCTCCCTTCTCCCGCCAAAGGAACAGGCGGAAAAGATCGCACTGCTTTTCCAGAATCCCGAGGATCAGATCGTCACCGACAAAGTCTGGCATGAAATTGCTTTTGGACTTGAAAATCTCGGCTATAAACGCAGCGACACGGAAAACCGGATTGCGGAGATCCTTTCCTTTTTCAGGCTCGAATCGATATCGGATGAAAACACCGCTTCTCTTTCCGGCGGACAGAAGCAGCTTGTGCTTTTGGCCTCGCTTCTGGCCATCTCTCCAAAGCTTCTGCTGCTGGATGAGCCAATTTCGCAACTTGACCCCGAAGCCGCGGAGATTTTCCTCTCCACACTTAAAAGGCTCCATGACCAGCTTGGAATAACAATGATAATAGCAGAGCACAAAATTGAAAGCCTGCTGCCCATAACCGACAAGCTTGTGCTCATGGATAAGGGAAAGATCATCGCTCAGGGAAATCCCGAAGAAGTGCTTCCCGCAGTTAGAAAGCTCCTTCCCCCCATTGATATAAATGCCCGTTTCCGTCGTAAGCCGGGTGAAGGAAACGGCCCGGAACCGGAAAACAGTGGATCCTCCGCAGCTTCAGAGCAGAGTAAACCGGCCCTCTCTCTCCGTGATGTGTACTTCAGATATGATAAAAATTCCAAAGATGTGATCCGCTGTCTCAGCTCTGAATTTATGCCGGGGAAGTGTTACGGAATATTCGGGTGTAATGCCGCAGGAAAGACGACTCTGCTCAATCTGATCTCCGGATTATGTAAACCGCAGGAGGGAAAGCTCTCCTATTCGGTCAGGAAGCCGTCCATATCCTACCTTCCCCAGAATGTTGACCTTTTATTCGTGGGAAATACTATCAGGAGCGACCTTGCGTTAGTGGGATTAAAGCCGGAAAACTATCCAGATTATGTAAACTCATTTAGTCCCGATTCGAGCCCCTATGACCTGAGCGGAGGAGAAAAGCAGCTCCTTGCTCTGGCAAAGATCACCGCATCATCACCGGATATCATACTTCTCGACGAACCCACAAAAGGACTCGACCCGAATATGGCCCGAGTGATGCTCGAAGAACTGAACAGGTTTACAAAAAGCGGAAAAACCGTGATTATGTCAACGCATGACCTTAATTTTGCATATGCTGCCGCTGATTATTGCTCCATAATGTCCATGGGAAGGCTGACAGATTTTAAACCGGCCGAGGAATTTTTCAGGCAGAACAGACTTTATTCCATATGATTTTTGAAAGATACTATATTTTAATATCAATCGTTATTATTACGGGATCCCTCGCAGTGGTTTTCCTGCGCCTCGACAGACGCCGCACCGGAGTGCGCAGGCTTATTCTCATCTCTGTAATGACGGCTCTTTCCATCGTAAGCCGTTTTATCTTTGCCGCCCTTCCCGCATTCAAGCCCATGGCAGCCATAGTCATCCTGACGGGGGTATACCTTGGGCCCGAAGCAGGCTTTTTGTGCGGATGCCTCTCGGCTTTTATCTCCAATTTCTATTTTGGGCAGGGCCCCTGGACACCTTTCCAGATGACTGCTCTGGGACTTATAGGACTTATCGCTGCCCTTATAGGGAAGCTTCTTGCGGGAGCAAAGCCCCCTGTAAGCAGATTGCGCCTTCCCATCCTGTGCATATACGGACTTGTATCCGGAGTGTTTTACTCCTTCTTTCTTGATACCTGGACCATGCTCTGGACTTACGGCACAATAAACGGCGAAGGCTATCTTGCCGCCCTCGCCGCTGCTGTTCCCTACACTGTCCTCTATTCGGTTTCAAATGCTGTGTTTATCCTGCTTTTGGACCCTCCGTTCGGAAAACGGCTGGGCAGGATCATCACCAAGTACAAGATCTGATCACATCCAGCCTCCAGGCTTTAATTCCGCGGATCCCGTCATCTTGTGATCACTTCAGTCTGCACGTAGCTCTTTACCTGATCTTTCAATCCTTCCGTAAGATATAATTTACCGTTCTCGTCTATGAGCGCCATCTCAAAATCGTATGTTCCCGACCGCCAGAACTCCACTGCTTTATCATATCCCATGACAAAAAGCGCTGTTGTAAGGGCATCCGCAAGAGCGGAATCATCACTTGTAACGGTGACGGAGGCAAGGCCGTTTTCCACGGGATATCCGGTCTCCGGGTCGATAATATGGGTGTACTTCACTCCGTCAACCTCAAAAAACCTTTCATAATTACCGGAAGTGACTATCGAAAACGGTGTGAGATCCCCCTCGGAGGAAGAGTCAGCGGTGATCACTGCCAGGTACTCTCCCACGCCCTTGTCCGGATCCTGAAGTCCCACCTTGAAGGGCTTACCCTCGGGCTTTTTCCCCATGCAGAGGATGTTTCCTCCCAAGCTGATGACTGCGCCCGTTACCCCCTCTGCATAATCCTCGTTGAACATCTGAGCTATCTTATCGGCTATAAAACCCTTTCCTATTCCGCCCAGATCAATCTTCATTCCCTCTGTCTCATATACGATCCCTTTTTCTACGCTGCTGCCCTCATCACCGTTAGACCACTCCTTTGAGGGAAGCTCCTTCTTTTGAGCATCCTCGGGTCTTGCCAGCATAAGCAGCTTCTCTATCTCTTCCGCTTCGGGTATGCGGTAATCTTTCGAAAAAAAACCCCAGGCTTCCACAACGGGATATAGTGCAATATTGAAAGCGCCTTCTGTCTCTCTGCCGATCATCTGTCCACGGCTGACAGCCTCCATGAGTTCTTCCGAGCATATGGCATTTCCACTTTCGTTAAGGTACCTGAGCTCTGAATCCTCTCTTTGGGTTGAAATGACTTTGTCCATACGGTCTATCAGGTCCGCTGCATCTCTGATAGCGTTTTCCGATTCTGCCCCGTATACAGTCATTCCTATCACGGTATCCAGAGCTGAAAATGCCGTAACAGATTTCCCGTTTGAAGTATCTATTACCAGCGAATCGGAAAAGAGATGTCCCTGATCCCCGGACGGTTCACCGGATGCACCCCGGCTACCTGTACACCCCGATAATGCAAGGATAGCCGCAAACAGCACTCCCACTATGGATTTTGATCTCATAACAAATCTCTCCCGATACATAGAAAACCTTTCCGGTCAAAGCTTATAAGCTTATAATATGATATCACAAACTAAATCGGTGTAAACATTATTATCGGCAAACTTTCATTATTCACGTAAGATACGGATTATTTATGCTATAATACAAGATATGGATTTAAACGGACCACTCATGAAGGCCATAAAGGCCTTAAATTTCATATCGGGCAGTTCCACCGATGAAGAAGACATCAAAAAGCACCGGGAATCCGTGGAGCGCGTCAGCAGGCTTGCCACTCCCAAGGGAGATGTTGATATTGAGCATTTCACAGTCGGAGAGATCAAATGCGAATCGGTCAAAAGCCTGTCAAACTACAATCCCCACTATGTGATACTCTACGTCCACGGCGGAGGTTACCTGAGCGGTGGCCTTGATTACGCACGTATCCTTGCCAAAAAGCTTGCCGTGGCAACAGGCTTTACTACATTCACCTTTGCCTACCGTCTTGCGCCGGAATATGCATATCCGGCAGCGATCGAAGACGGTCTTTCGGTGTGGGATCATCTGACGGGAGGAATGTATTCTCCATCACATATTCTTCTTGCCGGGGATTCCGCAGGCGGGAATCTGGCTTTGTGCCTCACTCAGGAACTCCTTAAAAAGAACAGACCCACTCCACGTGAGCTGCTTCTATTCAGCCCATGGACCGATATGACATGTAAGGCAAAGTCGTATGAGACAAATAAGGAGATCGATCCCGTGCTGTCAAGGGAATTTGTGGAAGACGCCGCAAGAGCCTATATCGCAGGAGCCGGGGATCCGGCAGATCCAAGGTTCAGCCCGCTTTTCGGTAATTTTGCCGCTTTCCCTCCCGCTTATATAATGGCCGGGCGCAATGAGATACTTCTGGATGACAGCATCCGGCTCTGCGAAAGAATAAGAGAAGCAGGGAGAATTGCCGAGCTCGACATCGAAGAAAAAGGGTGGCATGTGTATCAGCAGATGCCTGTAAAAATTGCTTCACTGGCCATCAACAGGCTTGCCCGGCATATAGAAAAAGAATTAAACGGAGAAAAATAACGATCTATGAGCAGTACCAACTGGTATAAACTTGACAATGTGGCCAAGGTGTTTCTGGCCACGGTAAACAAAAGAGACACGCGTGCTCTCAGAGTTAGTTGTACTTTAAAAGACAATATCGACCCGGAGCTTTTACAGGAAGCGGTGCTTTCCGCCATCCAGGACAGACCCCAGGTGCAGGTGCGCATCCGCAGAGGGATATTCTGGCATTACCTGGAAGACACGGATATTCTTCCCGTAGTATGCGAAGAGCACGATCGTGTATGTCCCCTTTTATATGTTCACGCAAAATCAATGCTCCACTATCAGGTGACCTATTTCAGAAACAGGATCAATCTGGATATTTTCCACGCCATCTGCGATGGTACGGGAGCCTTGGAGTTTCTGAATATCATTGTTCTTGATTATCTGAAGCTCAGATTTCCCGGAAGATTTAAGGATATAGCGATCCATTCGGGAGCATCGGCTGAGGATCTGAGCGAGGACAGCTACAGACAGTTTTTCGAAAACATGGATCTGTCTCTCTCCGGCAGGCAGCCAAAACAGATCTCATACCATCCGAGCGGACTGAAGCTTCAATATAACCAGCTGCAGTTTTTCGAGATACATATGCCCGTTGATCAGATCCTTCCCCGTGCAAAGGCTCTCGGCGTATCACTCACCAGCTATCTCGGAGCTGTATGGATGATGGCGATAAATGAGGAGATCCCTCCCAGAAAGAGAAAGCTCCCCATCACCGTTTCTCTTCCGGTCAATCTGAGAAATTATTATCCTTCATATACAACAAGAAACTTTTTCAATAATGTTAATGTTTCTCATGTTTTTAACGGTGATATCTCTCTTGAAGATCTTGCTAAAGAATTTGATGCATCCTTTAAGAGTAAACTGGATCCCGAGAGCATTAAGAAACAGATGGACAGTTTTGAGACCATGGAATTTTTTGCTCCCGTCAGAGCGGTGCCGCTTCTTATAAAGCAGCCTGTAGTGAAATACTTCTCCATGAGATCCGATAAAAAGGCAACTATGGTCTTTTCAAACCTCGGCATCATGTCCCCTCCGGGAGATATGGGCGAGCAGATAGAAAATTACAGCGGATTCTGCAGTGCCAACAAACTGTTTTCCACTATGTTCAGCTATAACGGTGACCTTACGCTGGGCGTTTCTTCGCCCTATGTAAACACGGGGATCATCAAAAACTTCGTAAGAAGCCTTTCGGGCACCGGAGTGAACATCAGAGTATATGCTACGGAGGTGATTCGCTGATGAAAAAGTGTCCTTACTGTAAAATCGAAGTTGGCGGAGATCTTGTCAAATGCCCGATCTGTCAGAGTAAGCTGATGGGAGAAGCGGAAGAACCCTACTTTCCCAAACAGACCGAGCAGCAGAGACGTTCCCTGTATTACAAGGTTCAGCTCTTTGTTGTATGGGTTCTCGTAATAGCCGGGTTATCGATTGATTTTTTGTTTCACATCATGATACCTGCCTATCCGGATCTGCATTGGAGTCTGCTCCTCACAATGTGGCTGGTCGCTTTCGAATTTCTGATAATGAGGCAGTTCAAGCCCGGAACAGGATCCGCCAGAAAGGTCACATGGATGGTTTTTATCACCCTGATAATGCTGGTGATAACCTCTTACTTTTTAGGATTTTTGCAATTTACGGTGTACTGGATCGTCCCTATCGTACTTATCGGAAACATCATCACCAACTTTGTGTTAGCAATGATAGATAAAAAGGGAAACACCATGTCATATCTTCTGACCAACCTTTTTGTGGGCGTTATACCCTATATTTTCCTTTATTTCTTTGGAAAAGGAATGAAACTGGCATGGATAATCTGTATGATACTGAGCGTTATCCTGTTTATAGGAGCCGTAATATTCAAGGGAAGAATGGTTCTAAACGAGATACAGAGAAGGTTTAATGTCTGAATCCTATATGTCTTATATGATATTCAAAAGCCGGAGCATCTAAGCTCCGGCTTTTATCATTTACCTGAATTCTTTTTGATATACTTCTTTATCGCTTCAAAGCTTTCCATGCTTAGATCATGCTCCACACGGCATGCATCCTCCACTGCAATGACCTCGGGAACTCCTATCTTTACCAGCCACTCCGAGATGAGCTTGTGTCTTTCATAGATCATCTCCGCTATTTTCGAACCCGTCTCGGTAAGATAGATATATCCTTCATCCGTCACCCTGATATGGCCGCGTTCCCGCAGATTTCTCATAGCCACGCTTACGCTTGACTTCTTGTAGCCCAGCTCATTTGCTATATCCACGGAGCGCACAACCGGCTTTGTCTCACTGAGCATGAGTATTGTTTCTAAGTAATCCTCGGATGATTCGTTTTTTCTCATGTTATAGTCTCCTTAGTATTTTCTCCAGCATGCAGGGTTAAGTATTATGAGCATCGGGAAAAGCTCAAGCCTGCCGGCCAGCATATCAAAGATCAGCACGATTTTTGAAAATGTACCGAATATCGAAAAATTGCCCGTCGGTCCCACAAGTCCAAGCCCGGGGCCAATATTGTTCAGCATTGCCACCACTCCGGTAAAGTTGGTGGTGAAGTCGAGATTATCGACTGATATCAAAACGACCGATATCAGCATTATAAAAAAGTATGATGCAAGATAGACGTTTGTAGCCCTTACGGTTTCATGCTCCACCACATGCCCGTCCATATGAATCTTTTTAACCTGACGGGGATGGATCATGGTCGAAAGCTCTTTACGGATAGTCTTGGCCATAATGAGCCAGCGCGATATCTTCATGCCTCCGCCCGTACTTCCCGAGCAGGCGCCGCAAAACATAAGAAGCACAAGGATCGATTTTGAGAGCATGGGCCAGAGGTCAAAATCAGCTGTGGAATAACCGGTGGTGGTGATTATTGATCCCACCTGGAATGCAGCGTGCCTGATACTGTCGGCAGGCGCGTACAATCCCCTGATATCAAAGGCGATGATCGCCGTCGAAACAAGGATTATTCCAAGATACCATTTGACTTCGGAAATGGAAAAAGCATCCTTAAACTGCCTTCTTATCAGACAGAAATACACGGAATAGTTGATCCCGCTGAGTATCATGAAGATCGTGATAGCCCACTGGATCGCAGGATTATACGAGGTTATACTCGTGTTCAGCACACCGTAGCCTCCGGTCCCAACGGTTCCGAAAATGGTGGTGACGGCTTCAAAGAAGTTCATACCGCATATTATATATACAACACAGCCGATTATGGTCAGACCGAGATAGAGTGCATACAGGATCAGCGCCGTCTTCTGCACTCTTGGAACAAGCTTGCCGACTGCGGGACCTGTGCTCTCGGCGCGCATGAGGTTGATCGAATATCCTCCCATTATCGGGAATATGGCCATGATGAATACAAATACACCCATTCCGCCGATCCAGTGTGTAAAGCTTCTCCAAAATACACAGGCATGCGACAGAGCCTCCACATCGCTAAGAATGCTTCCTCCCGTGGTGGTAAAGCCCGACACGGATTCAAACAGAGCGTCGACGAAATTGGGAATCTCCCCCGTGGCAAAAAATGGAACCGCCCCCACGATGCTCATTGCGATCCATCCGATAGCCACTGTTGCAAAGCCCTCGCGGGTATAGAGATCGTGTGTTTTGGGTTTTTTCAGTTTTATGATAAGCCCAAGCAAAAAGCTTGCAAGGGCTGTCACGATAAATACAAAGGATTGGTTTCCTTCGCCGTAACAGAAGCCGACTATAGCGGGAAGAAGCAGAAAAGCCGCTTCTATCTGCAATATCCAGCCTATTATATAGCTGACCATTGTAAAGTTCATTTCGGTGTAATCTCCGGTTTGGCCTATATATCAATATCAGAGCAATATGTCTTTAATGTCTTTCATTCCAAGATGCTTCATTACGACTACCACGTAGTCTCCCACCTTGATCACATCATTACCGGTGGGGAAGATAACCTGGCTCCCCCTGGTGATGGAGCATATGTTGATATCCTTTTTCATCTTAAGCTTTGCAAGCGGAATATCCGTTACACCTGATGCTTCTTTTACAAAGAATTCCAGTGCTTCGGCTTTTCCATCCTCCAGCCTGTAGAGGTTTTCCACGTTGCTTCCGAGTGAGTCGTTCATGGAACGGGCATACCTGATGATAAGATCCGCTGTAAGAAGCCTCGGGAAGACCGTAGTATCAACCTTTATCTCACCCAGAAGCGAATTGAAGTTGATACGGTTAATCTTACATACCGACTTGGAATTGCCCAGCTTTTTTGCCAGCAATGAAAGGAGGATATTCTCCTCATCAAGACCTGTCAATGCCACAAAGCCATCCGCCTTTTCCAGACCTTCCTGCAGGAGCAGCTTCTCGTCGGTTCCGTCGCCGTGTATCACGACAGCATCCGGAAGTTTTTCCGAAAGCTCATTACATACGTTTTCATCGATTTCCACGATCTTGGTGTTTATTCCCGCGGAGAGAAGACGCCGTGCCAGATAATATGATATGGTTCCGCCTCCCACAAGCATCGCGGTGCGGGTCCTTCCTGAAGTAAAGCCTATCTTTCGGAAGAACATGGTGGCAGTCTGCGGCGTGGTAACGACAGATGCGATATCACCCTCCTCAAATACAAAATTACCGCGGGGGATTATTATCTCTTCGCCTCTTGTGACAAGAGGGATTAAAACGTTGAACCCGAGAGATTCCTTCAGATGCATGAGCTCGATCCCGCAAAGGAGGCACTCCTTCGTGACACGGAAATGTATGAGCTCAAGCCTTCCCTTTGAGAATGTGTCGATCTTGACAGCGGAAGGGAACTGGAATATACGTGCTATCTCGTTGGCAGTGATAAGCTCGGGGTTGATGACAAGATCAAGCCCCAGTTTATCGCGCAAGAAAGTGATCTCTTCGTTGTAAATGGGATTGCGCACACGTGCTATCGTCTTGCAGTGACCTGCCTGCCTTGCGATACAGCAGCAAAGAAGATTCTGCTCATCCGATGCAGTAACCGCTATCAGAAGATCGGCCTTTTCAACACCGGCTTCCTGCAGGGTCTGATAGCTTACACCGTTCCCGATTATGCCCTGTGCATCCAGTTCGTCGGTTATCCCATGGACCCTGTCGGGATTCTTGTCCACAACGACTATATCATGATTTTCCCCACCCAGCTGCTGGGCAAGGGTGTGCCCCACTTTGCCGCAGCCAACAATGATGATGTTCATAAAGACTGACCTCGATTAGAGTAATCAAACAACAAACATAAGTATAGCATAGTTCAGGCGAAATGTTAATATAACAACTATTTAAACCCGTTCTGCTCGGCACCGTACTGTGCCTGTTCATCGGTAAAGCCGTCCTCTTTGAGTTTATTTATCATATCTTCCTTCTTCGTGATGGTTGATAAATAATCCTTCGCCTTTTTAACCGCCTGCTCTTTCCAGTCAGCTCCGCAGTTTTTGATCGCATATGAAGCTTCAGCATCGGTAAACTTGTCTGTATCGGTGAGCAGCTTTTTCAAGGCCGATTCGGAGTATGCCGCCTTACTCAGATATTCCTTGGCCTTTTCGAGGGCCTTCTTTTCATTCTCCGTGGGTGTAGTTGCAGCGGTATTTGTATTCGTATCGGTGTTGGTACTTGTATTTGTATTGGTATTATTGTCGGTGTTGGTACTCGTATTTGTATTGGTGTTAGTGCTTGTATTAGTGTTTGTATTGGTACTTGTGTCGGTGTTCGTGTTGGTGTTGGTATTTGTATTGGTGTTTGTGTCGGTATTCGTACTCGTATTTCCGTTGGTATTTGTATCAGTGTTGGTATTGGAGTTATTGTTGGTATTATCCTTATTATCGGAAGATCCGGATGTGGTATCAGTGGTAGTTTTCGTATCCTCCGTATTTTCCTTCCAGCTCACCACATTATGATACAGGCGGTAAAAGCCCTTACCCATTCTCTCCGCCTGGAGCAAAATCGTAAAATGATCCATTCCGAGGGATTTAAGAGCTTCCTCCACATATCCCTTTTTGTAATCTCCCTTTCCGTATGCCGTCTCTATCTTGGAGAACAAAGCCTCGGGAACGATAGTCTGGAAATGTTGATCCCCCGCGCCTGCTGCCACCAGCTTTTTCTTGCAATCGGCATAGTATTCATCCATAGTCCAGTCGGCGTCGGTTTCCTTATAGCCAAGCTCCTTAAGAGCCGCTATGAGCGAGGAATTGTCTGTTTCGGTGGAAGTGCTGTTATTCTGCGGCTCAGCAGTCTCATCTTTTTTCGAAGTATCCGGATACAGATCGTCATACCTGAGCGGGCCTTCCGTATTACTGTCGGCAACAGTTGACGGGTCTCCCGCCTCCACTTCCGACGGGCCGGAGCTCTCTAAACCGGAATAGGCACCTCCCCCGCAGGGCGGCAGATTCACCGACAGGCTGGTCCTTATATGCGTGGACGCAAAGTCCTTATCCGACTTGTTAAAGTAATCATAGGTTGACGGCTCGGTATCGTCCCAGGTTATATCCTCGTTGTAATATCCATCCGACAGCTTTACGATGTTCCATGCGTGATCCTCCCCCGCATAGCCGGTACAGTAATAGCATGGGATCTTGAGCTGCTGAAGGATATACTGATTTGCCCTGGCGTAACCGGCACATACCGTCTTTCCGTTTACAAGCGCACTGTACGCACTCTGTCCCAAGCTCGCTCCGGCATCATATACCACGTTCTGTATCAGATAATCATGAACATATTTCTCTTTTTCATAATCGGATGAAAGGTCCTGAGCTCCGGCTATCACCGCCTTTGCTGCGTTTGAAAATGTCTGCTTGGCCGATGTGATATCGTTTACCAGTGTATAATACGCAAGCTGGATCTCCACTACCGACCCGGTTTTTGTGTATTTAACCTGATAGCTTGTCTCAAGATAAAAGAGCTCAGGGTGGTCGTTTACTACCGCCTCGAAGATATTTGAAAGCTGACTCGGTGTGATGGCTTTAACAGGTGCAAATGTTGAATTATTGGCCAGTGCGTTGGCATATATCTGCCTGTAAACATCCTGCTCGTCGGCATTCAGCATCGCAAAGAAAGGATACATCAAAGTGTCAAATGTGAAACCCTCGCCTGTTTCCCCCGTTCCCAGGGTTTTCTTGAGGGATTCCGCCACCTCGTCCGTTACCTTTTCTTCCTCGCTTGTGATCGGCTCGTAACCGGTCAGTTTGCTCATTTCATCCGGAAGGTTGGTTATAATATTACCGTCGGAGGGAACTTCCACTATTTCGGGTTCCTCGTCGATCGAATCGGCGGGAACTATTATCTGCAGATCACCGTCCGGTGTCTCCACAAGATCTATCGCATCGGAAGTGTCGTCACCCGATTTATCCAGCATCTTTGCCAGTCCGCTCAGGAATTTGACCCCCTTGATGGTGTTCACCAGCGATTCGGTGAGTGCGGGATTTACCGCACAGATAAGTATGAACGCGCAGAGTGCGATTATCAGCGCTGAAATTGTATAAAAGATTCCCTTTAAAACCTTCATTGGATTACCGTCTTCCTGAAAATAGTTACCCCTCACCCATATAAATGCCCATATAGGTATATATCGGACATTTGACTATTATTCTACACTAATTTCGTACATTTTTATACTGTTTTCTTTGTTGAAAGATTCAGTTCCAGATGTTAAAATAAATTCAGTTGTGAAAAGATCAGGGAGGTGGCAGTATGGACGCAATCAGTTGTATCAAAGGACGCAGAAGTATCAGAAAATTTGAAGACAAGCCCGTTCCCCACGAAGTGCTTGAGAGCATTATATCCACCGCTTCAATGGCTCCCAGCTGGAAGAACTCTCAGGTTTCCAGGTACATTGCCGTAGAGGGTGAGGCCAAGGCAAAGCTGGCCGGCTGCACCACCATCTGGCCGGGCAACGGAAATATCATAAACGGCGCTCCCATGGTTGTTGCACTCTGTGCAGTATCCAAGCGCAGCGGTTATGAAAAGGATGGTTCTTTTTCAACAAGTAAAGGCGATAAATGGGAAATGTTTGATGTGGGCATAGCGGCAGAAGCCTTTTGTCTCGCAGCTTACGAAGCCGGTCTCGGAACAGTTATCCTCGGGCTCTATGATGACAATGCTCCCGAGGTTTTGGGCGTTCCCGAAGGTCAGGAGCTTATAGCTCTCATTCCCATCGGATATCCGGCAGAGGCTCCCGAAGCTCCCCGCCGCAAAGAAGTATCCGATCTTCTTTCATACAGATGATACAAAGGTTGTCAATGGAGACATTTCATTGACAGCCTTTTTTATGGAGGTTAAATATGCGACACTTAATGAGTCCTCTGGACTTTACCACGGATGAGTTGGAAAAGCTCTTCGACCTGGCAAACGAAATTGAAAAGCAGCCGGAAAAATACGCTCATATCTGCGAGGGCAAGATCCTCGCCACCTGCTTTTACGAGCCAAGCACCCGCACAAGGCTTTCCTTCGAATCGGCAATGACGCGTCTCGGCGGAAGGGTGATCGGTTTCTCTGATGCCAACTCTTCTTCCGCAGCAAAAGGTGAAAGCGTATCCGACACTATAAGGGTCATCTCCTGCTATGCGGATATATGTGCCATGCGCCATCCCAAGGAAGGAGCTCCCATGGTAGCGGCATCAAAATCGCTTATCCCTGTTATAAATGCAGGCGACGGCGGCCATCAGCACCCCACACAGACGCTGACAGACCTTCTGACCATCAGGAGCCTGCACGGAAGCCTCGGCGGATACACCATCGGGCTCTGCGGCGATCTCAAATTCGGCCGCACGGTGCATTCTCTCATAAATGCGCTGGTGAGATATGATGATATCAAATTTGTGTTCATATCTCCAACCGAACTGCGTGTTCCCGACTATGTCACCGACATGCTGAACGAAAAAGGGATCGAATATGAAGAAGTGATAAAGCTTGAGGATGTGATCGGTGATCTTGACATACTCTATATGACACGCGTACAGAAGGAGCGTTTCTTCAACGAAGAAGACTATATAAGACTCAAAGATTTCTATATACTCACACCTGAAAAACTTGCTCTGGCCAAAGAGAATATGCTTGTTCTTCACCCTCTTCCCAGAGTAAACGAAATATCCGTTGAGGTGGATGACGATCCGAGAGCCGCTTACTTTAAGCAAGCACAGTACGGAGTATACGTAAGAATGGCTCTGATCCTTACTCTGCTCGGGCTTGCATAACACTTTAGGCGGCAGATGTGACAGCCGGTAAACTTTACCGGTCAAAAAGCTGAAAAACAGGAGATGATAAGATGCTTAACGTTGGAAAAATAGAAGAAGGATTCGTGCTCGATCACATCAAAGCGGGAAAGAGCATGGACATATACGAGCACCTCGGGCTCGACAAAATGGACTGTACCGTTGCAATAATCAAGAATGCCCGCAGCAAAGTAATGGGCAAAAAGGATATTTTAAAAGTAGAATGTGACATAAACGAACTGGATCTGGACGTCCTTGCCTTTATCGATCACAATATCACCATCAATGTTATCAAAAATGGGGAAATAGTGGAAAAACGAGTGCTTGCTCTCCCTAAGGAAGTGCGGAATGTCATCCGCTGCCACAACCCCCGCTGCATCACATCCATCGAGCAGGGGCTGCCCCACATCTTCTTCCTTGCGGATGAAGAGACGGAAACATACCGCTGCAAATACTGCGAAGAAAAATACGCAGAGCGCCAGTGATGCGCCTGCTCCGTCCCGGACATGAATACCGGTCCCGAAAAGGCATTTAAACAGCCTTTGCAGGGCCGTTTTTTTTCAGCCTTATAACAAGGCTGATTATAAGAGGGATCACCATAATGGTCCAGACAATGGGCTCTGCTATGATTATTCCCCAATATGCGAGTATCGGTGTCAGCAAAAACGCCACAGCCACTTTCCCTGCCAGCTCCAGCGCACTTGATATAACGGGAGTGATATGATCTCCCATCCCCTGTAAGGAATTTCGAAAGACCGTTACCATTGCCGCTATCGCATAAAATGATGTATCAAATCTCTGATACAGGACTGCGTTGTAGATCACTTCTTTTGTATCCACGGCCGTGATGGCTTTTATCAGGAGCGGGCAGACTGTCCAGCTTGTGATCTGCACAAGTACTATCCATATCGCATTTATGATCAGCGCTGTCCGTATCCCCTCTTTTATTCTGTCAAACCTTTTTGCACCGTAATTCTGCCCGCAAAAAGTGGCCATCGTTGTTCCGAACACGCCAAAGGGCTGCATATACAGATTGGTGAGTTTTCTGGCTCCGGTGTGAGCCACGATGATATTGGTTCCAAGCTTATTGATGGCTGTCTGCAGGGACAGGGTTCCGAAGGCCACAAGGCTGGACATAAGCCCCATAGAAAAGCCACCTGATAAAAGCTGGCCGGTATATTCCCGCGTCGGGATAAGATCCTTTGCTTTAAACCTGAAGATGGGATATCTGACAAGAGCATACACAAAGCAAAGCACTGCTGCCAGTACCTGCGAGATCACCGTAGCCAGAGCCGCTCCGGACACTCCCATGCCAAGCCTTCCGACAAACAGGATGTCCAGACCCACATTTAACACTGCCGAGAAAATAAGAAAGAAAAGCGGGGTATATGCATCTCCCACCGCCCTCAGGCTCGAAGCCAGAACATTATAAATGCAGCTGAATATCAGTCCGTAAATGACTATCGTGATATAAGAGGATGCATCCGCCCTGTGAACATCCATCACATTCAGCCACTTAAACAGCCCGTCAAGTCCCAGAAGGCTTCCCGCCGTAAGGATAAGGGATATGATGATGCCGAATTCCAATGATAAAGCGAAATTCTTTCTCACCTTATCTTCCGACCTTTGCCCGAAAAAACGGGCCGTGAGAACGGCAAACCCGTTCGACAGCCCGAATACAAAACTGACTATAAGATCGCTGAGAGTGCTTACGCTTCCCACTGCGGCAAGCGCATCACTCCCGAGGAAGCTGCCGATTATTCTCGTGTCCGCAAGATTATAGGCCAGATTGAACAGATTGCCTATAAACACCGGCAGCGCAAACTGCATTATTACTTTTAGGATTTTTCCTTTTGTCAGATCCTTCATTTATCTTAGTTAAAGCTGATCACCGCATTCTTGGGCTCTGTCGATTTCTCGACACTTACCGCATGAAGCACGGGGCCTTCACCCTTGTAATCCTCAAAATACTCTTTTGTGAGCGTAGCCGTCACAACCACCCACTGCTTGTCGTGAAGCGTATCGGCCGCGCTGTATTCGCATGCATAGCCCAAAAACGCCATATCTTCGGCGCAGCATGTCATAGCCATCCTTCCGGGAACAAAATACCCCTTGGGGAAGTTTTCCGGCTTCATGACCATTGTCTGCATAACAAGCGTTTTACCGAAATATCTCTCGGGATGATCCATACAGTCAAGATACCAGATACCGTAGGTCTTCTCGTCAAGAACTATCTCGGATGCGGAAAGATCGTAGGGAAGATCCTCCTCAAAGATCTCATCTATCTCACCGTTTGCATCCTCAAAAACAACATCCGCCTGCTGGTTTACAGCCTTAATATTCCTGCGGTAGCCCGGAAGTTCCTCTCTCACGCTGTCGCAGCGGTTAAAGATAATGAGCTCGGAATTTCTGATCATCTCTGCAAGCAGGGAGCGCATATTGGTGTAATACATCGGGAAAGTCGATCCGTCTATAATGGTTATCTGCTGTTCCAGCTTCCAGTTCCATGGGAGCTTGCAGTTCTTATAGTTCCAGATACCGTTCCACTCGATTATTATCCTGTCGGGCTTTGTACGCCTTTCTATCCCGCCCAGAGTCGAGGCTGTGAAATCCTCCTCACTGTCTATAACGACAAGCTCTGTATTGGTCTGCTTTAAAAGCTCGGGATCATACTCTACCTCGCCCTCCTCACAGACAAGAAGAAGGGTCTTTCCCTTGATCCTGAAGTACGGCTGAGAAAGGGTAAACTGAATGAACTCCGACTTTCCGGCTTCGAGAAAGCCGTTTATAACATAAACTGACTGGTTTTTCATATAACACCTCGTCCGTCAGCCTCTCCCCATGGGGAAATGGCGGATCATGCAAATAATTCTTTGAGCTTATCTTCCTTGAGCTCTGCTCCGATCACACAGATCTTGCCTGTAACCTGGGGCTTGCCTGTGCGAACGTCGGTCTCTTCCGGAACGTAATCGTAGTAGATCCATGTTCCGTCCTCGGCAGGTACCATTCCCTTTGCACGGAGGATCTGACCGTACTCTCCGCTGTCAAGTGCCTTAAGTATCTCGCTGATCTTACCGGAAGTATACTTCTTGGGGCTTTCCATTCCCCAGCTTGTAAATACCTCATCCGCATGATGATGGTGATGATGCTCGTGATCATGGTCATGATGGTGGTGGTGCTCGTGCTCGTCGTCATCGTCATCATCGTCATCATGATGATGTCCGCAGCTGCATACGCCGTTCTCGTCATAATGATGGTGGTGATGCTCATGCTCCGGCTCTGCCTTTGCCTTCTCCATCATTTCCGCAAGAAGATCGTCGATCTTATCGGCGCCCTCTATGGTGGCGAGAATATCTTTTCCGTCAAGTTCGGCTATGGGTGTGGTGATGATGGTCGCCTGAGTATTGTGTTCGCGGATAAGTGCTACAGCTTCGTTAATCTTTTCCTCGGATGCCTTGTCGGTACGGCTCAATATGATAGTTCCGGCATAAGCGATCTGATTGATGAAGAATTCGCCGAAATTCTTGATATACATCTTTGCCTTGGTGGCATCAACTACAGCCACCGCACTGTTGATCTGCACATCGAGATCCCCTGCCGTATTCTCAATAGCCTTGAGCACATCCGAGAGCTTACCCACTCCCGAGGGCTCGATAAGGATCCTCTCAGGTGCATAAGTACTTATCACTTCCTTGAGGGATGTTCCGAAATCACCCACAAGTGAACAGCAGATACATCCGGAATTCATCTCCTTGATCTCGATTCCCGATTCCTGTAAGAATCCACCGTCTATGCCGATCTCTCCGAATTCGTTTTCTATGAGCACAGTCTTGCTTCCGTTTAATGCGTCGGCAAGAAGCTTTTTGATAAGTGTGGTCTTTCCTGCTCCGAGAAAGCCCGATACAACGTCTATCTTCGTCATTACTCCAACCTCTTTTCGTTTTATGTTATGTAAACCGATCTGTTCGATCAAAAAACAAACCGTTACAGTTTTTCCGCACTACATTTTACCACTCTTTGGATTCTTTGTATATTAAATAAAAATAAACTTTCTCTATACAAAACCTTATATTTTTCCTCTATACAAGACCTATGTTCATGCTTCCGGTCCTGTATCCAGCGATATCGAGAGTAACATATTTAAAGCCGTACTCTTTAAGCTTTTCGTCCACGGAGAGAGTGATCCCGGGGTCCAGAAACCTCTCAAACGCATCCTTTCCTATCTCGATCCGGGCGATATCACCGTGATATCTTACTCTCACCTGTTCAAAACCAAGTGATGACAAATACTCCTCAGCCTTTCCGACCATTCCGATCTTATCTTCCGTGAGGGTCTCACCGTATGGAAATCTGGTTGCCAGGCAAGCGAGTGACGGTTTCTTCCATGTTGGAAGACCGAACCTTTTTGACAGCTCTCTGATCTCACCTTTTGTAAGGCTGTTATTCTTAAGCGGGCTTTTTATTCCAAGTTCTGTCAATGCCCTAAGCCCCGGCCTGTAATCATTTACATCATCCGCATTGGATCCTTCCGCAAGAATGGCTGTCCCCTCACTTTTTGCCGCATCCAAAAAAGAACTGAAAAGCGCTTTCTTGCACAGATAACAGCGGTCGGTCGGGTTTTCCTTAAATCCCGGGACGGCCATCTGATCAAAGTCAACATTTATGTGCCTGATCCCGTATTTTTCGCAGAATGCATCAGCCTCTTTGCTCTCGCTTTCAGGGAAGGATACCAGACGGCCCGTAATGGCCACCACATTTTCCCCCAGCGCTTCCCGGGCCGCCCACAGAAGAAATGTGGAGTCTACCCCTGCGGAAAAAGCTACGGCAAGTCCGCCGTAGCCTTTAAGCTCTTTTATCAGTTTTTCATATTTTGCTTCAGCAATATCCATAAGCTCAGTCCCCGATATCTTTTAGCACTTCGGAAATACTCTTCCCCGTTTCATCTGCTATTCTGGAAATGTCATCATACTCGTATTTTTCTTTCTTAGTGCCATATCCCGATGATACTTTTTTTCTGATCTGTCCGAAGGGAGTATCCGTGGTCTCGATCTTTCTGTCCAGAATATATCTGTCTAAGACCCCTCTTCTGATCCCGATCGTTGAGGTATACTTAAACATCAGAGAAACTATTTCCTCCTCTATTTCCTCTTTGCACAACACCCTTATCAGGGTACCCACGCGTCCTTTCTTCATCCCTATCGGAGCTATATATACATCAAGGGCCCCGCCTTCAAAAAGCTTGTTAACGGCATAGCTTACGCTCTCGGCAGTCATGTCGTCAACATTGCAGGACAGTTCGATCACCTTGTCGGTCTTATCCTCGGATTCTCCGAGAAGCACCCTCACACAGTTTGCTCTCTCAAAATCCTTTTTTCCCATACCGTAGCCGATAGCTTCGGTCTTCATAATTGGCATATTTCCGAACTCCGTGACAAAGTGCTTGAGAAGAGCGGCACCCGTTGGGGTACAGAGCTCGCCTTTAATCTCACCGCCGTAAATGGGAATATCCTTTAGTATCAGGGCTGTCGCAGGAGCGGGCACCGGCAGTATACCGTGGGCACACTTTACGGTACCGCTTCCCACATGCACGGGGGATGCGATTATCCTGTCCGGAGCTATCTCATTGATAAGCAGACATACAGCGGCAATATCCGCCACGGCATCCATGGTTCCCACCTCGTGGAAATGTATATCCGAAACAGGCTTCCCGTGAACTTTGCTCTCTGCTTCAGCGATCAGTCCGAATACGCTGAGCACATCATCCTTTACCTTTCCCGGGATATCCATATGGTCTTTTACCACGTGCTCTATATCCGCCAGACTGTGGTGCACGTGACCATGGTGGTGCTCGTGGTCATGGTCGTGGTCATGTTCATGCTCATGCTCGTGATGATGATCATGCATGTCCCCGGTTTCCTCTATGCCATGCACCGTCACTTTCATGTGGCTGCCGGTGATCCCGCATTTTTCTGCTTTCTCAAGCTCATATTTAACATCGGGGATTCCCAGGGAATTAAGTTTTTCTACCATTTTCTCCCTGTCGGGGACAAGTTCCAGAAGAGCCGCCGTGAGCATATCGCCCGCTGCGCCCATGCCACAATCTATATATAATGTCTTCATTTTTTAGCCTCCATGTGGTTGATCATACTTGCCAGATATCCGGCTCCGAAGCCGTTATCTATATTTACTACCGACACCCCGCTGGCACAGGAATTGAGCATGGATAAAAGGGCCGACACTCCGCCAAACGAGGCTCCGTATCCCACACTCGTGGGAACCGCTATAACAGGACAGTCCGCCAGGCCACCGATCACGCTGGCAAGCGCTCCCTCCATTCCTGCGATCGCGATTATCACGCTTGCTCCCATTATCTCTTCTTTGTGGGAAAGGAGCCTGTGAAGCCCCGCAACCCCCACATCATACAGTCTGATCACACTGTTTCCGTGGACCTCGGCAGTCAAAGCCGCCTCCTCGGCCACGGGGATGTCGCTGGTTCCGCCTGTTGCGACTACTATATTCCCTATCCCGTTGGGATCCGGCATTTTTCCGTATACGGCAGCTCTCGCATCTTTACGATATTCTATATCATATCTGCCGGAGATCACATCCGCCGACTCCTGTGACAGTCTTGTGATAAGGATCCTGTCCTGACCGTTTCGGATCATGGAATCCATTATTCCCATCATCTGCTCCGGAGTCTTTCCCGCTCCGTAGATAACTTCCGCGGCTCCCTGCCTCACCTTTCGGTGCAGGTCCACCTTGGCAAATCCTATATCCTCGAAGGGCTCCGACTTGATCATAAGAAGCGCATCGTCTACCGTACACTCCCCTGCCTTTACCTTTTCAAGAATATCTTTTATCTCTGTTTTCATATGTTTTCTTTTCTCCGTCTGTGCGGTTTTAGCCTGTATAGCGTTTTTGATAATATCCAAAAAGCGGTTTTGCACTTTCGCACAAATCCGCTTTGAATTAAATGTTATCCGAAAGCTTACGCTTCTTTTATGCTTCTTTCTTTGAAAGCATCTTTTTGATCACGCCTCTAGGGTCCCTGATCAAAAGGATAATAAGCCAGATGATCAGTCCCAGCGCCACAACGCTGATACCAAGGAAGAAATCATTAAGCATATCCAGAGGCTCGGGTGTAAAATATTCAGCCTTAAGCTCCACAAACTCGAATATTGCATCCACAAACCACATTATGGAAGCTCCCCAGTAAATAAGGCTCAGAGTTCCCATACGCATCTCCTTATCGGGAGCCTTTTTATACCAGATGATAGTGCATATGATCGCAGCAAACAGTGATGTTAGTAAAGTCATGGCTTTTTCCTCCTTACACAGCTTTTTTAGCCCTGTTTTCTATCCTGTATGATACGGCGACCATCACTCCCCAGATGGCGGTAACCAGCACAGCCATAGAAACGCCGACTGTGGACATCTCATGCAGCATCTCTGCCGTATCCTGAGGATTGCTTGCCGCAGTGAGAAAGGGGAACCATGGAACTATCTCGCCATGCCAGATATGCTCAAATGCCAGAAGTGCGGCACCTCCCCAAAGCATATTATTAAGCCATTTAAGCTTTTTTGAAAAAGAAGCCATCTGTGATGTCTCGGCCTTGTTCTCAGCCTGATTGCCATTTTCAGCCGCAGCCTTTTCCTTCTTCTCGATGGCCTTCTGAACCACTGTTGTTACAACCGCCTCAGCAGCGGGTACAAGTAAACATGCCATAAATAAATACCTCCTTAAGCAGTACAATAATGACTACGCATATAATGCATATTACCTTAAAATTATGGTTTATGTGCAGTTTAGTGTCAATACATATTCTGTCAGCGTATTGATCATTTTTTGTTCAATTGGGTTATCTTTATTCTCCCTTGATCAAATCAGAGATTATCTCCTTCATCTTATCTGCGGTCTGCGGACTATCAGATCTGATGGAATGGAAATATTCTCCGTCGTACCAGGTAACAAGATAATATCCTTCTTCAAACCCGAGAATGTCTATTTTATTGCCTTCTATTTCTATCGGTTCATCCAGCGTATACTCGTTATAATCGCCGGAATTATCCTCTTCGCCTGCAGACTTTCTGATAGTCAGCTTATCTCCGTCACCGATATAGACGATCTCCGCCAGTTTTCCCGATATCACGCGGTATATCACCTCCGTCGCCTCAAACGGAACTTCCGATATATCATTTACCTCAAAACCGATCGCATCTGACATCTCCCGTACCGATGGAAACTCTGTCGCATCAAATACCATACCTTCGATCCCTTCGCTGTTATCCTTGGTTTCCTCCTCAGCAGCCTCGGCCTCCGCCTCAAGCATAGCATCCTCATAAACGGGATAATCCTCATCCCATGAATCGTCCTCAGTTGTCTCGGCCACGGCAGTCTCACTGTCATAGTGATAATCCGCAGACGCATCCTCGCTCATTGCGGCATCAAATGAAGATGATCCTTTATTTGCACTCATAAGCGAGCTTCCCGACCACGGCCTTACGATCACCAGGATCAGTGCTGCAGCGGCTGTAAGTGCTACCGGTGTGATCCACGCTCCGCTGCGTCTTTTTTTGATACTACGGAATTCCGTTATATCGGCGCTCTCATTTGCAGTGATAGTTTCCCCGGTTTTCCTTACTGTTTCTTTTTCTGCCTCTTTTTCCGTTTTTATTTCAGCTTCTTTTTCTATTTCTGCTTCTGTCTCTGTTTCAGACTCTGCTTCATCTTTGCCGCTTTCAAGGCTCAAAGCTACGTTACGAAGAATACGACTGCGCATTTCGTCGGTAACTTTGATATTTTCCATTGCTTCGCTGTATTTATTCAAAGTCGTATTCCTCCTTTAAGATTTCTTTCAGTCTCTCCCTGCCCCGCTTTAGGTCAGACCGGACGGTTGATTCATTTCGTCCCAGTATTTCCGCTATCTGTGAGGTCTGATAACCTTCCTCATAGAAAAGATGGATCACTTCCCGTGATGTATCCGGAAGCTTTTTCACCGCTTCCCATACAAAAGACAGATCCTCTTTTTCCTGAGAGACCAGCTCCTCATTTAGCTCATCGGTCTCTCGCCTTTTGTTGTATTCGATCTTGTTCTTGGCCAGATTGGCTGCTGTTTTAAGAAGATAAGCCTTCTCGTGGGCCTCGCTCTCAAATTCTGGATCCGCCTGCAAAACACGTATCAGCGTATCCTGAAGCACATCCTCCGCATCTTCCATGTTGTGAACATAGGAATAGGCCAGACGCAGGATGGCATTTCCGTAAGCATCCATAAAATGCTCGGCGCGCGTGTTAAAATCCATACCTCTTCTACCCTTTATACAATTAATTCACGTTAAATGTTGCATATTAGCAATCGAAAAGTAAATTCATTTTCCTTTTTACCGAAAGCTCGATGCTTTAACGAGCTTATTTCCCTTCAATCTCGTCGGTCAGCGTTATCATCTCGTCTATCAGCGATCCGATATAATCGATAGTATCGTTAAGCGGTCCGTCCGTGGAAATATCCACTCCCGCCATCCGGGCAAATTCCAGAGGATTTACCGTGCTGCCCGCTCTTAACGCCTTTTTCCAGTCCTCCACGGCAGGGGCACCCTCTTCAAGTATCCTCTTGCACATTTTCGTGGAAATGGTGAGTCCCGCAGAATACGTGTAGGAATACAGCCCCATGTAATAATGGGGCTGGCGCATCCAAGTAAGCTCTGCGCCCTCGGTAAGCTCCACGGCATCTCCCCAGAATTTAGTGAGAATATCCTTATAGATCCCGGAAAGAGTCTCGGCCTGGACACTTCCGCCCGCCTCAATGATCTTATATACCTCTCTCTGGTAAGCTGCTTCCAGAAGATGAGTCACAAAATTGTGATAATATGTCTTTCCTACGGTGCAACCGATCACCCAGCGCTTAAACCTCGGATCGGGATTGGTCTTTTCAAGATATCCTGTAAGCAGGAGCTCATTTATCGTGCTGGGAGACTCCACAAAATAGGTTGCTACCTCCGTATCAAAGCAGCCCTGTGCATTGTTGCACTCCTTGAAATGTCCCGCATGTCCGAGCTCATGTGCCAGCGTGAACACATCAGCCATTCTGTTCTGCCAGGAAAGGAGTATAAAGGAAGCCGGAACTCCGTAGGGGCTTGAGCAGAAGCCGCCTGTGCATTTACCTTCATTTGTGGCAAAATCGATCCATCTCTCCCTGAAGGCCTGTCTGATCATTTCTACGTATTCCTCACCCATGACGGCGAGCCCGTCTGTGAGGTATTTCTCGGCTTCCTCTATGGTGACTCTGGGGTCGTATCCGGGATCCACCGCCAGCTTAAGGTCCGCATATGTCATCTTGTCCAGCCCGTGGAGCCTCTTTATGAGGTTTGCATACTTTCTCATATGAGGTGCCAGCTTTTCCATTATCACATCTATCTGTCTGTCGTAAAGGTCTTTTGAAACCTCCTCCTCAAAAAGCAGATAATCGAATACATCTTTGTGGCCTCTCAGATCAGCCATGGTCTTGTCCCTGCGCACATATGCATTATATGCCGTTGCTGTCACATTTTCGTATTCTTTTATTTTATCAGAAAAATGGCGGAATGCCGCGCGTCTGACATCCGTGTCAGTCTCATATTCGTACTCATCTTCAAAAAGTGCATATCCAAGAGGATAGCTTTTTCCATTTATGACAAAGTCGTCAAATTTCATATCCGAGAGCTTTGCCTGATTATACACATCATAGGGAGTATCCATAAAGTCGCTCAGCGCTGCCAGTGCTTTTTCCGTTTCCGGGTTAAGATAATGAGCTTTGGCCCGGAGTATCTTTTTAAGCTTCCCCGACACCGTTCCGCCTTTGCTGACGGCTTCCTCAAGCACCCCGGCGTCAGCCTCTATTATCTCGTTTTCCACAAAAGTGATCTTAGTCATGCTTTCCGTTAAGATCTTGCTCGCCTTATTCATGTTGGCAACGCCTTCGGCATTTGTGTAATCTGTCTCCATAGCGAGAGAAAAATATCCTCCTACTTTTCCGGCGATCTCCTCCAGTTTTTCGCAAAGATGCAGGCACTCGACAATAGCGTCCGCCGTGTTCAACTTCCCTTTATAATCCTTTTCCACCTTATCGGCAAGCTTTTCAACCTCATGCGCATCCTCCCAAGCGGCTTCCGGGCTCTTGTATATAAGACCGAGATCCCATGTCATATTTACGGGCACTTCACTTCTTTTCACAGCATATCTCCTTCCTGTGGTTTATTGATATGTTTATGATCCTTTACCACCCTTGATCCTCCCGTGCAGTTCGGATAAGAGCAGCTCATCGGATCCGGCATGCCTTAGCTTTACCCTTCGTACCGGAAGGGCTTAACATGCCGTCAGAAAAAGAATATCACAAATCCCGCATCCTAACAAGAAAACCGAAAATCCGGTTCTATTATCCCACTGCATTGTGTTATTATTATTCCATGAAAAGCAATGCCTCACATGAAGATGTAAAAGAAATACAGAACCGCCTGCGGGACCTTGCGGACAGATCATATAATCAGAATGTTTTCACCTTCAGTCCATTCCTGTCCCTGTCCGAAGCGGATGCCTATTACAGTCTGGAAAAGGAATTACATTATGCTTCTCCCTCGGTATTTGGCGGGTATGAAAATGCCGAGAGGTGTATGATACGATTCGGCGACCCGGAAAGTCTGGGATATGAACAGAGCTTTCCCATTGTCTGCATTCATATCACTCCTCTTATGGAAAAGTTTGCCGATAAGCTGAGCCACAGGGACTTTCTCGGGGCTATTATGAATCTCGGAATCGAACGGGATGTTCTCGGGGACATAAAAGCGGGTGAAAAAGAAGCCTATTTATTCTGTCTGGATTCCATCGCTGAATTTATCTGTGACAATCTGGGCAAAGTGAAGCATACAAGCGTAAAATGCGATATCATAACCGAGGCGAAGGAGTTTCCCGAGGACGAGCCGGAAGAGGCAACAATACAGGTATCATCTGCGAGAGTCGACGGGATCGTCTCAAAGGTCTGCAAGCTTTCAAGAGGCGATTCACTTGACCTTTTCAGAGAAGGAAAAGTGTTTGTGAACGGAAGGCTGTGCGAGAATAATTCAAAGAATGTCTCGAAGGGCGATGTTGTAAATGCCCGGGGATACGGAAAGTTTAAGATAATTGCCGAACCTTCCCTCACAAAGAAAGAGAAGCTCAGTATTACCGTAGCTGTGTATAAATAGCTTTTATACGGTTTAATAAATGAAATTTGTAAAGATAAGAGGATACCTGCTTTGGAAAGAATGGAAAATTACATGAGCGTTAAAATGGAAATACCCTCGGAAGATGCCCTTAGATCCGCTGTGCTAAACGGAAGGATAAAGCCCCGGACAGCTACAGATGCAGCTGTAACAGGCTGCGCCCGCGAAGAGGTAAAGGATTTCGCGCAGAAAATATCGGACGATATGGGCCTCGGCTTCAATCTCGGAAACACTTTTGATGCAGTTGTTAAACCGGACAGTCCCATCAAAGGCCTCGATATAGAGACCGCATGGCACAATCCCAAAACCACCCGTGGGATGATAGCTGCCATCAGAGAGGGCGGCTTTAAAACGCTGCGCCTTCCCGTTTCATGGCATAATCATGTGAGCGGACCTCAGGATACAGTGGAACCCGAATGGATGGACCGTATAGAGGAAGTCGTGAACTGGTGCATTGAAGAAGGCATGTATGTGATCCTTAACACACATCATGATATCTGCCCCGGTTTCCTTCTTCCCGATAATGATAATATAGACAGATCCCGCGAATTTATGAGAAATATCTGGATGCAGATAGCAAGGCGCTTCAGACAGCATTCCGAAGAAAAGCTTTTGTTCGAATCCATGAACGAGATACGCGTTCGCGGCACGGATTATGAATGGACGCCCGATTATGATAATAAAGACTGCATCGATGCCATGCGAAACGTAAACACCCTTAATCAGGTATTTGTGGATACCGTGAGGGCAGAAGGCTATAAGAACTCCGAAAGATGCCTTATCATTCCGGGGTATTCCACCTCCACAGAAGGCGTCTGCTGGGATGGTTTCACCCTTCCTCAGGATACGATCCCGGGAAGGCTGTTTGTGGCGGCTCACATGTACTCTCCGGCACACTTTGCGTTTTTCCTCAAAGAAGGTGCCAATCTGCTCACCTTCGACATAGACGATCCTGCATCCACAGATCCCATAGATGAGAGGCTTACAAAGCTTTATGACAAGTTTGTCGCAAACGGTATTCCCGTGGCTTTGGACGAGTTCGGAACGGTTGATAAAGAAAACGATCCCGAGCGTGTAAAGTGCCTTGCCTACACCTTGGCAAAGGCAACTCAGCTCGGGATAAGATGCTGCTATTGGGATAACGGAGTCTTCTTCAGATATGGGGACGGAATGGCGATCTTCGATCGCAAGGGTCTGTCGTTTCCGAGGCGTGAGCCCGTCGACGCGATGCTAAGGGGCATCAGAGTTTTCGATGATGATAGTGTTTCCTAGGCTGTTTTTCTTATCAAGATAATCATCCCTCAGCTTGCTTCTGGCCCGGTTTATCTCGCTCTCAAATTCCGGTGCGGACATTCTGAGGGCCCCTTCTCCCCACACGATCAGCTGCTCCATATGGTCGGATGTTGCCACGGTCACGGAATAATCCCGTGCCTTCTTTTTGGTCGCCTGTTCGATATATTGGTCGGCCGTTTCCGCTTCTCTGGTATATACGACATAGATATTCTTCTGCTTCTTCACAGAACCCACTCCGCCGGGAACAAGATAAGCGTCAAATACAAGGATAAGCTCGCCGCCCACGATCCCCTGATACTCACTGCATATATCAATGAGCCTTTCCCTTGCGCCGTGAATATTATCATTGCACAGAGCCTTCAGCTCATCCCATGCATGGATCATGTTATATCCGTCCACCAACAGGCATTTCGGAAGCGGAGCAGATGCCTTCCTTGGTGAATAACCGCTGCTTCCCGGTGAGTTAACGGTTCTCGATCCGTTGTAGCTTTCGCTGCCTTTCCCCCTCTTGTATATCTTTCTTCTTGATGCCGCTTCCTCCTTTCTGTTCCTGTGCTGGGAGGCAAATATAGCATCTATTTCCTCAATGGAAATGAACTTTTCTTCATGACTTCCTGTCTGTGAATCCCTTCTGACAATGGTGTCAGTACTTGCAAAGGCCGCATTTTCAGGCAAACCTTCATCGAATCCCAATGATTTTTTATCAAGCGGACACGGCATATGGGCATATCCTGCCACCTCATCCCACGGAACCTGAAATCCTGCGCCATGTGCACAGAAAACAGAGCCTGTAGGCCTGCGCAGGTCTGCCTCGGGATCGTACCCCCTCTCAGCTACCACCTCTTCGGTATTGTGACAGGGTTCAAATCCGGCAAGCTCGCATGTAAGCATTCCCTCACCAGCCGTGTAGGCGGTGAGTTCCTTTGTATATTCCCAGAATGTAGAGACCGGTGCAATGCCCTTAAGCACAGCGGTATTACCACCACCTGTAAGCTCAGGCGGCTCAGCTTTTCCGCAGAGCCTGTCTATGTCGGTCATGGCTCTTCCGATGTATTTTGCGGGAAGGGACATGGTAAACCTGTATACAGGCTCCAGCAGCACAGCCCTTCCCAATGCCGATGCGTTTCTTAAGGCATTTCTTACAGCGCGGTATGTAGCCTGCCTGAAGTCGCCGCCCTCCGTATGCTTCGTATGAGCGCGGCCGGTCACAAGTACTATCCTGATATCCGTCACTTCGCTTCCGGTGAGGACTCCGGGGTGAATCGATTCCATAACATGTGTTTCTATAAGTCTCTGCCAGTTTTTATCAAGTATATCCGTGCTGCAGACAGAGGCAAACTCCACCCCGCTTCCCGGCTCGCCGGGCTCTATCAAAAGCTGAACTTCCGCGTAATGCCTTAAGGGTTCGAAATGCCCGATACCGTAGGCTTTATCGCTTACCGTTTCTTTGTAGACTATGCTTCCAGCACCAAAAGTGATCTCTGTCTGAAGTCTCTCCCTGACCAACGCGGATAACACCTGTAATTGAATGTCACCGTTGACATTTACGAATATCTCCTTATGCCTCTCGTTCCACGAAAATGACAGCTCGGGATATTCTTCTTCAAAAGGCGAGAGCTTGCCGTACAAAAGCAGGGCATTTTCTCCGGGGGGAAGAATGATCTTATACCTTAGAACAGGGGTAAGCACCGGTATGCTTTTTTCTTTTTCGGCACCGAGGCCCTGTCCCGAATAGCTCTCCGAAAGGCCTGTAACGGCTACTGTTTCACCCGCGGAGACTTCACTTCTTGTCTCGTATTTTTCGCCGTTATAGAGCCTTATCTGATCGATCTTCTCACCGCCGCACTCGGGGATCACCATCCGTGTGGTGAGCTTTCCGCCCGTTACCTTAAGATGAGTGAGCCTCTCTCCCGATGAGCCTCTTGTTATCTTAAACACCCTTGCTCCGAATTCATTCTCGTTATAGACCGGCTCCGGGGCATACCTTGCGATACCGTCCAGAAGCTCCTTGATCCCGTCACTTTTAAGGGCCGATCCAAACCACACAGGGAAAGCAATTCTTTGCTCTACGGCATGCCTTATACTGTCATCGCATAAAGTCCCCGTCTCCAGATATTCCTCTATCAATCCTTCGTCGGCAGATGAGATCTCTTCAAGGGCAGAATCCCGGTCGTTTTCCATATCCACACATCTTTTGCCGAGAATGCTCTTGATCTCAGCCAGCACAGCGCTTCTGTCTGCGCCCTGCATATCCATCTTATTTACAAAAATGAAAGTGGGGATATCATAATGTTCCAGAAGCTTCCACAGAGTGCGGGTATGGCTCTGCACCCCTTCGGGAGCGCTTACTATGAGCACTGCCATATCGAGCACGGAAAGGACCCGTTCCATCTCGGATGAAAAATCCACATGTCCCGGAGTGTCAAGAAGAGTAAAATCCTTTCCGCAGTAAGTAAACCTCGCCTGTTTGGAAAAGATGGTTATTCCCCTTTCCTTTTCCATTTCGAAATTGTCGAGGTAAGTATCCTTGTGGTCGACGCGCCCGAGATTTCTTATGGCGCCCGAAGTATATAGAATGTTTTCGGAGAGTGTTGTCTTGCCCGCATCCACATGGGCGAGCAGACCAAGGTTTAAGTTTTGCATTATCTGTCACTTTTCGGATTGAGTTAAAACAACCCCGTCCCTTGCGGAAACGGGGTGTTCGGCAGAACTGTAAGCCGGGTTATGTCCGAGAGCAAAGCTCTCTGGGTGATCATCTATCTAGTACGGCCGTTACCGGCCGCATCAAGCGACCTACCTGGAGAACGGACGGGCAGCCCTTAACTCTCCTGCTTGGTCTTGCTTCGGATGGGGTTTACACGGCCTGCATGTCACCATGCAGCCGGTGGTCTCTTACACCACCTTTTCACCTTTGCCCATAGCAGACGGTGCTACGTATTTCGTAGCACCGCGTTGAGTGCGATGCCCTAACGCACTTAACGTGCGGAGCATCTGCGCAACACGTGCCGTACTTTGGCACGTGTTGGTTCCTCTAACTGCGGGTAGTTATTTTCTGTTGCACTGGCCTGGGAGTCACCTCCACCGGACGTTATCCGGCATCCTGCCCTGTGAAGCCCGGACTTTCCTCACCCCCGGGACCGTCTTCCGGTCCGGGGCCGCGATCACCTGTCCTGCGTACATTCACATATTATAATTATCAGAATAAAAAATTGTCAAGGCTTATAAAGCCTGTAAAGTCTACCTCGGTGCAGCGCTTTATACTCTGAAGCAGCTTCCGCCCACGAACTCTCTGCAAATTGAGTTGTTGGGCAAAAACTCGCTGGGCACGCTGAGGAAGTAATCCAGGAACTTGAGGAGTCTCTTTGCCTCATAATATGAGGGCGAATCCTTTCCGATCTGGAAAAGAAGCGGCTCGGCAAAAGGCTTAAGACATGCAAGCTCATAGATAAGCACCGAGTTGAACATTGCATCGGCTTCCTCCTGGAAGGGGAAGATGTTCTCTTCTTCACCGCGGCGCACCGAAGGCCACATTCCGATGGTCCTTGCTGCATCTGAACCTCTGGTCCTTGCATCACGCACCATGCGCCTTAAGAGCCTTGCATCGGTGGTGGGGATGCGGTTGTGCTCATCGATATTTATGGAGGTGAGAGCGCTGATGTAGATCTTGTACTTGCTCTCATCGGGAAGCGCATAGCTCATCTTGGGGTTGAGCCCGTGGATACCCTCAATGACAAGCACATCATCGGGTCCAAGCTGCATATATCTTCCGTTGTACTCGCGGCGCCCGATCTTAAAGTTAAAGTCGGGCAGTTCCACTCTTTCACCTGCAAGGAGCTTTAGCATATCATCGTTAAAGCCCTTGGTATCTATCGCCTCAATGCATTCGAAATTGTAATTTCCGTCTTCATCGAGAGGTGTATCTTCCCTGTTTACGAAATAATCATCCACGGCGATGGGATGCGGAGTGAGGCCCATTGTGCGAAGTTGCACCGAAAGCCTGTGTGAAAAGCTGGTCTTTCCCGAAGAGGAAGGCCCGGCGATCATGACGAACTTTACTCCGCCGCGATTGATGATATCCCTTGCTATCTCACCGATCCTTCTCTCCTGTTCGGCTTCCTGCACAAGAATAAGATCATTCATCTGATTTTCGCAGATCCATGAATTGAGATCTCCGACGTTGGAGATACCCACCTGTTTGCACCACCTTCCGGTCTCCATAAAGGTTTCATAGAGCTTCTTTCTCTCCTCGAAAGGCTTAACCTCAGTCGGGGAATCCTTGGTTGGCAATACAAGCATAAATCCTTCACCGTACTGGATAAAACTGAAGGATTTTACATATGAAGCATTGGGAAGCATATATCCGTAATAATAATCATAGTATCCGTCCATCTCGTAGACATTGACCTGAGATGTGCGACGGAACTTGAAAAGATCGCATTTATCCTTCATTCCGTGGCGCTCAAAAAGGTCCATAGCCTCATCGAGAGGATATATTGCCTTATTGATGGGAGTACCGAGATTTACAAGCTCCCTCATACGCTTTTCGATCTTTTCGGCACTGGCATCGGTGAGAGGGATCCCCTCCCCGCCTCTGATAAACAGACCGTTTGCTATCGAAAAGTCCACCCTCGAAGTATTTGCGGCCTTTTCACCGAAAATGTCAAATATCGACTTGATGGCAAGCATGGTCGCGGTCCTGGTATAAGTCAGCTTACCGATATCATCATTGAGGGTAAAAAATTCCACTTCCGCGTTTTTATTTACTTTTTTGAAAAGTTCCCTGATCTTGCCGTTAACGGATACTGCTGCGATGGGTGCGTCAAATCTGTCCTGCACCATATCGGCCACCTGTTCCCAGCTGGTTCCCCTTTCTACCTCGATCTCTTCTCCCAATAATTTAAGTTTGTACATTTATTCGGTACCTCCGTCATCTTCTCCCGCTTTTGATAGCAGGTCCATATCAAATAACGCTTCGAGTCTTTTGTCTATTCCGCAGAACAGTGTGTTGAGCTCCAGCGCAAGGTTGGCAGAAGCCTTCATTGCGGCAAGCTCTGCTATCTTCTGAGCATCCGGTTTTTTCGCCTCCGACATCTTTTCTATCGCTGTTTCCCACTCGTTAATAACATGCCTGAGGTAGTACCCCATCTCGCTGTCGTTATAGATCAGATCGAGCCCGAACAAATCATCAAGCACGTGCACGTACATATCAAATTCCGGAATATCCTTTTTTTCATACAGGTGCGTCAGGAAATTTCCTCTCCGGGAATCGGATGCTTTTTCGGTAGATGATGCGAGCATTGCAAAATAGTATTTATCGCCCTCCCTCATCATCTTATTGCATATGATATTGTACCCGTTTTCTCTGAGAAATTCTCTCATTTCGGGGATCTCACTCTGGGGCTGGAGAATAAGATACTTTGCAGCTTTGGCTGTCTCTTCCCCCTGTGTCAGGATATCAGCAATGGTCCTTTGCCCCATTCCGGCGATCACTATCACATCCGCTTCGCCGGGCTTTAATCCTTCCAGTCCCGGGCACAGGCGTGTTACCGCCTTTTCCTCCAGGTGGGCTTTTTCAATATTCTTTTTTGCTCTCTCAAGGGGACCTTCTTTTATATCACAGGCCACCGCCTTCTTTGCCGTTCCGCTTTGAAGCGCATGGACAGTGATATATCCGTGATCACAACCGATATCGGCCAGAGTGTCACACTCCGGGATCAGGGAAGCAATTCCCTCAAGCCTTGGAGAGAGCCTGGGAGTGTAGGTTTTTGTCATAATGGCTCCTTTTTAATGATACTACGGATTGCTTCGTTGCTTCGCAACTCTCGCAATCCTACAACCATTCACAATCCGCCGGTTTCCTTGTTCATGGTTGTTCGGGATTCGAATCAAAAATGCTCCTCCTGCAAGCATTTTATGCTTCTCATCCCTAGTATCATTCCAAGTAGTCCTTAAGCTGTTTGCTGCGGCTGGGATGACGGAGCTTTCTGAGGGCTTTGGCCTCGATCTGACGTATACGCTCACGGGTTACGTTAAACTCTCTTCCCACTTCCTCGAGAGTGCGTGCTCTTCCGTCATCCAGGCCGAAACGGAGCCTGAGCACCTTCTGTTCTCTCTCTGCAAGAGTATCAAGCACCTTGTTAAGCTGCTCTCGAAGGAGTGTGGCAGTTGCGGCATCTGCCGGAGCGGGAACATTGTCATCCTGTATAAAGTCGCCGAGATGGCTGTCTTCCTCTTCACCGATAGGTGTTTCGAGAGATACCGGCTCCTGAGAGATCTTGAGGATCTCACGCACTCTGTCCACAGGAATGTTCATCTCTGCAGCGATCTCTTCCGGCATGGGCTCACGGCCCTTTTCCTGAAGGAGCTGGCGGCTTACTCTTATGAGCTTGTTAATAGTCTCGACCATATGCACCGGGATACGTATGGTCCTGGCCTGATCGGCAATAGCTCTGGTGATGGCCTGTCTGATCCACCATGTAGCATATGTTGAGAATTTATACCCCTTGGTATAATCGAACTTTTCCACAGCCTTGATAAGGCCGAGATTGCCTTCCTGTATAAGATCGAGGAAGAGCATTCCGCGCCCGACATACCTCTTTGCGATGCTGACAACAAGACGAAGGTTTGCCTCGGCAAGACGCTTCTTTGCTGCTTCTCCGGCAGCGATGTCAGCCTCCATGGAAGCGATCTTCTTTTCAAGTGTCTTGGCCTTGCGCGATTTCTTATCTTCTATTTCTTCATATTTTGCCTTGGCTTCCTCTATTCCCTCGGAAGCGGCATCACCCGCTTCCATAGCCTTTGCAAGGTCGATCTCCTCGTCGGCGGTAAGAAGAGGTACTTTACCGATTTCCTTCAGATACATACGCACCGGATCCTCGATGCTCACTCCGTCAGGCACAGAGAGATCGATATTCTCAACGTCCACCTCATCCTCTTCACCGAGGATTATCTCATCATCCGGAACATCATCAAGATCGGCATCGGCGTCAAGATCTATTCCGATATCAAAATCAAGCTCCGCATCCGTGGGTTCCTCGCTTGTTGAAAGAATCTCGATACCCATGCTCTCGAAAAACTCGTCGACCCTGTCCTTATCTTCCTCAGTGAGTTCCATCTCGGTGAAGGCCTCGTCGATCTCCTTCTGCTCGATAACGTTCTTTTTCTTTGAAGCAATAGCCTGAAGTTCCTTAAGCTTTTCCTCAAATTTGGCCATCATGCTTTCGTCCATTTTTTCTTTTCGCTCCTTTTTTATCCGTCTTGTTTGGCTTGATCTTTTTTAATATTTCCTGTATGGGTAACTAATTACCCATGTTATTCATTCCTTACTGCTTCAGCTAAGGGTTATCCCGCTCTTTTTCAGCTTTTCAAGTTCTTTTTTCATCTGCAGCGATTCGCCGAATTTCGACATATCATCGCCCATATTATCGCAAAAGACTTTGTAGCTGTTTTCCCGGATCCTTAAGATGATATCCGAAAATGCCCTGCTTCTTTCTTCCTGAGTCTCCATTTCGGGGAGTTTGGCCTGAAGAAGTCCCGCAACGGCATCTCTTTCCTCTTCGTCAAACCGGTCTATCATACCTGCCGCATCAAAGCTTCCGCTTTCTATGGCGGCAAATACGTTTTCCGCCACCTTACGGTACAGCTCGTCGGTAAAGTCCTCCGGGGTGACAAATCTTTTAACTGCGGGAAGCAGCCCGGTCTCGTCCGTAAGCCATGTAATGAGCATTGCCTGAGCCGTTCTGGCTCCGTCTGTCTCCGACACCTTACTTGCTCTTGCCTGCTGCGGAGCAGGCTTTATCTCGATCCCGGCTCCCTTTGCGGCATAATCTGCCACCATATCCCTCATCTGGCCGGTGTTGATCTTGTATTTTTCGCAAATAGCGGTAAGATAATTCTCTCTTTCAAGGGGCTCGCGGAACTCCTCGCAGAGCTTGGTCGCGATATCCCTGTAAAATGCCGTTTTCTGCTCCGGATCATTCTGGTCGTAGCCCTCGTAAATGATCCTGATGCGGAAATAAAAGCTGTTTTCCGCATTATCTATCCTCTCCTGAAAGGCTTCCTTTCCGTAGGTCTTGATGAATTCATCCGGATCCTTGCAGGGCTTAAGGCTTATCACTCTTCCCGACAGTCCCACATCCTTTAGGATGTCGATAGCACGCAGAGCAGCTTTAACGCCTGCTCCGTCGCTGTCATAGGCCAAAAGGACCTTCTGGGTGTATCTGGAAAGCAGCTTTGCCTGCTCCTCGGTAAATGCGGTTCCAAGTGATGCAACTGCCTGAGTGAATCCGGCCTGGTGCATGGCAATTACATCCATATAGCCCTCGCAGAGGATGTAATTTCCGGCCCTTGAACTCCTTGCAAATACAAATCCGTAAAGATTGCGCCTTTTATCAAAAATATCCGTCTCCGGTGAGTTTAAGTACTTTGGTTTGGCATCGCCCATCACTCTTCCGCCGAATCCGATCACGCGGTGATTGGCATCCATTATAGGGAACATCACTCTGTTCCAGAAAGGGCTTGAGAGACCATTCTTTTCGGAGATGCTTGCAAGCCCTGAATTTCTTATCTCTTCATCGGTGAAGCCCTTTGAGCGAAGGTAATCGATCACCTCTCGTCCGTTAACTCCCGCATACCCGAGGCCGAAGTTTTTCATCGTCTCGGGAGAAAGACCGCGGTCGGAGAGGTATTTCATGCCCCTTTCACCGTGAGGTGACCTGAGGCATCTGTAAAAGTAGGTGGCAGCTTCTTTGTTTACCTCAAGCAGGCGTGCACGCCTCGACTGCCTCTGCTTTTCCTCCTGCGTGGCTTCGCGCTCGGGAAGCTGTATTCCCGCTCTGTCAGCCAGCACTTTAACCGCTTCCTGAAAAGTCAGATTCTCATATTTCATTATGAAGGAGATAACATTTCCGCCGGCGGAGCAGCCAAAGCAGTGAAATATCTGCTTTCCTCTGTTTACCGAAAACGACGGCGTATGCTCATTATGAAACGGGCAGAGTCCCCAGTAGTTGTTACCTTTTTTCGTCATTGAGACGTAGGAACCGACCACATCCAGAATGTCATTACGCGAGCGTACCTCCGCAATAATGTCTTCACTGTAGTACATATTAAACCTTTGTATTAGAATTCCCAGCTCTTTGGAACAAAAAGCCTGTCAAATATATCGATGGCATATCTGTCACTCATGCAGGCCACATAATCGCAAGTTACTCTCTCAAGCTTTTCTCCCCTGTCCATAAGGTCTTTAAACTGCTGCGGAAGCTTGTCGGGATGCTTATAAAAATATATGTAAAGCCTCCGTATAAGCTCTTCGGCTTTTCCTTCCTCGGATTTTGCCGCGGGATTGGTGTAGACGTTTTCAAACATAAAAGCTCTGATAGCCCGCATGGCTCCGCCCACTCTTTCCGACATAACGATATCGTTTTTATCGGTGCTGTTCGTTATTATGTCGTGGATCAGAGTATCCAGCCTCTCACCGGGAGTGTTTCCCAGAATGTCTCTCACCTCGGAGGGGATATCCGACTCCTTCATTATTCCTGCTCTGACTGCATCATCTATGTCATGATGAATGTATGCGATCTTATCGGAGAACCTCACGACTTTGCCCTCGAGTGTGGAGGGTTTGCCGCTGGTCTGATGGTTTCTGATCCCGTCTCTGGTCTCCCATGTAAGATTAAGTCCCTGGTTGTCCTTTTCAAGCAGCTCAACCATCCGCACGCTCTGTTCGCTGTGTTCGAATCCAAGAGGACAGACATCGTTAAGGGCTCTCTCACCGGCGTGACCGAAGGGAGTGTGCCCCAGATCATGCCCCAAAGCGATAGCTTCCGTGAGGTCCTCGTTCAGGCGAAGTGCTTTTGCAATTGTTCTCGCATTCTGGGAAACTTCAAGAGTGTGAGTAAGCCTTGTCCTGTAATGGTCACCCTCGGGAGCAAGGAAAACCTGGGTTTTATCCTTGAGCCTTCTGAATGATTTACAGTGGATGATGCGATCACGGTCACGCTGATAGACAGGACGGATATCGCACTGCGGCTCTTCCTTGTCCCTGCCCCTCGACTGTGAACTGAGCGCAGCATACTCGCTCAGATATTCTCTTTCTCTCTGTTCAAGACTCTCTCTGATAGTCATTGTGATACTTAAGATCCTTTCGAAATGTGCGGCATATATCTGAAAGTTTCAGGGGGCCACACTTTTTAGTATTCCGAGTCCGCATCCTTTTTCCTTTTAAATATTTTAAATTTTTTTAGTTTTTTTAGTTATTTCGAAAAGAAACCGCGAATTTGCTGATTTTTTTCTGTTGACTTTTATGATTTAAAGCGTTATGCTTTAAAGTGCTAAAGTAAAAATCACAACAAGGAGATTCAACAATGGTTATCAAGATTCTAATGCTCGTCATCTTCTTTGCGGTAATGCTGACAATCGGTTTTATCTGCCGCAAGAATGCCACTGATGTCAACGGATTCGTGCTCGGCGGCCGTTCGGTCGGTCCCTGGGTTACCGCTTTCGCCTACGGTACATCCTACTTCTCGGCGGTTATATTTGTCGGTTACGCAGGACAGTTCGGATGGAAATACGGCATCGCAACAACTTGGGTCGGCATCGGTAATGCCCTTCTCGGTTCTTTCCTTGCATGGAGGATTCTCGGCCGCCGTACAAGGATCATGACACAGCATCTGGACTCGGCCACCATGCCGCAGTTTTTCAACTCCAGATTCGGAAGTCCTGCGCTTAAGATTGCCGCATCGGTAATAACCTTTATTTTCCTTATCCCGTACACCGCCTCTCTTTACAACGGTCTCTCCCGTCTGTTTGAGATGGCTTTCCATGTGGATTATTCCATCTGCGTTATCGTAATGGCGATACTGACAGGTATTTACGTAATCGCCGGCGGATACATGGCAACAGCTATAAATGATTTCATTCAGGGAATTATCATGTTGATCGGCATCGTGGCCGTAATAGCGGCAGTGCTCAGCAGCCATGGCGGATTCATCGGTTCTCTCGATGCTCTGGCAAGGGTGACTGACGATACAGTAGCTACAACACCCGGAATATTTGCTTCCTTCTTTGGCCCCGATCCCTTCAATCTGCTGGGAGTAGTGCTTCTTACCTCACTCGGAACATGGGGACTTCCTCAGATGGTTCAGAAGTTCTATGCAATAAAGAGCGAGCGCTCTATCTCAACCGGAACCTTCGTTTCCACCTTCTTCGCCATCATCGTTGCCGGCGGATGCTATTTCCTGGGCGGCTTCGGAAGACTCTACTCGGATGTTATCGATGTTAAGACGGACGGATTTGATGCGATCATTCCCGCAATGCTTGCAAATCTGCCGAATATACTTATTGCGATAGTGATAGTGCTGGTTCTTTCCGCTTCGATGTCCACACTCTCATCACTGGTACTTACAAGCTCATCAACTCTTACACTCGATCTTCTCAAAGGTCATGTGGTCAAGAAAATGTCTGAGAAGAAACAGCTTATCATCATGCGCGCACTGATCGTTGTGTTCATAGCTATATCAGTTGTGATCGCCATCATTCAGTACAAGCAGAATGTCACCTTTATCGCTCAGCTCATGGGTGTTTCCTGGGGTGCTCTTGCAGGCGCATTCCTCGCTCCTTTCCTTTACGGCCTTTACTGGAAAAAGACCACCAAAGTCAGCGTTTGGTGCAGCTTCCTTTTCTCAAGCATAGTGATGATCCTCAACATGCTCTTCCGCTCCAAGTTCCCGACTATCCTTCAGTCCCCCATCAATGCGGGAGCATTCTGCATGATAGCAGGGCTCATAATTGTACCGGTGGTTTCCCTGTTTACAAAGAAGCCCGATGCAAAGCTGGTTGAAGATGCATTTGCATGCTACAACGCCAAGGTAAGCGTTCCTCAGTATGAAGCTCTTTCGGATGAAGCGGAAGCGAAATAATACTTGCTTATGCCTCATTATCCTATCCGTCATAGAAGATGTTAAAATACAGATTAACAGATTTCCGTCCACCGGTTTCGGTGGGCGGTTTTTTAGGGATCACAAAACGATGATAGGCAATACATTACCCTTGTAAAAATAACCATTTTACAATATAATTTTTAAGTAAATAAATGGGTTATAAACCCATTAAGAAGGAGGATAATTCAATGCCTTTTTGTGTCAATTGTGGCAGCGAGTATACAGAAGGTCAAAAATTCTGCCATTCCTGTGGAGCGCCTTTAAATACCGCTGTTTCCTACCCCCCCCAACAGGTCCCATCTCAGCCTGCGTCACCTTCTCTAGCTGATAACTCTGTCCAATCTGTCTTCATCGAGAGAAACAGTCATATCGAAGAAATGACAAGGATGTGTAATTACTTCTTGCCCTATAGTCAGAAATACAACCGATTCTTATATCTGCAAAGATGGCTCAGTACAGGAGTTGGGTTAGTGCCATGTTTGGTTATCGGTATAATACTGATAGTAATCTTTTCACATTTATTTCTCATCCGAGCAACTAATGATCGGTCTTGGATCTCAGGAGAATTGGCTTTTTATGTAATTGCGGTTTTAACGGGGATTGGATTAATAATAGCATTCAGTTCAAATGCACGCAGGCACAACAGGATAAAAGTAAAGTATCAGAAAGAAAGTGACGAACTCCTTGATGAACTTTGGAGCAACTATATCAGCTATGGTCCATGTCTTCTCGGATTTGAATTCACTATTCCCGAAAACTTAGAAGAAATACGTGACCTGCTTTTATCCGGACGAGCAAATAATATACGTGATGCGGTGAATACCATGCTTGATGATAAGCATAAACGGCAGTTGGAGTCCCTTGCTGCTGCTACGGCCAAATACGCACAGCAGGCTGCCGTAAACTCAGGTATTACTGCTCTAAACAGCGGAGTAGCCGCATTTAGTATATTAACAAAGTTTTAGCAATATAAACAGAATAACTGATTTTCAAATATAAAAGAGAATCCTTACTGATTCTCTTTTATATTTGAAATAGAGACGGTGATATTTTTCAAAGTATCGCAAATTGTTTTAAATTTTTCTTGCTTTAAAGCGCCTGTCGTGTTACAATAAGCAACGGTCGTGTTATCGAGGATCGACATAGGGGAATAGTACAGCGGTAGTGCGGCGGTCTCCAAAACCGTTAACGGGGGTTCGATT
>CAMUYA010000019.1 GCA_947164865.1 uncultured Lachnospiraceae bacterium
TTGCGCCAGCGCGGAGACGTAGCGAATCCATACTTGAAACGCGAAGTCCGTCACTAAGTAAAATCATAAAACTATTAGTAAGTTAAACTGCAATATAATTCCCTTGGTCAAGTTTCTGGGAAAACGTTTTAACGACAGGTCTGTCTAAAAATATTGCGTCCGAACACACATTCGCCTGTCGTTTTAGATATGACATTTACGTCACAGCTTTTAATCCCTAAAATCCAGTCGAATTCTATAACGCACGTTTCTCTAAATCGATGTTTTCACCTGATTTTGTAATACTTTTTGACATAAGTGAGTGTTTTTTGATTTATGTCACCCACACACTTTTTGCCTGTCCGATTTATGTCACCATGAATAACGACGTCATTGTTTTTATTGTGTCATAAATTTGGCTGTTTTGACACAAATGATTCCATAAAAAATGCCTGCAAAGTTTTCCTTTACAGGCAAATGTGATAATTATGTCATTTATTGGTCATTCCGCGCATTCATTGAATTTCACACGTTTTTATAAATTTTGATCCCGCCTTCAGTCTGCTTCCTTTAGCATGCTGATATCCGGTGATGCAACCATGGAGTAATTAGTATAGTAAACCACAAATCCGGGCTTTGCTCCGGCAGGTTTCTTGACCTCCTTGCGCTTCACATAATCTATCTCAACCTTATCCTGATCTCTGCCCTTTGAGTAATAAGCGGCAAGTCGTGCAGCCTCCTCGAAAGCCCTGTCGGGCACTTCACTCCCCTGCTTCACTCTCATGACCACATGAGATCCGGGTATCTTCTTGGCATGAAACCACCAGTCGCCGCCATTTGCAAGCTTAAATGTAAGCTCATCATTCTGAAAATTGTTTTTCCCCACATAGATATCATATCCATCGGAGGATAAATAGTGAAACGGCTTGCTGGTTATCTTTTCCTTCTTTCCGGAGGAAGATTTCTTTTTGATATATCCACCCTGTACAAGCTCCTGACGTATCTGGATCAGATCTTCTTCCGCCACGGCTATATCAAGAGAAGTCTGTATCGATCTGAGATGCTCCAGGTCCGACTCCGACTCGGTGATCAGCCGGCTTACAGCTTCGTATGTTCTTTTCAGCTTCCCATAGCGGTCAAAATACCTCTGCGCATTCTCGGAAACCGACTTATCCTTATCCAGCGGGATCATAAGCTTTTCGCCGGTGTAATAATTATCCACCTCGGCGCTCTCCGAACCGGAGGGGATCTGATATGAGTATGCCGTCAGCAATTCACCGTAAAGTCTGAATTTGTCTCGCCCTTCGGTATCTCTGAGCTGTGTCAGCTGGAGATCGTACTTTCTCGAGCACCTCTCGATGGCGGTCTGGACAACATGACGCAGATCGGCGGATTTCTGTCTTATCCTTACTACAGTATTCTTTTCGCGATAAAAAGATTCAAGTAATACGGATATGGATTCGTAACGCGTGATATTTGAGTCTTCGCCCTCATACATGGTTAAACGAAGAGCGGCAAAATCCTTCGGTCTTCCGTTTTCATAAACTACGCAAGGTTGAAATCTCCCGCATTTAATATCGTCTGATATTTTTACGAGTTCCCCCATGATCCTGCTTTTCTCAGTCTCACTCAGGCTGCCAAATGGCCTGTCGGAATCCACGCTCGCCCGAAATGCCACTTCGTTTGCTATAAGTGGGGATATGCCCTTATAAGCCCCATATATCGCCTTATATACCGGCTGTGAATCGTTAAGCTGACCGACATCCGGTGTTTGCTCGAGCAGCTCCGCCTTATCCTGTGTCGGAGGGATCACATACTCACGTCCCGGCAGTACTTCCCTTACGCTGCTCACAGCACAGGAGACTCTTTTTATGCTGTCTATTATCTTTCCGCTATCATCGGTAAAAATAATATTGCTGTGTTTTCCCATAAGCTCAAATATGAGCTTTTTCCTGCACAGATCACCCATCTCGTCGAGATGCTCGACCTCGATCGTCATTATCCTTTCCAGACCGGTCTGAGTGACTGAAACTATCTTGCCGCCTTGAATATGCTTTCTCAACAACATACAAAAATTCGGCGCTGTCATCGGTCCCTGTTTGTTGTTCTCGGTAAGATAAACAAGCGGGAGCGAAGCATCCGCCGAAATGAGCAGTCTCAGATTGCCTTCTGCCGTGTGGATCGTGAGTAGTATCTCATCATCCTCAGGCTGGGCAATCTTGCTGATCCTGCCATCCGTTATTTTATTCTTAAGTTCATTAGTAACAGCTGCTATTGTTATTCCGTCAAACGCCATTTCGTTCTATCTTCCGTACTTTTTCGCACTGTATCCGTTGCAGGCAAGGATTTCTTCGCGTATAAGATTTGGTATCTTCTGAATGATTTCAAAAGACGGCCTTGCCAGATAGAATCCCTGTGCATAATCCACTCCGAAACCGATCACGCATCTAAGTTCTTCCGATGTTTCCACTCCCTCTGCAAGTACCTTTATTCCGTTCTCAGAGGCAAACTCTATCAGATTACGGACGAAAAGCTGCTTATTGTGGTCATTCTGAATATTGCTTACAAGATATCTGTCGATCTTGACGATCTGAGGCTTGTATTCAAGCAGGTTCACAATATTTGAATGCCCCATTCCATAGTCATCTACGGCTATATCATTTGTTGAATCTTCTCCTGCGAGGTGGGATATTCTGTCTATCTCGTCAGGAGAAATAGTCTGAGCCTCGGTTATCTCTATCGTGACTTTTTTAAGAAGATCCCCGTATTCTTTGCGGAAATTTCTTACTTCAACCGTTGTCAGGAAGTGACCCGGGATCGTATTGACAAATATTCTCTTCCCGTCAAATTCATCCGCCTGACTCCGCACTCTTGCGAAAATATGCGCAAATGTAGTCCGTTCCAGATCCGCAAATTTATCAAACACTTCAGCCGCATCCAGCACTTCAAGAGGGTTAAGACCTATCTCGGCATCAGTCCTCATCAGAGCTTCATACGCAATGATCTCTCCGTTATGAGTGTCTACTATAGGCTGGAAGTGGTAAATAAACCTGTCATTCTGGATAAGACTTATAAGCTTATGCCTGAAATCGAGCATCTCCTGGCCCTCGGAATATCTCGGGTCCTCGGGGGCTCTTTTATGCTGAGCGGCACGGTTCCTGTACAACCTTGCAACAGCCGCATTAATGTATCCTTCAAAGCTGTCGTTGTCCCCAAGCTCATCGGATACATATCCGCATCCCACGTCAAGCATATTCCACTTTTCACTCTCTTTCCTGCGAGCTTCGATAGCAGTAAAGAAGGTGTTGATCGTTACCTCTATCTCATTGGAAGAGTTGTGCTCCTCGGGGAATATATAAACTACCGCGAAACTGTCCGCAGCTATTCTCGCTATCATAATGTTCTCGGGGTTCACTTCGGCAAGAGTGCTCGCTATGAACTGAAGACAGGTCTCAAGGAAGTCAACACCGTATGTATTAAGTATATCCTGATATGAAACAAGCGAATATACACCCAAAAGCATGTATGAGCTGTCGGATGCATCATCGGCCATATAATTCTTATACCAGCGGCAAGCGCCGTCTATATTGAGCATCTTGGTGAGAGGGTCGATATATCTGCTCTTATTGATCTGGTCGGCGAGATATAGCTGTTTTTCACCGTTGATCGCCAGTGAAAAGCCTCTGTTAAGCGTCACGGCAAAGCGATTCATCCTGCCGCTGTCATTGTAGGGATCCGCACATCTGTCAGCCGCCAGGCCGAAAACCATATTGTGCATCGATATCGCAGAAATATATGTCAACCGGTCAACCGGCGTCTCCTCAACGATCTTTCTGAGCATCTTATTAAGACCGGTCTCCCTCTTAACTATAACTCCCTCTCTGTCCCTGCTGATTGCCATTATATGATCGGGAAGACGGCTCTCATCCTCTGAGTCGTGGAATTTCCAGTAGCCCTCCGTCCTCACCATAACATCCATTTCGGAGTCCATAAGGGAAGGAAGCCTCAATTTGTATCCTTCGATATCCTGCTGATGCAGCATCTGATCTATCCAGGCATTGCAGGATTCTTCCTGTGATTCCGCAAGTCTGAATCTTCTGAATATCTCAAGGGCTGTTTCTTCGTTATCGATCTCGGGGCTCTCGTATCCGGCTGATTCGGCAAACACAGGCTCATATGTGTACTCGTACTCTCCGATCTCAATCTCCCCATTAATGGCCTTTCGCACAGTCTCCACGGTAAGACAGGTCAGATTATCCATGCTTTCGTAGCATGTTGTAAGCCTCGGCTTGGCGAACTGTGCACTTTCGAGACCGTCAAAACCTACCACTATACAATCATCCGGGACCTTATACCCGTATGATCCAAGCCTTTCGATGACTGCGAGTGCCATGATATCGTTGGCACAGAAAATCGCTCTTGGAGGTCTTGCTCCGTTATCAAGCAGTGAATCCACTATTCTGTAGGTGGGATCCTCGTAATACTCTCCGTATCCGATCATTGAGTCGTCAAAAGGGATGTTCATATCCTTCATTGCCCTTATAAACACTTCGATCCTCACACGTGAATCCTTACCGGAATGCTTTCTTCCACCAATGTAAAAAACATCTTTGATATCGTTCTTTTTTACGACTTCACAGATCAGTTTATAATATGCCTCTTCATATCTTGAGATCAGGGAAAAGCATTTGGGATGACTATCCCTCGCCATGATAACCGGGATACCGTTTTCAACAGCTTTGTCTATGATCTCATTCTTGAGATCCTCATCATAAATGGTGTCGTGGAGTACTACCAGCGCACAAAGGCTGTCGTAGGGGATAGTCCTGAACACATAACCGGCCCCCGTCTCATCCATCTCATCAAAATCGTAGACGCTTTGGAACACACAAACTCTAAAGCCTGCTTCTCTTGCATTCTGAAACAGACTTCCAAGAAATGTTCTGCACATTTCACCTTGTACTCTTGTGACACATACGCCTATGACATTTTTGCCCATAAATGTATTATATATTCTCCGGTTTGATAAATCAATCATCTGTAAGGATACCACAGACAATTTCTCTTTTATCGCTCTCAGCCGAGCAGGTTGACAATGTAACTATCGTATCAGACGCACTTACATCGATATCCTCCGGCTTTATGCGCGATTCCGCCATGATAGTATCCACCAGAGTTTCCATATTATCAGGGTTTGGACCAAATGTCCAGTAAATTATGCTGCTGTCGGGTATTATACCGTATGCAAAGACCCTGTATTTAAGTATCTTTTCCCCGTTGAAGATCATGAAATACTGATGATCTTCGTAATAATCCGGCTCATTCAGGTAGTTTCTCAGCTTTCCGAACATAGACCCATCACGCATATTGTGACCGTAAATCAGACTGTGTGGATCGGAAAAGTCTGTTGATGATTCCTCATCCAGGAAAATTGCCCCTGCAAACAGATAAGTTCCGTCATACGCTGTATGAAGGTATTTTTCATTATCTCCGGAAAACATGATCGGATAACTTGTATCTTCATTTTCAAAGAAGATCCATCCCACCGTTTCGGGATAATCTGCCTTAAAGGCAAGAAAATCCGTTCCGGTAAGCTCTCCCCACTCTGCGTTAAGCGCCTCCGGATCAGGTAACTCTTCTTCAGGTTCCTCCTCTGAAGCGTCAATGAACTCAACCAGCTCGTTCATAACAACTTCGTTCTTCTTTTCCGTGACCGCAGGATAGTTCAGCGCAATGTACTCATATTTTATCTTAGACTTTTGGTACTTCGAGATAACGCATATCGAAATTACCACAGCACACAAGATGAGTAATATCCCGATACCCCCGATGATCACATATTTCTTTTTACTTCGGCAAAAATCCGCTATTCTCTTAAATAGATCCGCTGCTTTTTTAAAAATATCAGGCAAATAGCTACCCCCTGGCATTATCCTGCCAACATCAAAACCTCTACAGAATTACATAAGTAAGCAAACGACCCGGAAGACTGCCTCCGAGTCGTCTGCTGAAAACTATTCTTTATTGCTCAAGTATTGATGGTTCATTTGTGCCCGTACCAGCACAGTCCTTCATAGTTCCAGCCCGCAGCTGTGAGAGCATCCCTCTCACGAGTGCTGGCGGTATAATGATGCTGGCCAACCTGTGCATTGGGATTATATAACCTGTAAAGCGGTTTCCCGGTATCAGCCTCTGAATGCCATCCGATTCCTTCATAGTTCCAGCCCGCTTCAACAAGCTTGTTTTTCTCGCGCTTGCTCATGGTATAGTGGTGGTCGCCGGAATTGGGATTATACATCCTGTATACAGGGTCCCCGTCCTTAGGAGCGATCCAGCCATCTCCCTCATAAGTCCAGCCTGCATCTACAAGAGTATTTCCTTCTTTTCTGCTCGTGGTATAGAAATGCTCGCCGGAGTTGGGATTATACATACGGAAAAGCATGTCATAGCCTTCCGGGACATCCTTCTTGGCATCCTCAGGGATATGCTTCTTTGCAGGAGCTTCACTGTAAGCTATCGCATAATTCGAAAAGCTGGAAGTCGCAAATGTGACCGTTCCGGTTTTATCGTCATAATCCGCATCCAGCGTCTCATATGTGCCATCGCTCTTTTCATGCACGATTACAGCGCTTTTCGCTCCCTCGACTGCCTTCAGATCAAGCGAGATGGTAGCGGGATTCTGCAGGGTATCGACCTTTGTATCCCATGATCCGTTATCCTTATTGCCTTTATAAATAGTATTGAACAGGGAAATATCAACATAATCGGCTATATTATAATCTCCGGCTGCCGCAGTGAATTTAGAAACCTGCTCATCAGAGGGCTTGATATCACCGACCTCGAGCTTTGCGGTACCTGCCTGCATTGTATCCTCAGCGCCTCCGAGAGTAACCGAACCGCCCGAAACAGCTTTGGAGTTATTTGCCTCAACTTCGTTTGGTGTGGCAACAACTTCTGCGCCCAGGTGGAAATTGGCCTTTTCTATCGTAAAGGTGTAATAAGCTACGTCGGTATCTCCTCCGCTTGCATATGCGTTCTTTTCTATCGGGAATCCGTTCACCTTGAAGGCCTGAACCTGATAACCGAATTCGGGAACAATACGCATGGTCACCTTTGTACCAACAGGAAGAACCATCTCTCCGATACCACTTTCTTCGCTGATTCCGTAGGTGATATACTTGGCAGTCTTTTCTGCTTTAGTCTTTCTGGACTCGCTGTCAAGTACCTCCTTGCCGAAGGATGTACCCTGCAAACGTTCGGGATAAGTAGCGCTGATCAGCTCCAGACTTGCATTTCCTACATAAAGATCGTCTTGAGAGTCGGCTCCTTCTGCATTATTCCTCCAGAGGAAGTTACCAACGAAACACTCTGTATCTGTTATAGGGCGGAGATCAATGACAATGGAAAGATTGTACACTCCCTCACCATCCGGCTCTACCTCTACATCCGGTATCATTAAAGATATATCCTGATTTTGATACTCGAAAGCAAAAGCATCCAGCCATTTCTGCTCATTATCAAAATCAAGATATTCCGCTACGTTATATTCATGACCGTTTATGGAAATGATCTCATCCGGGCGGAAAGACCAGCTGAAGGAGAAGGTCAGATCAAGCTTATGAGCGTCTTCACCGGTTTTTGGTGAAAAGGATGCATCATTTTCCTGCCTTACTTCTTCGCCTCTGCCTCCAAATCCCGTATGCGGGCTTCCGTTAACCGACACACTGCAATACTGCCAGGACTTCTGCTTTGAGTAATCCCATCTTATCTCTCCGGTCTCCTCGTTGATAACATTATAATATTCTTCGCGGACGCATGGGATTCCTTCCCATACACTATCAGGAGAACTCGACATTTCTATATGAGCGACTTCATCTCCGCCGGACGGTCCTTGCCCACCCGCGTGCTCCAGGTATATGTGAACACCTTTTATATCCGAAGATATCGTAAATTCATTATTATCATTAACAGCAAGTATTTGAGGTGTACCTGACGTTTTTACGTTCATGGAGTTTTTGTCAAAATTATTTCCAAGCGTAAACTTTATCTTGTTTTCCTTGCCGGGGATCACGCGAAGCATCTGATTTTCACCATTCAGGCTCCATTCAAAAACAGATGCTTCCGAAGAAGTTACCGTCACGGTATAGTCAACACCGTCAATATTAAACGTCAAAACATTATCATTTCGAGTATGAGTATCAAAAATATAGTCATTATAATCATTCGCGCGTACTCTGTCAGCACCACCCAATCCGCTGAACAGCCCCAGAACCAGTGCGATCACGCCGAAAAGTGCCACTATTCTGTTTTTTACCAGTCTTCTCATCTAACCCTTTGAACCTTTTCAAAAATAGTTTCCTATATTATCTATCAATTCAGATCGTATGGTAAACAATAACTCTGTCAGTTAAATATACCACATTATCCTGTCTTTGTCACTCGGCACATGCGCTTCGTCCACTCTTACATATCATAAAACATAAGGCGAAAGATCAGTATAATTATTCTTGAACAGGAAGGAGAATCTGTGATAAAATGAGCTGGAAATAGTTAACCGAACATACAAGAGGATATAATATTATGAATTTATTATCACTTCTTTCATCCGCACCTACAGATCAGCAGTCGATGCTATTTGTCATTCTCGGCGGAGGTCTCATTCTCATAATCGCCGTAGTCATAGTTGCAGTTGTTTCATCCGTCACCAGCGCTGTTGCCGGTGAAGCGGAGGATAAAGAAGATTAAAGCCCAGATTTCATGTCTTTGATCTTTACTACTTTAATCCATCCAAAGAGCCGTATATTGCGGCTCTCATTTTTCTTACCACCACAAGGGTTCCCGCCCCTCTTCTCTGGATAAAATACAGCATCACCATGTTTTCTTTGGGATCTACAAAGAAATAGTTCCCGGTCCAGCCATCCCAGCCGAATTCTCCAAGGCTTCCCTGGCTGCCCGCCTTTCCCTGATCCACCATAACTCTCATCAGGCCGCCATATCCATAACCACTGTTATATTCCCAATCAAAGCTTACCTGCTGCGCCGGGGTGAGATGGTTGGTGGCAAGAAATCTGACCGAGGCAGATCCTATTATCCTTCTGCCCTTATATATTCCTCCGTTTGCCAGCATCATGGCAAAATGAGCATAATCATCTATGGTGGAAACAAGGCCGCATCCTCCCGCCTCGTACTCCACACCTTCGTGATAATACTCTCCCAGGTGACAGCCGTCTGCCGCTATCAGCTCAAATACCCCCTTTTCATCAGGCTTTTCGAAATAATCATAGCTCATGGCAAATCTGTCCCACTTTTCCTTGGGAACATAAAACCCGGTATCGGGCATCTGAAGAGGGTCAAATATCTCCCTCTTAAGAAAATCTCCGTATCGAACACCCGTCGCCTCTTCGATAACGCATGCAATTATATCCGCGGACAGGCCGTACATCCACCCTTCCCCCGGTTCAAACGCAAGCGGGTTGGTGGCTATCCTGCGCACCACTTCACGAGTGCTTATCATTTTTCCGCTACTGATATCACTTGTTATTTCATCGAAAATAAGCTGCATCCGTCTTCCGGACTCGCTGCATCCTTCCCAGTTTTCCCCGTAGGGGATCCCCGAGGTCATGGTCAGAAGGTTCATCAGTCTGAGGGGTTTGGAGAGGGGTTCCTCGGAATAGGAAACAGAGCCGTCCTCCTTAGCGAACTGCTTAAGCACCTTGAGGTTTCCGTATTCGGGAAGATATTTTGATACAGGGTCGAGCAGATCTATGTAGCCCCTTTCCTGAGCGATCATCACGGCGACCGCCGTAACCGGCTTAGTCATGGAATAGAGCCTTATAATGGTATCACGGCGCATGGGAACACTGTTTTCCCTGTCGGCATATCCAAACTGGTTGTAATACAGCTCCTGCCCATCCTTTATGAGAAGTGCTGAATTGCCTACGACCCTTCCTTCGTCCACTTCGGCTTTCATAAGCCGGTCCAGAGTTTCTCCCAATTTGACCATAGTCTTATTCTTCCTTTGTTCGTCAGGCCTTCCTTTAACTGTCCTGCTTCGTCTTGTCTTGTTTTAACTGTCTTATCTTCACGTTCTTATCTTAACTGTCTTGCTTTACCTGTCCTGCCTGCTTTTCACAGCCCTCACTGTCTTCCGGTGTCTCTGTTCTTCAGTCTTGTCCTTATCATTATAAACAGAATGCCCGCAAGCAAAGCACCGACAACCACAAATACGGGAATCGGGATATTCTTTGCATTAAAGCAGCGCACATTTATCCACATCCTGTTTATTCTGGCGTTGGCATCGGGATCGAAATACCACATTACCGCACTTCTGTCTATTACATCCGAAGTGGGATACTGAGCATACAGCTGCCTTCTGGTCTGCTCCTCCGGAACCGTGAGTATATAGTCCTCATCCTCCGGATCTTCTGAGAAGAAGTATCCTACAGGATAATCAACCACATCCTCTTCGTCATCTTCCGCGGCGTAGTTCCACTCAAGATACTCATATACTCTATCATCATCGCCGCCGGATATAACTGAAGTGTATCCGATATAATACATGTTCCTGACTGCGTTTTCCGGCATGGAAAGGAAGTTGACAAATGCCTCCGCAGCCTGCTTCTTTGCCGGATCGTTTCCGATCCCGTCCTTAAGCATTACCCATCCGTCAAACCAGAGGTTGGTGCTCTCCTCGGGAACCGCAAATTCCAGATAAAAGTCGTCCTCCTCGGCCTGGTCCATGGCGTATACCGCATCCCCGGACCACTGGTAGTTTGCCACCACCTTACCGGTGATCATATCGGCCTTTCCGCTGTCGGTCTCGAAAGAATAAAGATTATTCTTTGCCTTCTGCAGATAATCCTGCACCGCCAGCACTGTTTCCTCAGAGACATCATTCATCTCGTCCATAAGGAGTGACTGGTAGTCGGGATCTGCAATAAACGAGGGATCCGTAAGCTTGTCGGATTTTACCGCGCCTACGGCCGCAAACATAGAATCACGCACGTTATCTTTAATGGTGATCCTGCGATACACATCCTCGTTATCAAAAATATGCCAGGTGGACGCATCCTCACGGCTCACCTCGTCGGGGTTGTAGATGATTCCCGTAACTCCCCACATATAGCCGGCTGCATATTTGCTCCAGCTCTCTCCGTTTATCTCATTCTCGTCAAATACGTCGCGTATATAGGGCGATACGCCTTTCACGTAGTAGTTATCCTCACCCTCTTCATCGAAAAAGCTCTGTGAAAAAGGCTCCAGCCAGTCTTCCGACATCAGCTTCATGATCATATAGTCGGAGGGACATACAAGGTCGTACTCATCACCTATGGTGAGCATATTGTAAAGCTCCTCGTTAGTTCCGAAGCAGCTGTACTCAACCTCGACTTTTTGACCATATGTCTCCAGATACCATTCCTCAAAATCCTCTACCAGAGAGTTTTCTCCAAAGATATCGCCGCTGTCCAAGTCGATGACCTCGTCATCTTCCCAGTCTCCCTCATCAATATACTCTTCCCAGTTGCAGACGCGGAGCACAATTGGCTGATCTGTGGATTCTCCGTCCATCGCAAAGGCTGTCACGGAATCTGAAAAAAACTCTCCAAGCACGACGGCAGTCACTACCGTGAGAGCAAGAACCTGCTTGATCTTTTTCATCATACAAGCCCTCCTTCCCTGTCGTCCTTTTTATTTCTATATATATTCATGCCGATGACCACGCAGATAACGATCACGAAAATCGCCGTCGAAAGAGCCCAGAGTGCGGTCTTTATCTCGGTGTGTGAGCCTCTGGTGGCGTTTACGACATAGGTACTTATGGTATCAAATGTAGCAGGCTTGGTGTAGGTGGCAATGAAATAATCATCCAATGAAAGAGTGATCGCCATAGCAAAGCCCGATACAATTCCTCCCGATATCTGGGGTATGATTATTCTCCTCAAAGCCACAGCGGGTGATGCGCCAAGGTCCAGCGCAGCCTCATACAGGCTCTGATCCATCTGCTTAAGCTTGGGGATGACCGAAAGGTACACAAAAGGCACCGAAAGCACCACATGTCCTATTATAAGAGGAAGAAATGTCTCCTTGCTTATCCCAAGCACTACCACAAGCAATATACACAGTGAAAAGCCCGTAACTACGTCGGCATTTACAACCGGGATCTGATTGACCACCCCTATAACCTGCCCGGTGCGCTTTTTGGAGTAAAATGCTCCTATTGCTCCGGCGGTTCCCAGAATAGTGGATATGATCGCGCTTCCCAGTGCCAGCGCCAGAGTTCCCCATATCATCTCCCCCAGCTCCGGGGTTGTGAAAAGGGTAATATAATTTGCCAGTGAGAATCCTCTTATGGCACCTATCGTCGTTGAATCGGTAAAACTGTACACCGCAAGTATCAGGATGGGTGCGTACATGAATATGAGTCCGAGTGCCAGAATAACAGGTCCGATCGCTTTTTTCATAACAGCACTCCTTTCTGCCCCTCATCCTCCTCGGCAGAGCCGGAGATCAGAGTAAATACGCATATGATAAGAAGAAGTATCAGGGCTATCATCGATCCGCCGTGCCAGTCGTACGCGGAGAAATAGCTTCCGATAAGGCTTCCCATGATGTATGTGCTGTTGTAGAGCATATCAAGCACAACATAGTTGGTCATTGCCGGGAGAAATACCATTGATACACCGCTTATGATCCCCGGCATGGACAGAGGAAGCGTAACCTTTAAGAACGCCTGTACATCCCCCGCTCCCAGATCCTTTGCGGCTTCAAGCAGATTTCCGTCCAGCTTGGAGATCGCATTATAAAGAGGAAGGATCATAAAAGGAAGGAAATCGTAGGTCATACCGATGACCGAATTGATAAAGGGATGGAATGCAAGGTTTCCCTCTATTGCCGTAAGGATTTCCTTTAATGCGGTAAGCCTCAAAGTGAAATTGATCCACATGGGCATGACAAAAAGCATCACCACTACAGCCTTGGCCTTGAATCCGCTCTTGGCCAGCACATAAGCTATGGGGTAAGCTATTACAAGGCACACCACTGTCACCGCAAGAGCCAGCATAAGTGAGTAAAACAGCGTGCCTATGGTATTTGAATCGGTAAAGAAACCGATAAGATTTGCTGCGGAAAAATGTCCCGTACTGTTGGTAAACGCATAATAAAAGAGAACTATCAGGGGTGCGACCACGAAAAGCAGCAGAAATACCGCATAGGGGATCCCCAGATATTTTCTCGCAAATATCTTTTTCATCCGGTGCTCCTCCTACTTCTTGATCGCGAATTTCATCTTATCTTCCGGAAGGATAAGGCCTACCACATCATCCATGTTCCAGAGATATTCATCATCAACAATAAGGTCGTGACCGTGCACGGTACGCACTACATAGCTGTAATGATCGCCCTTATAAATAAGGTTTATTATCTTTCCGCTGGTAAGTCCGGCATCCTCATCATCACTCATCTGAATGTCACCGGGCTCGATGGAAACCAGTACCTTAAGCTTGTCTGTGTCGATCTTCTCTCCGCTTGCATCCCTTAGTTCACCGTCCGTTATCTTTGATCCGGGTATAAGCTTCGTGAGATCGCATGTTATTTTATGATCCGCATACTCAAGATTAAGATCATCGCCCACTTCTGCCTCAAATCTTGTGGTGTGGTCTTCAGCTATCATGATATGTATTCCGTCGGGATCGAGCTTCATTCCGATCTCATCTCCGACCTTTGCTGACTTGGTCGACTGGATCACCATCTCGTATTTACCGGATTCAACAGCGATCTCGTAGTGGATACCCTTAAAGATAACAGATGTAACTTTTCCCACTATGGTTCCTTCCGCGGGGGGTGTCATAACAACATCCTCGGGGCGGACTACCACGTCCACAAGGGTTCCCTCATCCACATCATCCACACACTCGAATTCCCCGCCTGCAAAACGAACCTTGAGATGCCCTGTCATTATGCCCTTGAAAATGTTGCTCTCACCGATAAAGTCGGCAACAAACGCGTTCTTGGGCTCATTGTAGATGTCCTCGGGCGTTCCGATCTGCTGGGTGCGTCCGCCGTTCATTACCACGATGGTATCGGACATGGTAAGAGCCTCCTCCTGATCGTGGGTAACGTAGATAAAGGTGATCCCCAGCTGAGCATGCATATTTTTAAGCTCGAGCTGCATTTCCTTTCTCATCTTGAGGTCCAGCGCTCCAAGAGGCTCGTCCAGAAGCAGGATTTTGGGCTCATTTACAAGCGCACGTGCGATAGCTATTCTCTGCTGCTGACCTCCCGAGAGAGTTGACACTCTTCTCTTTTCAAAGCCTTCAAGGTCAACCATCTCGAGTACACGCCCAACCTTTTTGGCGATAACATCCGGTGCCAGCCCCTTAAGCTTAAGCCCGAAAGCGATGTTTTCAAATATATTCATATGCGGAAAAAGTGCATACCTCTGAAAGACCGTATTTATCGGCCTTTTGTTGGGGGGAAGCTGTGCTATATCCTGCCCGTCCAGAAGGATCTGTCCTTTTGTGGGAAGGTCAAACCCGGCTATCATTCGAAGCGTAGTCGTCTTACCGCATCCCGAGGGTCCCAGGAATGTAACGAATTCTCCCTTTCTGACCTGAAGATTAAAATCGTCAACAGCCGTAAAGCCGTTATCTTCGTAGGTCTTGGTGATGTTTTTCAGTTCAATGATGTACTTTTCTGCCATTTTCATTCGCTCCTTGCATCTACTGCGTTTTTCAGCACACATAAAAAGCGCCTTTGTTCAAACTCACACTGTAGTCATTTACAAAGCAATGAGCTTCTTTATTTCCGAAACTCAAGGAAAGTAATGACCCGTTAAATTTGGACAAAAGCACTCTTCGCTCGGGCATTTATGACAATGTATCATATATAAATGAAAAAATAAAGGGGTTAAACGCAATTTTACGATAAAAAACAGAATTTAGCAAAATATACATAGTTTCTGCACTTTTCTGGATATCCTTTTCCCGTCGGATATTATATAGTCATATATACAGAGAAAGATTCCGGGGCGGAATAAAACAAAGAATTATAAGAAAAAACAAAGAATCCCAAAAAGAATCAAAATTAAGTAACAACAGACAAATCATAACACGGAGGTATATCATGGCAAAAAACAGGACTTTCTATGTAAACATCAGCGCCTCAAAGGACGGAAACGGCTCCAAAGAGATGCCTTTCAAGCACATTAACGATGCCGCAAAGGTTGCGGAAGCGGGTGACGAGATAATAGTTGCTCCCGGCATCTACCGCGAATATGTGTGCCCTAAGAATGCGGGAACTGAGGATGCTCCCATCGTTTACCGATCTGAAAAGCCCCTCGGAGCGGTGATCACCGGTGCCGAAGTATTAAAGAACTGGAAAAAGTACAAGGGCGATGTGTGGACCGCACGCGTGAGCAACAGCATGTTCGGGGCCTTCAATCCCTATAAGGAGATAATCGGCGGCGACTGGTATTTTTCAGACAAGATAAGACATCCGGGTGCCGTGTTCCTTAACGATAAGATGTTGTTTGAGGCAGACTCTCTTGATGAGTGCGTTAAGGCTCCCGTTGACAAATTTGCATGGGACAGTGAAGGATCCAGATACAAATACTTTGTTCAGCAGGACGAAAAGACTGATGAAACCGTGCTTTATGCCAACTTCAGAGGTGCGGATCCCAACAAGGAAAACGTTGAGATCAGTGTGCGTAGAAACTGCTTCATGCCGGACAAAAATTATGTAAACTATATTACGGTTTCAGGCTTTAATATCAATAAGGCTGCCACCACCTGGGCACCTCCCGCAGCATATCAGGACGGAATGATCGGCCCCCACTGGTCAAAGGGCTGGGTAATCGAGGACTGCGAGATATACGGAAGCCGCTGCTGCGGAATCTCCCTCGGAAAATACCTTGATCCCGAGAACGATATGTACTTTACAAAGAAATGGGTAAAGAGCCCCACTCAGATGGAACGCGACGCAGTTTGCCGCGGGCAGTTCCACGGCTGGACCAAGGAGCGCATAGGAAGCCATACCGTGCGCCGCTGTCACATCCATCACTGCGAGCAGACCGGTATCGTCGGAAGAATGGGAGCTGTTTTCTCTACGATCGAGGACAATCACATCCACGATATCTGCACATCTTCGCAGCTGCGCGGCGCCGAGACGGCAGGCATCAAGCTCCACGCCGGAATAGATGTTACCATACGCAGGAATCACATTCATCACTGCATCATGGGTGTGTGGCTTGACTGGGAGGCTCAGGGTGCAAGAGTAAGTCAGAATCTGATGCATGACAACTACCATCCCGACGGTGTTGACACCGTTAACGGTATCATGTTCCACACCGATGTGTTTATAGAGGTCGGACACGGTCCTACTCTTATCGATAACAACCTTCTGCTCTCAAAGGTTTCCGTCACAATACCCAGTGAAGGCATTGCCTGCGTTCACAACCTTATGCTCGGCTCCTTCAGCCTCATCAATTCCGGAGTGGACAGCATCGTGAACGGACAGCGCGAGCCCCGCTACACCCCCTACCACATCCGTCACAGGACGGAGGTCGCAGGCTTTATGACCATCCTCCACGGAGATGACAGGATCTACAACAATATCTTTGTCCAGAAGTATAAAATAGAGGACAAAAAGAAAACACCTCAGGATGCCGATTACATGGCTGTGGGAACCAAATGTTTTGACATATTCCCCACATACAAGGAATGGCATGCACCTTTTGAAAAGGGAGACCGTCCCGATATGGGTGCCCTTGCCAATGCTCACTTCGGACATCTTCCCGTATGGCTTGCAGGCAATGCGTACTTTAACGGTGCGAATGTGTGCAAGAATGAAAAAGACAAGCTTGTGGACAAGAAGAACAAGGTGAATATAGAGCTTGTTGAAAAGGACGGAAAATACACTCTCAAGACAAATGTGTATTCCTTCCTGAAAGGCTTTAATGTAGGCATGATCGACAGTGATATCCTCGGCTGCGCATTTGAGCCCGAGCAGCGCTTCGAGTCTCCCGACGGAAGCACCATCACCTTCAATTCCGACTTCCTCGGTAACCACAGGGATCTGAATGTGATCCCCGGTCCCTTCGCAGATGAAAAATCCGCTAAACAGGTACTGTGGAAGTAAATCGAATATACCATGAGCTAACATCAAAAAACCTGCACATCAGGATCGATGTGCAGGTTTTATTATGCCTATGTTTCTACGGCTGTCCGTACCAGCCTATTCCCTCATATTTCCAGCCCATGCCTACGAGCTTATCCTTCTCCTTTTCGCTGGTGGTATAATGATGGGAGCCCGCTCCCGTGCAATTAGGATTATAGAGCCTGTAGAGCGGTGTTCCCGTATCCTTGGGAGCGGAATACCATCCGATCCCCTCATAATCCCAGTCGGCCTCAATAAGTTTATCTCTTTCGCGGGCACTCATCGTGTAATGGTGGTCTCCGGCATTCTTGTTATAGAGCCTGTAAACAGGATCGCCCTTCTCGGGAGCTATCCAGCCGTCTCCTTCATAGATCCACCCGGAAATGATAAGCTTGTACCTTTCCGTGGCACTGTCAGTGTAAAAATGCTCTCCGCTGTTCGGATTGTACATTCTGTGAAGAAGCACGCTTCCTTCAGGTACCGGTGTATCCGGTTTTGCAACTCTTCCGGCTTCTTTTCCGTAGTCCAGATAGTGGAAATAATACGCTCTGTTGTCATCCCCGAACTCATCACAAAGATCCTTATTATTCTTCTTGTATTCTTCAAGGTCGAAGCTTTTGTTTCCCTGCATTCCGGCTTTCATTCCTTCATAATAAAAGTACTCCAGCAAAGTTGTACGTACGGTATGCTCTGAGGTTTCTTTATCTATAAGTACCCAGTAGCCATAGTCTTCGTACCATGTAGCTTCTATACCTCTCTCTGCCAGTTCGTTAAGGAAAAACTCTTCATCATAAACCGGCGAAAAATACTGCTCCTTTTTGCTGCAATCTATAGTCCCGCTGCGGAATATACTTCCGGGATAAACTTCCGAATCCCAACAAAGCTTTCTCACGTTATAATCTATATAATCTCCATCTATGGAAGAGACTTCCAGAATGTAACTGTACCGGGCTTCAGGATCTGATTCCAGTCCTTCCTTCATCATGAATAAAAGAGTCAGATCATTTTCCGCTTCGTCATAACATTCTATTCTCCCGGGTACGAGAATACATATCTTGTCATTTACCGGAAAAGCATAGTTATTGCCATATGGTAAATCCAGGTTGATCATTTTCTCGCATTGATCCGGATTCCCGATATATTTATAAAACCCATCATCGTAGAAAATAATCGAATAACCATCACGATGAATCAACTGAGATCTTGTTCCTCTCCAAAAAGCTTCATCATACTCCTTGTAATCGTACTTTCCATAGATGTAGACAGGAGAATAGATTCCAATGTTATAATATTCGATCAATTTCCAGTCTGTACCGGGATGGCTTTCGGACAGCTTAGACTGACTCAGCAGAAAGTAATTATGACAAACGCCAAAATTGGATACTGCGTCTTCGTCAAAGGTGCAATCAACATAATAATATTTCCCGTTCAGAGATACCAGATTCCATGCATGATTCATTTGATCCCCGACTACATCATAAGTTTTTATCCCGATCCTGTTTGCAAGATCATAAAATGCTCTGGCAAAACCATCACATACGGATTTATGAAGGACCAGATTCCCGTATGCGGACTGACTGATAGGATTATTGCCAAAATCTGCCTGATCATCGTCATATTCCGCATTCATGCATATATAATCGTGAAGATAACACAACTTCTGCTCATCGGTCCATGAAGGTGAAATTCCGGCAAGCGCAGTAGCCACAGCATCTTCATATTCCCGAAGCATCGTATCCCTGTCTTTGTCCACATACTCCCACCATCCGTATTCCGATTCAGGCAAAGCCTGCGGCGCGCAGACATCATCGGGAATCTCCACCGGCACGGTGGAAAGCGGAGTACAGTCCAGCGGATCAAATAATGAGGAATCATATTCGTAATTCTCCGGCAGGCCTTCTCCTTCCTCCTGCGCATTAGCCTTCAGCGCATAACCGGAAAAGACTGCTGCCGGTATTACAAATATGATCAGTGCTGTTATTATGCTTTGTTTTAGTTTTAAAACAAATTTCATCATGGTATCTTACTCTCTATTTATATGCGTACCAGCCGATTCCCTCATCATTCCAGCCGATCTTTACAAGCTTATCTCTTTCTTTTGTGCTTGTGGTGTAATGATGGTTTCCGGTCGTTGCATTGGGGTTATAAAGTCTGTAAAGCGGCGTTCCTTTATTATCATCGGAATACCAGCCGATTCCCTCGTCGTTCCAGCCAAGCTTTACGAGTTTGTCTCTCTCCTTTTTGCTCGGAGTATAGTGATGTTCCCCAACGTTCGGGTTATATAGTCTGTACACCGGAGTATTGGATTTCTCAGGGCCTTCCCATGCAATACCCTCATAGTTCCAGCCGGCTTTTACAAGCTTATTCTTTTCTCTCTCACTGGAGGTATAGAAATGCTCACCGCTGTTGGGGTTATACAGCCGAAGCATTGTAACACGTCCTTCGTATATCTCGATTTCCGTAGATGCTGATTTATCTTGTATCGTTACAGTGATCACCGCCTTACCTTCGGATATACCGGTTACCGTTCCATTACTGTCAATAGTTGCAACAGATGTATCCGAACTGCTCCATACAGGAGTGGTATCCCCGGTAGCTTCTTCGGGAGAGTATTCGCAGCTGAACTGATGCTGTTCTCCTACTGATAGCCTCGACTTGAAGTTTTGCAGCGATACGCTTGTAACGGGTCTTATGACGTTTACTTTGATCACTGCCGAAAGTTTTCCATCCTCTGTGGATATTGTGATTTCTGCACTCCCCGGATCTGAAACTTTTATTATGTTTTCAAACAAGCCTTCAGCCTCTACAAAACAATCTATACCAGAGGCTCTAAAACTATAATTCCTTTTTGAATATATTGTCGATTTCTCATTGTATGGGTTTGCGATGTTTTCATTTGAACTTTTCCAAATAAGTGTTTCATACGGAAAAAAGTCTTGCTCTTTTGGCATTCCAACAACAACTGCTTTATAAGCCGGCCCTTCGCTTAGATTTATGTTGATTACATCTTCAGCCGGAGACAGATTGGGAACGACAACACAGCACCATGCCTGCTTATTTCCACAATAGGCTTTAATGTATGTATATCCATATCCTACAACCTTAACCGTACCTTTATTATCTACAGTCGCGACATCCGGATCTGTACTTTCCCATTTGTCTACCTCATATGCTGAGGGATTTACGGAAGCTTTAATGCTGAATTCGTCACCTATCTTATAGAGTATTTCATATTTTTTATCAAATGATATGCTACTAGCATCACCTTTTCCGATATATTCCTCTACATCTATGAATCCATCACGCACAAACTGTAATGCATAATTGTTGATAACCGAATAATACAATTTACTTCCTTCAATATAAATATCATCGAGAAAATTGCTGTATTGGCTTTCGGGCATCTCGTAGAGCTCTGTAAGTGAATTGTGCTCTTCATCATATAAATATATTTTATTGATGCTATTTACAAATGTCTTGCCATTTACTGAAACGATCTGCGAATTGAAGCCATATTCATCTAACCATATAAGTTCCTCTGATGTATTCGGATCACCTGTATATTTATATATCCTGCCCCTACTATAAAGCATATATCCGTCTCTGAAAGCTATAGGATGTTCTACCCTATTCCAGACAGCATTATCATATTCCTTGTCATTGTATTTTCCGAAAATATTTTCAGTTTTCGTACCTGTGTTCCAATAAGCATTTATACACCAGTCTTCCGCGTCATGGGAATGCTCATACATATAATCCTCGCTTTTAAGAAAATACGTATGAAGGGCATCATTTCCACTCTCCTGGCCATCCCATGTACAATCAATATAATAATGCTTTCCGTTAAGTGTAACCATATTCCAGGCATGATTAAGATTATCGCTTACAACAACATATGTTTCCACACCCACCCTGTTGGCAAGGTCATAAAATGCCCTTGAGTATCCGTCACAAACCGATTCATGAAGAACAAGATTACCATATGCTGAATAGTGGATAGAATCATTACTGGGGCAGCCATTCTCATTCAATGCGTATTCAGCATGTGAAGTTATATAATCGTGAAGATAGAATACCTTTTCCTCATCCGTCCAGGTGTCCTTTATCTCTGAAAGTATCCCGGCAACTATTGCTTCATACTCTATGCGCATGCACCTCTGTTCATCCTCATCATAATCGATCCAGTGGTCATATTCACTATCCGAAACCGCACCGACAATTAATTGATCATTGCCGGTAAGCGGCGAACAATCCAATGGATCAAATACAGCCTGCCTTCTGCTTTCCTCAATAAAATCGGATTCTGACGTGCATATGTCCTCAGCCCTTGCTGTTATAGTTGAAAGTAAAAATATGGTTATCGCACATATCATTGCAGCATATGAAAATGCTATCGAAATCCTGTTTTTTTTCATTTATTCCATTCCTCCGAATCTTTCCATATCAATATCCATACCAGCCGATTCCTTCATCATTCCAGCCGATCTTTACGAGCTTATCTCTTTCTCTCGTGCTTGTGGTGTAATGATGGTTACCGGTCGTAGCGTTGGGGTTATAAAGCCTGTAGAGCGGAGTTCCCTCGTTATCATCTGAATACCAGCCGATGCCCTCATCATTCCAACCGAGCTTTATAAGTTTATCCCTTTCTTTTTTATTAGGGGTATAGTGATGTTCTCCTACATTCGGGTTATAGAGTCTGTACACCGGAGTATTAGAGATCTTAGGGCCTTCCCAGGCAACACCCTCATAATTCCAGCCGGCATCAACCAGCTTATTTGCTTCCCTCTTGCTGCCGGTATAAAAATGCTCACCACTGTTCGGATTATACATGCGGTACATCAGGCAGTGGCCTTCAGCAAGATCTTTATCGATATCGTCCGGAACATATTTGTCATTTTTTTCATCAGTATCAGTAGAAGGCTTTTGACTTTTTCCATCCTCATAAACCTCTACCACTACCGAATCAGATATACCCTGTATTGTTACTGTAATTTCTGCCTTTCCTTTAGAAATACCCGTGACCGTTCCTTCACTGTCAACTGTTGCAACAGATGTATCCGAACTGGTCCATACTGCTGTAGTATCACCGGTTGCACTCCTTGGATCGTAATTACAGTTAAACTGATACCGTTCTCCCACTGCCAGTTTGGACTGATATGGTGTTATTAGCCACACGCTTTTGACCGGCTTTATAACATTTACCTTGATCACTGCAGAAAGCTTTCCATCCTTTGTGGTGACGGTAATTTCTGCACTTCCGGTCTTTTCTCCCAATACTAAGTTTTCGAAAATTCCGCTAGCCTCTACAGACTCATCTCCAACCGTTCTCCGTGCCCAAGAACCCTCCTTAGTATTCTCAAATTGCAGTTTTGCAACTGATTCATCAGAACTTTTCCATATAAGTGTCTCGGAAGGAAAAACGCCGGATTCCTTGGATTGACCTGTTACAGAAATCTTTTTACATGAAGAAAATGAATCATTCAGTTCGACTTCAACTGTATCTTCAACAGGTGACAATGACGTTAAGCTTATAGCGTATACTGTTATCTTGATGGTTGCTACCTTTTTCCCCAGCTTAGTCGTGGCTGTAATGTCAACAGTACCTTCATTCTTACCTGTAACTTTTCCATTCGAATCCACTGTGGCTATCGAAGGATCACTTGACTCCCATTTAATACCGCCCGGTGTAGCGCCTGATGGTGTTATGACGGGAGTCAGCGTAATGGTGTCATTTACATAAAGATCACATTCAGAATCACTAAAGCTGATTCCATTTGGCATAACTATATCAGAGTATGAATCCGGATTCAGACAATGAATATAGGCTCCGTAATCATCATTAGTCGCCCAGTAGATCTTTCCGTTTAAACAAACCGGATCTGTGTCTGCCGACAGAACGCACCACTGCATAAACATTGTATCCGTTATCACATTCCCATTTCCATCTATAACAGCACAGTAGCTTTCTGTATCAGATATCTGGTCACTGTCATATTTCCAGGTATAATACCATTTTTCGTTGGTATTATAAGATCTTTTCTCCCACATTATTGCAGCTTTATTTCCACCCAATGATACAACCTTGGGATGGGCGGCATAGTGTTCATCATCATAGGATGTAAGCCAGATAACTCCGTTATCTACCTCATCACCATTTAGACGGAGTTCTGTTTCGGCTGATGAAGGTTTTGTTCCCTGTACCGTGCGGCTTTCACCCGGTTTTAAAGAATATGTGCCTCCCTCTTTTATGAAAACCTGCATGAACAGATCTCTTGCAACATCATGTCCTAAGTATCCCGTTTCTTTGGGGATTGCAGATAATTCTCTCTCGGAACTTGCAACAAAGATCAGATTATTATTTATCTCGGCTATTCCACCTAGTTGTGCAAAAGTCTCATTATATCCATGATCTCGATTTGCTCCTTCCCTAAAATGAAAGCAGTCACTATCCATGGAAGAATAATCCCAGTACAACGTCCCTCCCGAATATGCGAAATTTTCTATAGAAATCTTAAATGACCTTGGATAAGCATCCCCATGGTTTAATATAGCGAATCGATTATCTGACAATGCATAGACTCTCTGGTCGAATGAATGGCTGGTATAGGCTGAATCTCCATATCTCTGTACCATATTTGCAGTATCAACATATATAACCATATTAGACTGATGGCCGTTATACATCTGTCTCGCATAGTTGATCGCAATAATACCATTTTGTATGTCCATATCGCAGTTTCCTGCGGAAAACGGATATCTTGTTCCGCAACCTTCTCCTATTAATCGGTATGGTATGGATGAATATCCATTAATTCCCAACGATTTTATGATTTTACCGTTTTCATCATACTTTGTGACATTTATGGTTTCACAATTTGAAGAATCATCGTCATTACATCCCCAAACAGCATAATAGTATCCGTTTTCATCGCATATTACATCACCAAATAAAGGAAGAGAAGCATTAAGCTCAATTGACTTGATTAATTCCATGTTGTCATCATACTTCTGTATAATCAGCTTCCCATCAGCTGGATAAGCGACATTTATATGGTTATTGTTATCAAGTAACGTTACTACTTTCGGAGTTGAAGCCGCATATGTATTAGCGGGAATATAGGTCGATTGTCCGGCCCCATCCAGATTTATCTCATAATGAGTCACGTTTGCGATCTTTGACGGTTCCGTGCCGAGCAGATGACTGTTCTCTGCCACAGATTCCGAGCTGCTTCCAAACCAGACAGTCCCAAGGATCAGCAGCCCTGAAAGGCTTAATCCGATAATTCTTTTTACAATGCCCTTTTTCATTTTCTTTAACCTTTCAGCGTTTCTCGGTAAATGAATCGTAAGCGCCAACATTTGTCGACGCCTACGTTTTTTATAATACTATATTTGGAATAAACCGGCTTTTGAATAAATGCTTAGTCGGCTAATCCGTACCATGCAATTCCTTCATCGTTCCATCCCTGTTTAACAAGTTTATCGCGTTCGCGGGTACTGGTTGTATAGTGATGAGAACCTGCTCCGGTCGCATTGGGATTATAAAGTCTGTACAACGGCTTTCCGGTGTCTTCCGGTTCTGAATACCATCCGATTCCCTCATCTGTCCAGCCGGCCTTGATGAGTTTGTTCTTCTCTTTTTCACTTGTAGTGTAATGATGATCTCCTGCATTTTTATTATACAGTCTGTATACAGGATCACCTGATGTCGGGGCGGTCCATCCTTCTCCCTCATAAATCCAGCCTGCATCTACAAGCTTGTTTCCCTCTTTTTTCTCTGTAGTGTAGAAATGCTCTCCACTGTTTGGATTATAGAATCTGAACAGCACTTCATAACCTTCGGGAACATCTTCTCCCGCATCTTCGGGAATATACTCCTTTTTATAACTATAGAATTCCCATTCATGATCTATTACATCCCCAAACTCACTGGATTCCCTTATTTTCTTTCCATCGTCATCATACACTGTTTCACGAACACTCACATCGGAATCAATGAAGTATGAAACCTGGACCCATACAGGATATCCGTTTTTGTAAGAAATGAAGCCACTACAATAATCATCAGAATAATCCAGTCTTGAAAGATCGCCATTCGCCTCATAAGTATATTCGAACTCACCGTCAGGGAAATTTTCTATCCTGTTACCGCTTCTGTCCAGGAAATATGTATATGAGCCATACTTGTCATGGACGACTTCTTTCCATTTGATCCCGTAGTTATTGTACTCATACTCTGAATATGTATCCCCGCTCGTCACCTTGATCTGACGCCCCTGGTCATCGTATTCATATTCATAAAAAGTCTCCGATATTTTTGTTTCCATTGACCATAAAGAATAAAATTGTCTGGTTTCTTTAATTACATCTCCCTTTTCATTATATTCATACTCGCATTCGTAACTGTAGAATTTATCAAATCCGCCGGTCCCGCTCCATGTTTCCTTTAAAATATTTCCCTTATCATCAAACTCCCGTACGCAGACCCCGCCGGATGAATCATTCGGACCATAATAGTAAGATGATCTTTCTATCTTTCCGTCATTTTCAAATGTACTTATCCTTTTCCTGTAATAAGTGTCTGATGAATCATAGCTTGCGTACTCTGTTGCTTTGGTGTTTTTCCAGCAACCCCCATCCACGACAATGTCGCCCTGGTTTTCAATAGACGGCTCCCAGGCATCGGCCTGAACCGGTATAGCAGGGATAAGTAACGCCAAGCCCGCTGCCAGTCCAATCAAACTCTTAGTAATTTTCTTCCGCCAAAAACTCTTCATTGCTCAATACCCTCCATATATGGTAATTTTTTGTCTGTATTGTCATTTATATATCAATACCCATACCATCCGATTCCTTCATCGTTCCAGCCGATCTTTACAAGCTTGTCTCTTTCTTTTTTGCTGGTGGTGTAATGATGATTTCCGGTAGTCGCATTAGGGTTATAAAGCCTGTAGAGCGGAGTTCCCTTTTTGTCATCAGAATACCAACCGATTCCTTCATCCTTCCAGCCAAGCTTTACAAGCTTATCTCTTTCTTTTTCGCTGGGGGTATAATGATGCTCACCTACGTTCGGATTGTAGAGTCTGTATACGGGTGTTGCTGACCAGGACGGTCCTTCCCATGCCACACCTTCAAAATTCCATCCGGCTTTTTCAAGGGTTTTCTTTTCTTTTTCGCTGGATGTATAGAAATGCTCACCGCTGTTCGGGTTATAGAGTCGGAGCATTGTAACGGTTTTTATATAATCCTTGGTGATCAGCTCGCAGACTTCCGGAGCCTCAAGGAGGTTGGTATATCCGGACTCCCACATTGTTCCGTCAGTCTTTTTCTCATACATCTCAAAAGGAAGTTCCACGACAAGTTCTGATTCAGTATCAAAAGAAGGCAATTTCTTTGGAGTCTTTAATAAACATAAACTCTTGCATCCAATAAAGCCGGGCAATTTAGCAGAAAAAAGCCCATATTCTTCTTTACTAGCAATATTGGAAAGATCAAAAGAACTTAAATCAAGTTCTTTGAGAGAATAGCAAAAGTTGAACATAGATGTCATATCCGACACCTTGCTTGTGTCAAAATTGCTGAGATCTAATTTTTCCAGAGCTTGGCAATTATTGAACATCTGATTCATCGTTTCAACATTACCGGTATCGAGATTTTCAACTCCACACTCTACCAGAAATCTACAAAAGCCAAACATAAGACTCATATCTGTAACGTTACTTGTGTCTATCTGGCCAAACTTAACGGTCTCCAGACTATCACAATATCCGAACATAAAAAACATACTTGTTGTTTTGCTGGCATCAACATTAGAAAGATCCACGCTTATCAACTTATCACGAGTTTCGAAACTATACTCTTCTGTTTTTTCTCCTTTAAAATAGAATAACATTTTAGCATCCGTCATAACCACACCCTCCTCTGTCGTAAAGGATGTGATATTATTCTCCGGGAAAAATTTAGGCCCTCCAAAGTAGGTTTTATACTCCTTTTCACCGATAACAGCAGTCGTTGGGATTACTATATCGCCTCCTGGTGCTCCCTCTTTATACTGTGTCAGCTGTATAATCCCATTTTCGGGATCAAGCGTGTACTCATAATCTTCCTGCCACGTTGTATCATCTGCAGCATAAGTCCTCATTTTCCCAAGTCCAAACACGAATAATACCGCCGCAGTCAGCATGGCGATTCGGGCAATAGACCAAATACCCCTACTACTTCCTTCTCTCACTTTTCTTTCCTCCTTAACCAAGTTGTCTGAATAATTCTTTTGTTGCCGTTTCATTGCAACTACATTTCCATTTTATCTTATAATCTTTTTGAATGCAATCAATTAAAACCCACATCTGCTCTCATGGCACGAGAAGTATATGATCTGGTATTCCTGCGAAATCGTATCAAGGAACTTCAGCGCACCCGAAAGCCTGCTCTCGTCGAGATTTACAAATGGATCGTCAAAAATGAGGAAGGGTTTTTCCATATCATACATGGCATCCACCATCGCCATCCTTCTGCAGAGTCCGACCAGATCTCGGTATCCTTCGCTGAGGGATCTTATATCGTGAGTGGTCCCCGCCTCCTTAAGAAGGATGTTCAGATTCGCATCGAGTTCGTATTTGTCCGTACTGTCCGAGATCATGTCATGATACTTGTCAAAGGCCTTCTTTATCTCGTCCATGTACTTTGAAGAAAAGCTTTCCTTTGCTTTCTCAAGGAACTCCCCGGCCTTCTTTGCGATTTCGTATCTTGCGCTTAAATACTCGTATTCCTCTTCCTGCCTTGCCAGTTCTTCTTCGTTGTCGGTTATGCTTTCAAGCTTTTCATTTGCGGTAGCAAGGTCGCTCTGAAGCTGACTTATGGTTCCCTTTATTCTGTCAGTCTCTGACCTGACAGCCTTTGCTTCACGGTTCAGGAGTTCAAGCGACGAATTGTCATCAGGATTCTCTCCATCAGCTTCTGGAATACCATACTCCGATTCAAATTCTTCTTTTTCTGACAGAATGCTTTCAAGCTCTTCCCCGATCTTTCCGGCATCCTTCAGGCTGTCCTTAAGTTTTAAAAGATAAGGCTTGGCAGCCGCAGATTTATCAAGACCGTATCTTTCGAAAAATTCCTTGCATGACTCTTCAGTCGCTTCGATATATTCCTCATCCTCATCTATCGCTCTCATCAACTCATCATACTCGTAAGAATCCTCATCGGAATCCTTTGCGGATGACCTTCCCGTAAACAGCGACATAATGATAACGATCAGGCCCACCGCGGCAATGATAAGTGCGACCGTCACATTGTGCATCAAAAAGAAGGCTACGGCGCCCCCTGCTATAAACAGAAGTCCCAGAATGATCAGCGTGACTTTGAGTTTCTTTGCTCCCGCCTTTTTCTGTGCGCGATCGTCGATCACTGACTTAAGACCTCTTGCGGATGCGCAGCTCGATGTCAGGGCATCCCTTTTTCTGTTCGCCTCATCTATATCATAGATAAGCGCGTCAATTTCCTGTTCTTCGGGAATATCTCCGGGAAATACAGAGAGTTCTTTTTCGTAATTCTCTCGCAGCCTGGCTTCTCTTTTCAGGATATCCCGGTATTTCTGAACGGTAAACTGCTTATCCTTTTTCGCGCTCAGCTCAGCGGCCTGTTCCTGAAGAAGATTATATTTTTTCTCTCCCTCAGCGCTCTTTTCCTTGGCGTTCTTTATCGATTCTTCGAGTTCTGCGATCTTTCTTTCAAGGTCGGCTTTTCCCCTTACCTTTTCCTTTAACAGAGCGATGGAAGAGCTGAGTTTGCTGAGCTTTCCGGTTGCTCTGTCGGGAGTGTTGGCATTTAAATACTTTTCAATATTTCCTTTTACTTTATCATAATCACCCATATCGGCAGTCTCGTCCGAGACATCACCGATCTTGGCCCGGATCCCCACTGTAGCCGTCGTTTGGCAGTCCTGTTGGGCTATAAACACTGTGCGCATAAATGAATCTGCATCGATCCCAAACAGCTCCTCCCCGACCTTTTCGGTAAAATCACTGCTCACAAGATTTGTCGATGCGTCAAAGAGCGAAAAAGAATCACTTCCGCTTTTTTTGTCTCCGAAGCTTTTTTCCATACGGTATCTCCTGCCGCCGGCTTCAAATACTATGCTGCCACCGTAAACTCCGGTCTGCCAGGGTTTGAATCTCTTTCTTTCATTCTCGATCAGATCCTTTTTTCCGTCCCCAAGAAAGCCGTAGAACATCACTCTGATAAAAGCCGCAAAGGTACTCTTTCCCCAGCCGTTGTCCTCGTGGATGATGTTTTTTCCGGATGAAAAATCGTGGTCAAAATCGCTGATCTTTCCGAAATTTTCTATATGCGCGCTTATCAGTTTCATGCCTGTATGTCCTCCCCTCGCAGAGCCGCAAGCCCAAAGACTATTATCTGTGCTTTCTCATCATCGGAAAGAGTCTCATCATTTTTCACAAGTCTTACAAACTCTCCTTTTAAGGAAGCGTCAAGCTCATAATCGTTATAATCCACAAAAAGCTTTGACCTGTCATAAACCTTGGCAAAATAAAAATCCCTGCCAAGTTCCGCCTCGAGATATCCGGTGTTTTTTTCGCAGTCCGCCGGCACATTTCCCTCAAGAACAGCTTTGATAAGGTCTCTGTCAGTGCATTCGGCCGCATGTGCCGTTTCCTTTATCTTATCCAGAATATCTGTGGAGTTTTCGCAATCCGAAATATCTGTATGCAGCTCAAACAGATGCCTCTTGGAAAAATCCATCAACTCTCTTTTTGTCTGTGTATAGTCATTATCATCTATTTCAAGGACCACAAATCCGTGCTCCCCGCACTCATCAAAGCCGCGCCCTTCAAGGCATCCCGGATAGCAGTATCTTCCCCGTGGCAGAAGATCTCCCTCACAATACTCGTGAACATGTCCTAGGGCAAGATAATCTATGCTCTTATTCTTAAGCTCATTAAGCCCTATGACTTCCGGCGATCCATCCTGCGAATAAGTGCCTGTCTGACCGTGAAGGGTTACGATATTATAATCCGCCGGATCAAGGTTTAAAAGCGAATACGCCGTGCGATAGTTGGACAGGGAAAGCTCGATCCCCGAGAGCGTGATCCTTCCGGAGCCATTTTCACCCAGGACATATGTAGTCCAGCTCTCTCCGAAAAGGTGCAGATTCCCGGGTATTTCATCCATCCCTTCTATGAACCTGTCGCCTCCCCCGTGGTTTCCCTTTATGTAGTAAAAGTCTATTTCCGGGTTATCCCTGAATGCGCTGATCACCGCATTTTTCGTCGTTGCGGAAAAAGAATTCGTATCAAAAAGATCCCCCGCTATTATTACGGCGGAGACCCCTTCGGATGCGGCATATCTTATCATATCAAGGAAAGTGATCAGTATCTCATTCTTCCTTTCCTTGGCCTTTTCTTTGCTCAGATTGGATGTCATCCTTGAATCAAGATGAATATCCGCACAGTGGATCAACTTCATGGCAAACCTCCTTGCATGATAATATTCTAACACGCAGACACTTCTTTGTAAGCAGTTTTAAGGCAAAAGCCTGGCAATTTTTGGTGGTTAAACCCGCGCTTTTATGATATAACTTTGTAAGACGATTTCTCAAAAACAGATCAACGCACCTCAGCCGGTGCATATCGGAGGTCCGAAGTGATTGATATAATACTTGATTCTCTGCTGGATGCAGTGATAGATACAGCAAAGCTCGCGCCTTTTTTGTTCCTCACATATCTTGCAATGGAATGGCTCGAGCACCGCACGGAAGAAAAAACCAAAAAAGCTGTTGAAAAAGCCGGTCTTTCCGGACCTTTTTGGGGCGGTCTTCTGGGAGTAGTACCTCAGTGCGGTTTTTCTGCAGCAGCCGCCAGCCTCTATGCCGGCCGCGTCATCACCATAGGAACTCTCATAGCAGTCTTTCTTTCCACCTCCGACGAGATGCTTCCCATATTATTATCTTCCGGAATAAGCAACTGGTCCATGATGCTGAAGATCCTTGCTGCCAAAATGATCTACGGCATCGTTGTGGGATTTGCTATTGATGCCTTGCACAGATTCCTTATACAAAAAGGGATCCTGGCAAAAAGAAAAATGCTCCCAGCCTCAACAGACAAAAAGATCCTTGAGGAAGAGCCCGGAACCGAGCACATCAAGGATCTTTGCGAACAGGATAATTGCCATTGCGACAAGGGTGCTAAAGGAATCTTTAAGTCTGCCCTTATTCATACCCTGCAGATATTACTTTATATTTTTATCATTACTCTGGTGCTGAACATCATCATGGAATACGGTGGGGAGGCACTGCTTGGCAGCGCATTTACCGACTATCCCATCGTCCAGTCACTGATCGCGGGTGCGGTCGGGCTTATTCCCAACTGCGCCGCTTCCGTACTTATCACGCAGCTTTATCTGGAGGGGATCATCGGGATCGGTGCCATGCTCTCGGGCTTAATGGTGGGAGCCGGCACCGGTCTTCTGATCCTTTTAAGATCAAACCGCGGTTTCTTAAAAAATCTGAAAGTCATCGGTGTTCTGTATATTACCGGTGTGATCGGCGGCCTTCTTATCGGCCTTATTCCTGTCTGGTGATCGTATTAGATCTTCCTTTTACAGGCCGTACCAGCCTATTCCTTCTTCTCTCCAGCCGATAGTGATAAGCTTATCGCGCTCTTTCTCCTTAATGGTGTAGTGGTGGGATCCGCTTACCGCATTGGGATTGTAAAGTCTGTAAAGAGGAACTGTCTTGTTGTCATCCGAATACCAAGCGATACCCTCATATTTCCAACCGCTCTTTGCCAGGCTGTCGACCTCTTTCTTTTTGGTCGTATAGTGATGGTCGCCCGCATTGGGATTATACATTCTGTATACCGGAGTATAAGAGAGCTTGGGAGCTGTCCATGCTGTTCCCTCAAATTTCCAGCCGGCTTTTACCAGATGATTCTTTTCCGACTCACTTGCGGTGTAGAAATGCTCACCGCTGTTAGGATTGTATAAACGGTGCATTATCTTTGTCTGTGACATCTGCTCCGAAAGATCTACGCTTCCTTCACCGCTTACTGTTATGCGGCATTTAGCCTCATACCATCCTTCCTCGGTGTTGGCCACGATGGTGCCTTCTCCTGCAGAAAGAGCAGTAACATTACCGTTCTCATCAACAGAGAGCACTCTGGGATCGAGGCTGAACCAGAATACCTTCTGATTGCCTGCATCCGAAGGAGTGATCTTAGCGCTGAGCTTTGATATATCTCCCACGCTCATTGACATCTGGGTCTTATCAAGTGTAATTCCCTCTACTCCTATCGGTAAAACCTTTACAACACACTTTGCCGTAACGTCTCCTACCCATGATCTGGCAATGATCTCGGTCTCTCCGACTGCAACGCCTGTTACCTTTCCGCTTGCATCAACGGTAGCTATCTCGGGCTTGGTGCTCTCCCATGTGACATTGGTGACTTTATCAGAAAGCTTTGTGGTAGCCTTGATCGTGATGGATTCTCCGACACGGACGGTGGTACTTGCCTTGTCAAGAGTAAGGCTGACGTCTGTAGCAGCATTTGAATATCCGTTGGGTGTTAAGCAGTGAATAACCGCTCCGTTTCCATCCTTTGTTGCCCAGTAGATCTTTCCTTTTACAACTACAGGATCGGTATCTGCCGCAAGAAGACTGTTCTGGATCAGGCAGGTGTCGATCACTACATTTCCGTTTCCGTCAAGCACTGCCATGTATGTTGAAATGTCATTTGCGGCATAAGTGCGCTTCTCCCACATAACCGCAAATCTGTCAGAGCCGAGTGATACAACCTTGGGATTAGCTGCATAATGCTTATCGTCGTAAGCAGTGAGCCATACAACTCCATAGTCCGAATCACCCTTATCCAGGAACAGCTTGGTCTTGGCAGTAGTGGGTTTCGTACCCTGGATCGATCTTGTCTCCCCTGCTACCGTATAATTGTCTTTTCCGCCCTTGGTGGTGAAATCCTTCTTAATGAACTGAACAAATACATCTCTTGCACTGTTTGCCGCATTTGCTGCCTTGGGAGCCAGTGAAAGTGCTCTTTCGGAGCTTGCTGCAAATACGTAGCTTGAATCTGTCTCTGCCAGTCCGCCGAGCTGAGCAAATGTGTAGTTGTATCCGTCTTCCTGATCCATTCCTTCGCGGAAGTGGAAGGTGTATATGTCTGAGGATTTTGCATTGCTGTAACTTGAAGCCGAATCAGCAATACCGTTTTCCTTTACGATATGAAATCCTCTACTGTTGCTGTCTCCTTGATTAAGGCTGATAAAACCTCCATCGGAAACTCCATACACTCTTTGGTCAAAAGAATGACTTGTGTAAGCAGTATTTCCCCACATGTATTTCATGGTGGATTTATTTACATAGAGAACGACATTGGACTGGGCACCATTATAAGTCTCCCTGGCAAGATTCACAGCAATAATATCTCCGTTTACGGCTATATCACATGATCCATTATAAAATGGTGTTTTGGTACCAAATTCACCTGCCGTATAGAACGATGTCGCATCCTTTCCTTTGATGTATGCAGAATCAATAAGATCACCACCATTGTTATACTTTTCTACACGTATGGTAATCGTGTTATCTTTATTCGTATCCTTCTGACCCCATACTACATAATAATTTCCTTCGGAATCGCAGGCAATATCACCAAAAAGAGGATCCGAGAAAGAAGATTCCAGCCATATCATCGGTAATTCTTTCATTTCCTCATCGTACCTCTGTACGTATACTCTTTTATCATAAAAGAATGCCACATTGATATTGTTGTTGTTATCGACAAGCGTGACAACATTTGCGACAGATGCTGCGTAATTCAGCGGATTTCTGTTCGTGCTCTGCGCATCCGGAATATTTATCTTGTAATTTACCAGTGTCGCCGTGCGCTTGGTATCCGCATCGTTTTTCACGCGCTGCGAATTTGCAGCATAGGCTCTGTCGGCTCCTATTCCCGTTGCCAGCAAGACACCGGCGGTAAATACCGCTGCTATCCTGCCCATTATTTTTCTACTCATTCCTAAACCTCCCTATAGTACTGTTATGCCCGCTTTCGTTCCCTGTGACCGACTTGCTGCATTGCGGGCATCTACTTTACTTAGCGTTCCAAATTTAAGGATATCACAAAATATAGTGTTTTGATAGGATTTTTGACAAAAAAGATTCTTTATTTTTCTTAATAAACCGGCTCTTTATCAATTCCCTGAGCCGTACCATCCGATGCCTTCATACTTCCAGCCGATGCTGATCAGCGAATTCTTTTCTTTCTCGCTGGTTGTGTAATGATGGGAGCCCGCTCCCGAAGCATTGGGATTATAAAGTCTGTACAGCGGCGTGCCCGTCTCCTTCGGAGCGGAGTACCAGCCGACGCCTTCATATGTCCAGCCGGCGGCGACGAGGCTGTCTCTCTCCCGCGCGCTCATAGTGTAATGGTGATCCCCTGCATTTTCGTTGTAAAGCCTGTAGACGGGATCTCCCGTATCGGGAGCTATCCAGCCGTCCCCCTCATATTTCCACCCCGAGAGAATAAGATTATATCTCTCTGATCCGCTTTTTGTATAAAAATGCTCTCCGCTGTTGGGGTTATACATTCTGTGAAGCAGTGTGCATCCCTCGGGTACGGGTGTATCCGGTTTTGCAACTCTTCCGGCTTCTTTTCCGTAATCCAGATAATGGAAATAGTATTCCAAGTTGTTATTCCCGAATCTGTCACGAAGATCTTTATTATTATTCTTGTATGCCTCCGGGTCAAAGCTTTTGCTGCCTTTGATCCCAAGACTCATGCCCTTGTAGAGGAAAAAGTCGAAGGGACTGTCGAAGTACTGGGAATTATACACTCCTTTTACATTACCGCTCTGTTCCCGGTACACCCATTGATCCCATAATTCGTCCCACTCAAATATCACCCCCGACTCTTCCAGGGAATTGAGGAAGTAGTCCTCATCATATACCGGTGAAAAATAGGGCTCGGTCTGCTTTCCGTCTATGACCCCGCTGCGTACGGTTTCAGTTCTGTTCGATGAATAATAGCTTTTCGATATTTCGTAATTGATCGTATCGCCTTCTATCGAAGTAATGTTGAAAAAGTAGCCGTAGTTTTCACCGGATACCGATTCCAGCTGCTCCTTCGCAAAGAATCGCGGGATCACCTTATTTGCCTTTTCATCATATCTGTATACGTCTCCGTACCAGGTCAAAAAGATATTGTTGTTCGCACCAAAGGCACTGCCTCCGAAATAGCCGGGATCCGACCCGCAATAATCGTAATCACTCATATCAAACACCAGCTCACTCCGGCCCGGATTACCATAGTATTTATGTATTCCGTCCTCATCAACGTAAAGAGAGTATCCGTTTCTCTGAAATAGCTGTGAACTGCTGTTTTTCCAAACGGCATTATCATATTTTCTGTCATCGAACATACCGTAAAGATAGATCGTTTTCCCTATTCCAATATTATAATAATCGTTAATGTTCCAGTCCGTTCCCGTGTGGTCTTCCGCTAAGGCAGTCTGGCTCATAAGAAAGTATTTGTGGTAAAGCGTAAAGCCTTCCGAATCATCAAAAGTACAGTCGATATAATAATATGTTCCGTTCAGCGCGACCAGATTCCATGCGTGGTTCATCTGATCTCCGACCACGTCATAGGTCTCTATCCCTGCCCTGTTGGCCAGATCATAAAATGCCCTTGCGTAACCGTCACATACGGATTTATGAAGAACCAGATTTCCATAGGCGGACTGACTGACAGGATTATTTGAATAATAAGCCTGATCATAATCATAATCGGCATTTAAGCAGATGTAGTCATGCAGATAGCAGAGTTTCTGTTCGTCGGTCCATGACGGAGAAATGCCTGCAAGCGCAGTAGCTACAGCATCCTCATATTCCTGAAGCATGGTATTCGGATCTTTATCATAATACATCCACCACCAGTATTCGGATCCGGGCACAGCCTGAGGGGCGCTGACATCATCCGGGATCTGTGCCGGCACAACCGTAAGCGGTGTACAATCCAGCGGATCAAAGGATGCGGGATCGTATTCGTGATACTCCGGCATGCTTACTGAATCATCCTGTGCATAAGCTTTCACGGTATATGCTGTGAAAAGTACTGCAGGTATAACAAATACGATCGCCACCGTTATAATTCTTTTCTCCAGTTCGGAAATAATGTTCTTCATAATAATATCATTCCGTTTTTATATCTATAAGAGTACTTACTGTGCGCATCCGTACCAGCCGATCTCCTCATCATTCCAGCCGATCTTGACAAGCTGATCTCTTTCTCTTGTGCTCTTGGTGTAGTGATGGTTTCCGGTTGTGGCATTAGGATTATAAAGTCTGTAAAGAGGAGTTCCCTTATTGTCATCGGAGTACCAGCCGATTCCTTCATCCTTCCATCCGATCTCTACGAGTTTATCTCTTTCTCTTTTGCTCGTGGTGTAGTGATGCTCACCAACATTCTCATTATAAAGCCTGTACACTGGAGTGTTGGATTTAACAGGGCCTTCCCATGCAATGCCTTCGTATGTCCATCCTGCATCAACAAGCGTATTGCCCTCCCTCTTGCTTCCGGTGTAGAAGTGTTCACCGGTGTTGGGGTTATATAAGCGGTACATCAAACAGTGGCCTTCAGCAAGGTTCTTATCAGCGTTAGAAGGAATGTGCATTACGGGTGTTCTCTTAGTCTTTACGACTATAAACTTTGAGAACTTGTCCGATTCAAATGTGAACCATCCGTCGCCGAGATAATTGGTATCGAGGACATCCTGCGATTCCTCTCCGCTATCTTCGGTGTGGAAGCGTACTACATCATAGTCGTAACCTTCCTCGTAACCACTGATCTTAAAGGGGATGGTAAGCTTTTTACCGTCTGCAAGCTTCGAGATATTGCCATCTGTGTATGCACCTTCGTTGTAAGCAGATCCGTCAGCCTTATTCTCATACCATGTGAGAAGGTTTACATCCAGCACTGTTTCTACGGTATAATCATCACCCTTTAAGCCTGTCTTCTCCAGAGCTTTCTTGGATTTTTCAACGTCGGTATCACTGGCGGTTTCCTGCTTGATATCCGTCGTTGCCCTCTTTACTATTGTGATGGTGTTTCCATCCTTTTCAACGGTGATCTCTTTTCCTATTCCTTCAGCTTCGCCGACTGCTTCTGCGATACCTTCATCATCGGGAAGATCCTTTACCGAGAGTTCGGTTCCACCCTGTCCGGGGATCGTTAATGCAATATCCGCATTCCATTTACCATCCTTGATGAGCTGTGTGCCTGCAGGCCAGTAAAAGTATTTGCAATTACTGTAATCTCCATTTTTAGTCAAATATGTTCCACTGTAATTTGCAGATGCATTTTTGACTATGATATTCACATTTGGATTATTATTATCTACAACTCTCAGGTTAAGATTCTCCATTGAGTTGTTCAACGTAACATCGCATTTTCCGACAGGACCCGGGGTTATACTGATGCCTTTATAATCGTATTCATCAGGAAGAATTTCCCCATTAAACACTACTGTTCCTGCACTGACTGATAACCCCCTCAAGTTCTTGCTTATAGTCACATTGACCTGTGGAACACAAACATATACACTGTCCCCATCACTTAATCCATCTATAGAGACATCTGAATCTGTTTTTACCCAATTACCGGTGTTTAATTCATGTTTTTGTCTTATCCATCTCCAAGATGTATAGTTTCCGTTTACATCCTGGGGACCAGTTGTCTGGTAAAAATAATAATAGCCTGATTCCTCAACATCAGATAACGGTACTCCGGATGCCAAAACACCGTCAGTGATACTGAACTGGCCGGCAGGGCATTGCCCTATTGCCTTTATGGTCTTGTATTCAAACTGGTTTTCTACCCAGATTCCCTTGGTAACGTATCCGGATTCAACCTTTCCTGTAATAGTACAGTTGGAGCCAAAATACTCCATCTGAGCTTCATGTGCGGTTTCATCAGCATTTTTTTCACGGAAATATACTTTATTTACGTACCCGTTTACAGTAACATCACCACTTCTCCATAACGATTCAAGCCTCAGATTTCCGGTGTATTGGGAATCGTCGGTTCCAATGTTTCCATTTATAACAACATTTCCTGTTCCTGGTGCTGCGGAAGAAAGTGTGATCTGGTAATTGATATTACCATTTACGGTCAGACTTATGTTATTATTGTTTCTATTGAAATAAATATTACCAAAGCTTACATTATTTTCTGCTTTTCCAAGCTGATAATCAAAATCGGGTGAATCCCATCTTGAATATATACATACAGAAATCTCGCTGCCTTTTATGTTCTTTAAAAACTCCGATAACTCATTGTTTGGATCTGCATTGATATAGATCACAGCATTCGAAAAATCTTCCGGCATACTATCCCAGTTGCCGGTCAGCTCTCTGTTTCCCTTTCCTGCTTCATTCTGTACATACCACTGCTGATGGCGATCGCTACCGGGCTCTACTATCTCCTCTCCCCAATAGTAGCTAACCCCCTCGGCGTGTGCTGTCATTTTTGCAGCCCCAAACACTACAAACAATGCCAGAATCGACAGTGTGATCTTAAACACCGCCCTTTCAAGTACGTTTCTCACTTTCTGTTTCCTCCTTAGTTTTAATATATAAAGTTTTCTTCATGATTGAATATAGTTTTAAATCAGTTATAATTTCCGGCTTAAACCTTTGATTTTACGTGTTCATATCACGAGAGTTCCTACTGTGCATAACCGTACCATCCGATGCCCTCATCATTCCAGCCGATCTTTACGAGCTTATCTCTTTCTCTCGTGCTTGTGGTGTAATGATGGCTTCCGATCGTTGCATTAGGATTATATAATCTGTAAAGTGGCTTCGTTTTGGAATCATCCGAATACCAGCCGATTCCTTCATCCTTCCATCCAATCTCTATGAGTTTATCTCTTTCTCTTTTGCTCGTGGTGTAGTGATGCTCACCGACATTCTCGTTATAAAGCCTGTATACGGGAGTGTTTGACTTTTCCGGGCCTTCCCATGCTATTCCTTCATACTCCCACCCGGCATCTTTAAGGTTCTTTGTTTCCCTTTTGCTTCCTGTGTAGAAATGCTCTCCGCTATTGGGATTATACAAACGATACATCACTACAGTCTTAACGCTATTGTCCTCTGTTACGGGAGCCAGACTTACAACCGCGAAGGTTGAAAACTTGTCCGATTCGAACGAAAACCAATTGTCTCCTAAATATTCTGTATCCAGTACTGTCTTTGTCTGACTTCCATCCGCCTCGGTATGATATCTGACAACTCTGTAAACGAGATTCTCATCATAATTGTCAAGCCTGAACTGAATGGTGATCTTTTTACCTTCGGAAGTTTCAGTTATCGTTCCTGCTTTGTGATTATCATCTTCAAAAACTCCGCCCGCAATATCCTCAAACCATGTTGTGATATCTATTTCGAGCACCTTTTCAATAGATACTTTCTTTTCCTCATCACGGACAATATCCGAAACCGCATCCTTTACTTCCTTTTCAAGATTCTCACTCGCAGCAACCTCTTCTACGCTGGTGCCGGCACGCTTAACTATCTCTATAGAGCCACGTGATGTCTGAACGGTCTCACGGGTTCCCACGCCTGCGCCGGGAACAGCCTCTGCTATGTCCTCTTCCTGTACTTCTTTTACTTCGGGTTTTCCATTGCTTTCCTCATTACTATTTGCTTCTTCAAATACCACTCTGAAAAATGCCCAATCATATGAACCATATCTATCATAAATTAAACATCTGTAGTTTCCACTTTGATTTGTGCCATCGTAAGAAACGGCATATGTATCTTCACCCAGCCCTAAATTTACAACCCGATATCCCCCATTACCGTCAGAAACAACTCTTTGCCATACATATGAGGAAGCAGTTCCTTCCACAACGTTGACCTTAAGGAAGGCGTTTTCGTCGGTTTTTGCATATACAGTACAGGTAAAGCCCTGCTTTGTCATATCACCTGCGGTCACGACAAACTCAGGTTTCTTCGCCTTTATACTGAATACGGCCTTCCCGACTGTTCCGTATTTATCTGTTACCTCACACTGGAACCCTCCATCACGTATAGCCTCAAATCGGTAGCTACTTTCCGTAGCACCATTTATTACACTCCAGTCCCACTGTCTGCTTGTGCTGTTATAAGTTCCACTATACCATTTATAAGTCATTTCGTCGGTCTCTATAGCTGTAACAACAGGATCCAACGTAACAGTTTTTCCGCACTCTGTCTCTATGTTTTTAGTGGAATTTCCCCTTTCATCAGCAGATACTCTCAGCTCATTGTCAATATTTATAATGAAACTTGTAGGTACAGAATTGCCAAATTTATCAGTAACATTACAATAACCACCGGTCTTTCCGGTAATATTTCTGAAAGTATAGCTCGATCCGTTCGCATCCGTTATGCTATGCCATTTATTCGGTATGCCGTAGGATCCAAACGAATCATACTGAGTCCAGCTATATCTCATTCCATCTGTTTCGTTTGCAGATGCAATTATATTTACTGTAAGATCCTGTCCTTTTTTAACCCAGTATTTGTTATCTTCATTCGTACAATCGGTAGAAACTGAGAGTTCATTATCCACCACAACATCAAAACTTACAGACGCCGAGTGGCCCTCCGCATCTGTTGCCGTGACGGAGTACTGATGATTATTATTTATCGCTTCGGTTGTATATGAATTGGAATTTGCCCCATCTATAACTGTCCCATCTTTCTCCCAGCTGTAGGTTAAATTGAAGCCTTCTGTAGCAGTTACCCCCAAATTTGCGGTACTTCCTTTATTAACCTCGATCCTCGTCTGTTCCCCGACCACGCTCAGCGAAAAAGGTGCTGCGACACCGATATATGCAGTGTTTGATGTAGTCGATTTAGATCCGTTGGTCACATCACACTTATAATAATATGATCTATCGGCATGTTCGACTCTGTATTCCCGTCCTGTTGCACCATTAATATCTGTCCATTGCCCCTGATCCACCGCAGACTTCCACTGGTATGTTACACTGTTTGCGTCTGCTCCGTTTACTACTACCTCCAAAGTAAATGAAGCACCATAATCAAGGTCCTTAACCGTGGTCCACCCCCCGTCTACCTTGATCTCAGCTGTAAAACCTTCCGCCTTCACACTTCCGATCGGTTGGTACAATGCCACAACCATAAGTACAGCCAAAAACGTTCCGATAAATCTTTTAAATGCTTTCATCAGTCTTCTCCTTTAATCAAATATCTCACTTTGCAATCGTATTCATCCTTTTCGCCTTCGCTGATCGATTACCCAATTGAATAAAAGCTTTGAATCTTCATTCGTTATGCAATCCACATCAAAGTATAGCATATCTAAATAGGTCTATCTATGATTGTGCTCAAAAAAGTCTTGTGTATTTCCTACAAAATCTACCGGTAAAATTCTGTATAATATGCCGTCTGTACTTTCTCCATCAACAAAAGGAGAGATCTGCATACCGAGATATGCAGATCCCCTTTTTACTCAATCATCATTTATGGTCATATGGTTACGATTCCATTCTCGCTCTGGCAAGTTCTTCATCTGAAGCATTTAGAAGTCTTCTGGCATCATCTTCGCTACCACCATTGACAAGAAAAGTAATAATCGTATCGATCCGGCCTCTTTTCCTTTCCATTATAGAATACCACAAAGTGAGGAGTTGGGATAGTGATTATTCTACCCCTTTTTCAAGAACCTTCCGCTCAACTATTTTCACATCCGTGTAATGTGAATCATTAAGGCCATTATAGATTTCAAGGGCATTTTTCGGTTCTTCTAACAGCATGCAGAACACATCACTCTTGTACTCTCTGTTTCCTGACATAAACTCTCCCTTCAAAAAAGACAAGAATTGGGTTACGTTTTACACGTTACCACAATTCTTGTCCGCTCGCTGGCTTGTTTAAGCCAAAATATGTTCTTTTTTGTCCAGAAGTGTTCTTTTTTCTAATGCTCTGAATTGAAAATGATCACGTTAAGGTTTTTATTATCAATACCCGTACCAGCCGATACCCTCATCGTTCCAGCCAATCTTTACTAACTGATCTCTTTCCTTCGTGCTGGTGGTATAATGATGGCTACCGGTGGTGGCATTGGGGTTGTAAAGTCTGTACAGAGGTTTTGTCTTGGCATCATCGGAATACCAGCCTATATCTTCGTTATTCCAGCCCGCCTTGATAAGACTGTCTCTTTCCTTCTTACTCGGGGTGTAATGATGATCACCGGTATTGGGGTTGTAAAGTCTGTATACAGGAGTGTTTGATTCGGTAGGGCCAACCCAGGCAACGCCCTCGTATTCCCATCCTACAGCAAATAAGCTCTTTACCTCTTTGGCTTTACCTGTGTAGAAATGCTCTCCACTATTGGGGTTATACATACGGTACATATTGACCGAGCCTTCGGGAGCCGTCGGAAGATCTATCGCAAATCTGCCTTCAGCCTTACCGCTGTTAATGTAGTGTAAATAGTACTGTTTATTATCATCTCCGAACGCTTCAACAAGGTCAGGATTGTTTTTCTTATAACCTTCCAGGCTAAATAAAGCATTTCCCTGGCGTCCTTCGCTCATTCCCTGATTTACAAAATGCTCTATCGGAGACTCTGTTAAACTGTTAGCTATATCCGGATTATTTGCTAGATAGTATTCCTTATCAAATACAGCAGAGTAATCTACTCCATCGTAGAATGAATCCAGAGAGAGCCACATAGCGGGACGTACACCGAAGTTATAGTTATATACCAGGCTGGTATATGATGCATAGCAGTAGCCCACTTCTCCTACAAAACATGCATATCTGTTGCTATATCCTGACGTTCTCAACCACCAGTAATTTCCTTTCCATCCTGTGGTATCAACTGTATAGCCACATTGATTTGCAAAGTACGTAGAATCCTCTGCAGTGAAGGTATAAGGAACCAATAATTTCTTTGTATAAATTGCATAGGGTGTTGCCTCAGCTACTAGTTCCTGAGAATATCCACCGTATTCACCGTCAGATGTTGTGAAATATGTAAAATTGAAATTATCATATACTTCATCCACGCTTAACGCAAACACTTTATCTTTAGTGTTATTACCGCTGGATACATAGCTGGACGGGTTCTGCTTGTTGATCAGTTCTGTCTCAACGATCTGTGCTTTTTCGCTTTGATCAAATGCTGAATTATAAAAGTCGTTGTTCATCCAGTTTCTTAGAGTACAGCTTTCCCACACGTCGCCGTTCGTGTTGGTGCTGAATTCCACCTGATCAAGCACATACTTGCTCAGTAGGAGAGCCTGATTCCCCTGCGTCTTCACAACTATCCATTCAATTGCTTCCGGACCATTATCAAAATTGTTATCCTGTTCATAATGGCCGAATTTGATCGTCTGCCCTTTCTGAGGGAAGTCCGCTGCCTTTGCTGTTTGCGGAATAAAGCCCAGCGTTCCGGCTACCATAGCAGCCGAAAGCGTTACTGCTGTAATGGCCTTTTTCCAGTTACGATGTTTTTTCATTTTAGTGCTCCTTTCATATTTGTTTTTTCTTTACCCTTTAAACCCTTAATCTGACTTGTTTCCTATAATGAAATCATCCTACTGTGCATACCCGTACCAGCCGATTCCCTCATCATTCCAGCCGATCTTTACAAGCTGATCTCTTTCTTTGCTGCTGGTGGTATAGTGGTGGCTACCGGTGGTAGCATTAGGATTGTATAGCCTATATAACGGTTTTGCCTTGGCATCATCGGAATACCAGCCGATTCCTTCATCCTTCCATCCTGCCTTTACAAGACTATCTCTTTCCTTAGCTTTTGTAGTGTAATGATGATCTCCGGAATTCTCATTATACAATCTGTATACGGGGGTATTTGACCATGCGGGGCCAACCCATGCTATTCCTTCGTATGACCATCCCACCTTAACAAGTGAATTCTTCTCTCTTTCGCTTGAAGTATAGAAATGTTCACCGCTATTGGGATTATAAAGACGGAGCATGGTAACAGATGTTTCCTGTTCACTCTGGTTTCCACCCTGATCCGCTTCTGAACTCTGATTACTTCCGCCGCCAGTATTGGTTTCAGTGATTCCTCCGCTCTGATCTGCTTCAGAACTCTGATTGCTTTCGCCGCCAGTATTGGTTTCAGTGATTCCTCCGCTCTGATCTGCTTCAGAACTCTGGTCACCTCCGCCCTGGCTATTTTCCCCGTTATTCTCTTCCTGCTCCCCCCTGGGGTTGCATTCCTTAACAAGTACGGTGCAAGGGGAGACTTCAAAATAGTTCTGATATCCCTGAGACGAAGTCGTACCATCTCCATTTAAGATGTACATATAATCTGGAAGATAGTCACATGTTACAATTCCGTATTCCTTGGGGGTCTTGATTTTCTCGAGGGCATAGCATCGGCTTATTACTCCGTTATAACCGTAATAATCATTCGATGCCTTGCTGAGATCAAAGCTGCTGAGATCCAGTTCCTTAAGCGAACTGCAACCATCAAACATATTTACAAACGAGGTACACTTCGCAGTATTAAAGCTTGTTATGTTTACGCTCTTAAGTGATTTACAATTCTGGAACATATATTCCAATGTTGTAACGTTTGCTGTGTTAAAGTTGCTAAGGTCAGCCGAAACAAGACTCTCACATTCCTGAAACATGCAGTACATGTATTCTGCCTTGCTTGTATCAAAATTTGACAAATCAATCTTCTCTAAGCCGGTGCAGTCTCTGAACATGCTGCTGAAGTTCTTAACATTTGAGGTGTTAAAATCCGGCAGGCTGATCTCGTTCAGCTTTTTGCAGCCGCAGAACATGTATGACAGGTTTTCTGCCTTTGAAGTATTAAATCCGTTGATGTTAAGAGTCGTAAGCTCTGAACAGCCGTTAAACATGTTAGAGAAGTCCGTTACATTTCTTGTATTAAGACTGCTGAGATCTAATGTCTTTAGCTTACTGCATCCACTGAACAAGTCGGATACGCTGGTAACATTATCGGTGTTGGCGCCGGTCAGATCAATCTTTTCCAAAGATCCGATATAGCCGAGCTCATAGTTCATATTGCTGCCCCAAACCGTATTCTTCAATACCACTTCCTTAAGAGCGGGACAATTGTAAAACAGTGGTCCTGTCATAAAACTGTTTGTAGAAAAATTAAACCCCGATGCATCAACTTTTTCAAGGGCTAAGCAATCGTAGAATTCAAATCCTCTGTTGGTAACGCTGCTTGTATTTAAACTGCTCATATCGATATTTTTAAGCTTTTTACAGCCGTAAAACATCTCGTAAGTATGGGTCAGTTTTCCTGTCTTAAATCCGTTAAAATTAACTGTTGTAAGGTTTGAGCAGCCCCTGAACATCTCCTCCATGTTCTTAAGATTAGGAGCGTTCACATTGCTGAAATCAATGGAGGTTAAGCTCGTGCATCCTTCGAACATTGATTGCATATTCTCAACAGATGCAAGATCCATATCGTGTATGTTGATCGACCTAAGGGAAGTACAATCCTTGAACATTCCCCACATGCTCTTTACATTGTGAGTATTGAACATCGTCAGGTCGATTGTCTGAAGTGAGCTGCATCCACTGAACATATTGTTCATGTCGGTAACGCCGCTGAGATCCAGATTAGACAGATCAACGTTTACAAGCCTGCTCTTATTGAAAAGCGCACGGAATCCTTGGCTGTTAACCTTAACTCCCGGTTCCACAGAGAAGGACACAATATCAGTGGGGAACTCACACCAATAGTCAATGACAACTTCGCAAACGCGGCCATTTATGCATGCCACAGAGGGTACAACGATATTTTTCTGATCACCGTTGTATTTTTCCAGTGTAAGCTTTCCTCCATAATCGTAGAAACTGTATGTATAATCGTTCTGCCAGTCTGTATTTACATAAACAATACAGGTAGCTTTAAGTCTGTCGGCTTTCGCTGTAATGACAGCCATGCCGTATCCGACAGGAGTAACAATGCCGTTACTAACTGTAGCTACGCTTGTATCCGAGCTTGACCATGTAACATTCTGATTTAACGGTGTGGTGGTAGCTGTAAGTGTTGATGTTCCCGAAAGATTTGTAAACTGGATCGACCCTGTATTAAGTGTAAGATTTGTTACAACGGTTCCCAGTTCAGAGCTGAGATCAACGTATTTATATTCGTAGAAATCTGTATCTTTATAATCTCTTGCCAGACTGTATCTGATCCTGTTACCGTCAAGTCGCATACCGTAGATATAACCATTGGCCATCTCAGAATCCGTAAGGGCATAAACTCTGGAAAATATGCCATTAGATACATTGTATTTGTAGATCTCTTTATAGTCGTTAACAAAAATTTTTCCATCTGCATAGAAAATATTTCCGAAGGAGACAGGATATTGTCCATTCTGGCCTATTATGCTCCAATATGGACCCGGTCCTACTGTAGCAAGCTCCGTAGATTGATGCGAAGCTTTATTATAGCTGTAAATTCTGCCATTATTTGAAAGGTAATAGATTGCACTACCGGCCAGTGCGATGGAGGAATTGGAATCCTTCCATCCGGCATTATCATACTCTGTATCGTTATAGAGAGAATATACAGAATTACCGTCTATTTTCCAGTCAGTGCTGTTATGATTACTGCTAAACGTGGTCCTGCTACACAAGAAATTTTTATGCGAGCAATAGTCCTCGTAATAATGTGCCTGACTAGTAGAGTTTCCGGAAATCGGGTCGTCCCAGGTACAATCGATGTAATAATGCTTTCCGTTTAGTACTACCAAATTCCAGGCATGAATCAAATCATCACTGGAAACAAACTCGGTCTCGATCCCGACTCTGTTTGCAAGGTCTTTAAAGGCCAAAGCATATCCTTGGCACACTGCCGAGCCTCCTACCAGTGCATCACTTGCGGTATACTTTTCACAAGTAAGGTCATATTGGCAATGGGTAACGATATAGTCATGGATATAGATCAGCTTCTCTTCGTCCGACCAGTCGGCCTCAATATCGGCAAGGATCGATGCAACCCTGTTCTCGTACATAAGAGATGTGTTTTCGCTTCCGGCAAGATATCCAAGATAGAGACCTGTCGCATTATCTGTAGTTATCTCGTACTCTACATATGCCTCATCGAGGTAGAAGAACCCGGGGTTATCATTAACATAATCTGCAAGAACACCTTCTACTTCATCAACAGACAGTTCATATTCCGAAAGGTCTACGATACCGTTTCTGTTTTTCAAGGCATCATCGATCTCTTCTTCCAGATCTAAAACAAGGCTGACTTCGATATTTTCAGTAGCCGAATCGCTGTCTGTTACAAGTGCGCCCTTTTGTAAAAGGTCCTCCGACAGATCAAGTTCTACCACATCCGTTGATTCGTTTTCAGATGTGATCCTTACTACTTCTTCATATATTCCGTTATCCTCATTTTCTGCGTTTACATCCGCCTTAAACCCAAAACCAAATAGCATTGAGGCACATATTAACGAAAAAAGCTTATACTTAGAAAACACACGTTTCACAGGTCATCTCTCCTTAACAAAATTACCTTCTTTACTGTGCCGGGCCGTACCATTCCACATCTTCGTCCTTCCAGCCGATGGTGATCAGGCTTTTCTTTTCCTTTTCGCTGGTTGTATAGTGATGGGATCCTGCTCCAGTAGCATTGGGATTGTATAGCCTATATAACAATTTTGCCTTGGTATCATCGGAATACCAGCTGCATTATTCCCTACGCAATCCACACCAAATTATAGCATATCTAGATAGGTCTATCTATGATTGTGATAAAAAAACTTTTGTAAAATTACCTACAAAATCTACCGGTCAAATTCTGTATAATATGCCGTCTGTACTTTCTTACATTTCGGTGGTATCATCCTATCGCCGGATGATTATCGAATCAAGGCATACCTTATGGAACATCGAGCGGAGGTGAATATCATGTGCTTAACAGAATATGATGAAGCTGAAACCATGAATATGTTTAAGGAAGAAGGTAGACAGGAGGGCCTTAAAGAAGGCGAAGCCTAAAGACTCCATTCCGCAAAAAAAGATCTGCATGCCAACATGCAGATCCCTTTTTTGAATGTATTGTGTTTTAAAGCAACCTATTGCTGATCTTCGTAAGCGTACCAGGCTACGCCTTCATTCTTCCAGCCGGCTTCTTCAAGTTTTTTAACCTCTTTTAAACTCTTGGTATAATGATGTGAGCCTGATCCTGTACAATTGGGATTATAGAGCCTGTATAGCGGTTTTCCCATATCCTTAGGTGCAGAGTACCAGCCGATCCCTTCATCCTTCCAGCCGAGTTTAACAAGGTGGTCTCTTTCCCTTTTGCTCATGGTATAGTGATGATCTCCTGCCGGCTCATTATACAGTCTGTATACGGGATCACCTCCCTTAGGAGCGATCCATCCGTTTCCTTCATACTCCCAGCCTGCATCCACGAGAGAGTTTCCTTCCTTCCGTCTTTCGGTATAGAAATGCTCGCCCGTGTTGGGATTGTACATACGATACATATATGTTGTTCCTTCATAAGGAGAAACTTCATCTTCTGCAATGTATACTTTTTCTTTTTCCTTGAATTCTACATGTAGACCTATAAAGTTATACTCAGCCGGACTGGTAAAGTTGAAAATAACCTCTTTCCCGTATACTTCGTAGTAAAAGATTTCCGATTTTCCCGTATAATAACCGACATATTCACTGTCTTTGTACAGGAACACCTTCAGTTCTTCAAGATTCAGCACATCCGGTTCAAAAGGCAGTTCAAATCCTATCTCAACCTTTTCTCCGGCGGATGTTACATCCGAATCCCTGTGATCAAGGTTTAATATGTAATAAATCGGTTTATCTTTAGTAATAATCTCATCCTTATCTACGTCATATTCCTCTTTCATATAATAAACGAAGGGATTATCCTTAAGAGCCATCCCTCCCTTATAATAAATTTTTACGTATTCCTCCGTACCGCTAAAGGTTTGGTCTCTGGCCTGTTTTGTTCCGTTCTCCTCATATACTTCCTTATGTCCTTCCAGCCACCTGGCAGTTACGCTTCCCGATGACTCATCCGAAAATCTGCTTTCCAAGGTTTCTCCGGCATTTACCTTGATCTTGCCAAATGAGAATACCGCCATGCCTACTATCAGTGATAGAGCCAAGGCAAAGATCCTGTTCAGGTTTCTTGTTTTCATAGCAAACCCTCCAAAAAAGATATCTTTACTGTGCCAGTCCGTACCATGCCACATCTTCGTCCTTCCAGCCAATTGCGATCAGGCTTTTCTTTTCCTTTTCGCTGGTTGTATAGTGATGGGATCCTGCTCCGGTAGCATTGGGATTATAGAGTCTGTAAAGGGGCTTTCCGGTTTCCTTAGGCTCGGAATACCATCCGATACGCTCGTATGTCCAGCCAAGCTCCACAAGTTTATCCCTCTCTCTCTTACTCATGGTGTAGTGATGGTCTCCTGCATTTTCATTGTAAAGCCTGTAAACAGGGTCTCCCGAAACGGGTGCGATCCATCCGGGGCCTTCATACTCCCACCCCTGATCTACAAGGCTGTTTCCTTCTTTTCTGCTTGTGGTATAGAAGTGCTCACCGGTGTTGGGATTGTAAAGACGGAAAAGCATATCATAGCCTTCCGGAACCTCACTCTTGGCATCCTCGGGAATGTATCCGAAGGTGATATACTGCCAATCATATTCCTCCCAGCTGACTATGTTGTTATCTTTATCATAATCCGTGATTTTCTTAGTTAGCCACCGCTTGGGTCCCTCAGTGTAATACTCTTTAACACCTGAGCCGATCTTGTTCATGTCTCCGTCGTAATATGTTATCTTACACATGTTCATAGTGGTATTATCATATTCATATATGGTGATATGTGTGCTATCCCCACTAATATATGTATACTTTGTATTTCTGCCTGAATCGTCATACTCATTTGCCCAGCCATACCTTACCTTATTATCTGAACCATATTCCATATGCGAAACCAGCCATCCTTGATCATTAAATATGTTTTCATAGCGTGATATAAGACTGCCATCAAGATTATATTCTCCGAACTTGATCTGGTTTCCCTTTTCATCGTATTCATTAACACTGTATATGGTATACACATTATACAGATTGTAGAATTTGTAACCGGTCTCTCTTCCATTACTGTCATGTTCATAATAATATGTTCCAAAAACATTTCCGTTTTTATCGTAGCCGGTAGCTTTTGTCAGATTCCCGTCTTTATATTCATAAACGTACGAATATGTAGCATAAATGTTATCATCCACAAAGTTGATATGGTCCTCCCTTATGATTACCCCATCCCTGTATTCATTCTTATCTATTCTGGTCACATTTCCGTCGGCATCACTTGTAGTCTTTTTTATCATATACCCCTCGGTATCATATTCATAAGTCTCAATGGAAGATATCTTTCCATCACCATAAAATATCTGTTTTATCAATCTTCCGTTTTTGTCGAATACGGAGTCCCAACCACTCATAAAAGTCCCATTCGCATTATATTCCTTCGAGGATTTCTGTGCCCAATACGGTGAACGATCTTCCTGAAAATTCTGTAAAAGTGGAGCATCAAACGGGTATATCGCTCCTTCTTCCTGATTCCCTGGTTCAGCAAGGAGATTCTCCTCTTCAGCTTCTACCTCAATAGCGTAAGCTGTGGGTGATGGCATCACAGAGAAAAACATCGCTGCCGACAATACCCCTGTTAAAAGTTTCTTGATAAATTTCCCTTTCATTTTGTCCTCCTGTTTTGTGTTTTTAAAATATTTATCATTTCCCATCAATATCCGTACCAACCGATTCCCTCATCGTTCCAGCCGTTCTTTACGAGATTATCTCTTTCCTTTGCACTCGTGGTGTAATGATGGCTTCCTGTTGTGGCATTGGGATTATAGAGTCTGTACACCGCTGTACCCGATTCCTTATCGGCGGACAGAAATGCGAGTCCCTCATCGTTCCATCCTGCCTTTACCAGGTTGTCTCTTTCCTTGGTGCTGGTAGTGTAATGATGATCTCCAACATTGGGGTTATACAGTCTGTATACAGGGTTTCCTACATTCTTGGGTGAAAGCCATGCGCTTCCCTCAATGGACCAGCCAGCCTTGAAAAGCTCTTTCAGCTCCTTGATGCTGCTTGTGTAAAAATGCTCGCCGCTGTTTGGATTATACGCTCTGTACATCATCGTATAATCGTCGGAATATACTATTTCAAGCCTGTCAATAGCTCCCAGATCGATAGCTCCAGTAGTATTGTAATCACTGCCCTGATATTTCTTTCTGGTGATCTGCTGTCCGTAATTGGGGATGATCTCATTCCAGGAACCCACACCGATCGTGGGAAGCACCATCTCCGCTACCTGCGTCGCATATTCGTCGTTATCTATATATGCATACACTGTCTCGGCTTTTCTGCCGCTTATGGAAAAGTCAAATCTCGGGTCACCGCCCGGTGCGGATACTGTATTTAGCAGGAAGCAGTCCACCATGGGATCATATTTTGCGGCCATATATGAATATGCAAGGCATGCTGCCTGTGCATCCTCTCCGCGGTATGTTGAGAATCCCTGCTCTGTAAGCATGATGCGGTGATTCTCACCATAGGTATCCCTGATATATGATGTGATAGATTGCAGATTTCTGCCGTCTACAAAGCTTGCTCCGCTATTTAAGGGATTTAACTCTCCGAATGTGGAAGAAGGCTTCCATATCTCGGTCTCCCACAAGATGGAAGGATACAGATGAAGCGCTACACACCAGTCGTCTACTTTGTTTCCGTTATTCAGCTCTGCGAGCTTTGCATCAAACATGGCGAGATAATCCCTGCCTGCGATACCCCTGCCCTCATCGTTGTGAGTCCAGCTGTGGTCAAGGCAGACGCTGCATCTTGTAGTGCTCGAATATTGCCTTACGATCTTTCTCATGTCATAAAATGAAACCGCATACTTGGAAACAGCATCTCCCGCGCCAACACCTCCGCAGAAATGCCACGAATTATGCATATTGACCTCGTTGCCGAGGATGATGTTATCGACATGAAGGCCGCCATTCTGGAGATTACTCATAAACCAGGCCCAGAATGCGCGCAATATCTGCTTACCCTCACCCGAGGCGGCAGGAGCATAATATGGAATGCTTTCAACATGGTATCTGCCCGACTCATCTATAAGCAGACGTCTTCCTGTAAGATCACCGTTTCCGTCATTATCTTCCACCTGATAACTGATCATAAACTGAATGTTGGTGGTTTTTCCCTGCATGTTCTGACTCTGGATCCATGAGAAAAAGTAATCGTAATCAAAGAAACGGTATGCCTTTCCCTCGAAGTAGAAATAAGGAACTCCGCACTCCGGATATGCATCCGGAATATAAGCACGCGTAATATCAAAATTGTTGAAAGCGTGCTCTCCGCCCCCGCCGGTCTGAAATCCTTTGATCGTGGTCTTACCCTCGTAGCCGTCGATCATGTCTTTAGGTTCGCCTGCATATGATTGAAACGGAACCTGAAACAATCCCATAACAATGCACATCAGTAACCCTATGATGATTCTTACTTTTTTCATTAATTCCCTCTCCTTTATATTTATAATCTATGTCAATCCCTTGACATTATCATTCATCTGCAAAACAGTTCTATTGATTTTCCAGCCCCGAATAGTACTCCTCCAGCCTCGGTCTTGCCTTCTCGTAGGCGGGCTTTAACCTGGGATCGAACTGGGTCCCCATACCTTCCATGATTATCCTGTCGGCTTTCTCAAAATCGAAAGCCTCTTTGTATACTCTCTTGCTCACAAGGGCATCATACACATCTGCGATGGCCATGATCCTTGCTTCCAGCGGTATCTGCTCGCCTGAAAGCTTCTCGGGATATCCGGAGCCGTCCCATCTCTCATGATGATAATGTGCCACATTTTCAGCCACAGTCTTGAAGGATACATCATCCGTATTCGCCAGTATCTCGTGGATAACTCGCGCACCCTCGGCAGCGTGTGTCTTCATCTTCTCATATTCCTCGGGAGTGAATTTTCCCGGCTTTCGAAGGATCTCATCATCTACGGCTATCTTTCCCAGATCATGCATGGGGGCCGCTTTTATCACATCTTTGCAGAATTCTTCAGGCAGTTTTCCCGCTCCCACCTTGGATATCTCATCTATAAGGATCCTTACGCCTTCGCTGGTGCGCTTGATATGACCGCCTGTGGAATTGTCGCGGCTTTCAACGAGCATCGCCATGCTAACGATCAGGTTATCATGCATCTCCACGATGTGCTCTGTCTTTTCCTCGACCTCGTTCTGAAGTTTATCTTTGTAGTTGTCCAGGAACTTGATAAGCTGCCTGTTGGCTGTATCATCCACATAAGTTACGATATAGCCTCGCTTTCGTTTTCCCTCATAAAGATAATTGACGGTGACATTGTATATTCTGTCCTTTTCATGGTTCCCATCCTTATCGTGAACAGTGTAGATAGCGGTGTTCTTTTCCTCATTATTTCTGAAATTATCCAGATAATGACGTATCCTTCTCTGCTCCGGATCGTATCCGAAAAGGGAGTCCACATGGATATTTCTAAGGCCGGGAATGATCTCCTTGGCCACATCATTACTTCCCAGATACCTGAGTCTGAAATCGAAGGACATATATCCTACCTTCTGCTCCTGAACATAGGAATCAATAACGGTCTCGCTCACATCATAAAGGTTCACTCTGTATGCGATGAGCAGGTAAACCAGCTGTGCAATAACGTATCCCAGCGGAACCAGATCAACGTTTTTAATGAGCGTTCTGCCTGCAAAGAAGGATAAAACGCAGATCACATCAGGGATAAACAGAAGGTAAAGCACTCTCCTCGGTGCCTGATTCTTTTTTATCAGTGCATAAATGATAGCGATCACACTGGTGATAAAGTACAGACCGATCTCTATATAAAACAGTGTGTGTACAAAACCGTATTCCTTGGTGACTATACGTACTCCATCCACAATATCAAACGAAATGCTTTTATAAAACAGAGTGCCCTTACCTATGGTTAGAATGAATGCGTACATGATCGCACTCTGGGCAAACAGTATCACCCTTGCTATATTTCCTATCTCGATCCTGCACATATTAAAGATGCTGAACAGAATGAAAAGCTGCAAAAAACAGCCTCCCAGATAAATGATCTGCGTGGCTCTGATGCTGCCCTCGATACTCACCGCGAGCTCGGACATTACGTAACCTATACATGCTATGGGGACCAGTGTGAAAATAATGGTGAAATTGACATCAAAATGCTTGTGCCACATGTAAATATAAATTGCGGTACAAACGAGAGAAGCAGCAAGCAGCATTATATAGAAAACTAATGTCACGCCTGTGCACCCCCTTCCTTAAGGACGGGAGCTTTCTTCTTGCCCACGAAGATGGATTTTACTCCCAGCGCTATTCGTTTCATAAGCCTCACAGTACCGCGGGTTGCCGCAACAGAAGCGAAAACGAGTGCTATGGCAAGCCCTGCAAGAAAGATTGCCACTCCCAGTACAAGGAGTGCCTCCGGATTTCTGCCTTGAACAAACATATACGCCGTTCCGGGGATTCCCGACAGCGAAACAAGTGCAAAGGCTATAACCACGATATAAAGGGACAGTACCAGCGCCCACAGCACGATATAAAGTGCCAGGATCAGTGCAAACAGGATGATCCATACAGGGAACAATGCTATGAGGGTTATCACCCTTCCGGTATTTCGTTTTTTCCCTTCCGATCCGGCATTACTCTGATTGACCTTATTTTCAATGAGCTTGGAAAGCGGGATCTCGGCCATTATCTGATCGGCCACGGAATCTACGCTTCCGATACTTTCCACGGCATCCTCCTCGCTCATCCCCTCTTCCATACGGTCATCGATTATCTCATTATAAAAGGATACACGGCCCTCGATTTCATCTTCCGGCAGCCCTGATATCTTTTTTCTTAGCTTTTCGCTAAATTCTTCCCTGGTCATACACATGTCCTTCTTACGGCTTATTTTATATATGGCAATCTGCTATTTTGCTTCCAGATACAGGCATTCCTCGGAATCCGTGTGGAACACCACTTCTTCCTTGGATCCATCAGGTTTGGTCATAGTTGCATAGAGCTGATCGTCGCTGTCAAAACCCTTTTTGTATTTCAGCTCGGTGACAACTCCGCCGCGGCAGAAGAAGCCCTCCGTCTTCACAATCTGTTCGTCCTCTTCATAGGCATTGGGATCGGCAGAGTAGGGAACTGCGAGAAGTTCACGCCCGTTGACCTTTACGTGGATAAGTGACTCATCAAGAAGCAGCGCCACATCGGCCATATATCCGCCGCCCACATAATCAAATCCTGTAAGGGCCATCGTCCAATAATAGGGTTCATCCTTTAACAGATCATCTCCGTCTTCGTCAGCTCCGGCATCATATTTTGACACCTCTTCTTTCCATGCATCTGCGATCTTCCTTGTGGATGCGGGTGCGGAAACCTCGCAGCCCTCCGGGAAGCTGGGTTTATCTTCACCGGCATCGTAATAATCGGGGATATCTCCGGTAAATACTGCCTCCTTTAAAGCATCACAGTTTCCAAACGCTTCCTCTCCGATGCAACAGATATCCTTTCCGAAGGTAACCTTTGTTATAAGAGGGCATTCGTAAAAAGCATATCTCCCCACGAAAGTCATTTTATCCGGAAGTACGATCTCTCCCTTAAGCGAAGTACAACTGCTGAAGGCATAATCCTTGATGTGCTTCAGTGAGTCGGGAAAGCTCCTGACAGATGTGAAACCTGTACCGCCAAAACTGCCGTTGCCGATTGACTCGAGGCCCTCGGGAAGCACCAGCTCTCCGGTAAAGCCTGTGGAAGAAAACGCATCATCGCCGATGACCACAAGCGATTCAGGCAGGATAAGCTCTCCGCTCATACCGGTACAATTTGCAAATGCATCTTTAACTATATATTTAAGCCCTGCAGGAAGCTTTAAAGAAGTAAAGCCCTTGCAGCTCTGAAAGGCAGAATCGTCGATCATGGTGACGCTGTCGGGGATAACAAGGTCTCCCTTCAGATTCTCACTGCTGAAGGAATAGATGCCGATGTATTCAAGCCCTTCCGGCAGAGACAGTATACCGTCAAAGCCGCAGTCGTTAAAGGCATGCATGCCTACCGACTTTACTCCCTCGGGGATGATCAAATCTCCCTTTAGGTTTTTACAACTTGAAAATGTCGACATATCTATCTTGGAAAGATTCTTTGAAAGAGTGAGTGTGCCGTCAAAGCCGCACTCCGCAAAAGTATAATCGCCTATGAATGTGACAGAATCGGGGATCACCAGATCGCCCTTTAAGTTTTCGCATTCCTTGAATGCACATCTTCCTATGGTCTCAAGGCCATCCGGCAGCTCCAACGTGCAGCCCAGCCCGGTCATTTCACTAAAGGTCTCGTCACCTATTGTCTTTAAGGATTTTGAAAGCTTGATGGATTTAAAACCGGTGCATCTTTCAAAAGCATAGCTACCGATCGTTTCCACACCGTCGGGGATCACAAGGTCGCCTTCCAGTCCCTCACAGCCGTAGAATGCAAACTCTCCGATTTCTTTCAGGCTCTCGGGCAGAACAAGCTCTCCCGTCAGACCATGATTTGAATAAAAGGCATTTCGAACAATGGATGTGATACCCTCGGAGATCACCAGCTTTTTGATCTTAAAATCCGACCAGAGGAATTTTTCTCCCTCCATGGGTCCGGTTCCGGTGATGGTTAAAGTAGCTGTCCTTTTGTCGTACTGCCAGGTGATGTCTTTACCGCAAGTTCCCTGCGTAGCATTGTCTTTGCGATCTTTGTTTGTGCAGCCGAGCAGACCAAACAGCATAGCCACCCCCAGTAACAAAACAAGCGTTTTTTTCATTGTGTGGATCTCCTGTGTAGGGATTTGCGAACACCATTCAAATTATAACAAAAAAAAAGAAAAAAACAAAGGATTACTGCGAATACAAGATCCTGCCTTTTGAACAAATCATCTAACACTACTTGTTTTTGTACAATTCCGCTATACGGGTTAGCCTCCACTCCATATGTTACCAAAAATAATCTGTATTGCCTTTCTTGTTCCGGTTTTCTTTCGGAAGGTTTCTATACGTTTCCTTGGTTGACATGGTTGGTTAACATTGTATAATTGTGTTTGCATATAGCCCCCATAGGGTTCTGTTGTTTTATAAGATTTTTGTTGTTTTTTTAAGGGTAATCGCATATAATATAGTCAACAGAAACAATGTTTCTATTGGGCTGGTCGTAAGACCCAGGTCCATCAACGGCGGGGAAGTTCCCCGCTTTTTTCATATCATATGCTGTGAGGTAATCCCCTTGAAGGAATTAAGCATTTTCATAGATGAGTCCGGTGATTTCGGAGAGTATGAGGCACATTCCCCGTATTACATAATCACCATGGTCTTCCATGATCAAAGCAACGACATCCAGCCGGCCATAAGCAAACTTAATACCGAACTTTCATATCTGGGACTTGATAACATTTGTATACATACCGGTCCCATCATTCGCATGGAAGAAATCTACAAAGACATGGATCTTCTTGAGAGAAGACGAATCTTCAATAAGATGATTGCTTTTATAAGACAGATCGATGTCAAATACCACTGTTTCTTCATTGAGAAGCGAAAAATTGATGATGTCGTTGAAGCAACACGACTAGTCGGCTCCTGCCAGACGCACTACATCCCGAAGGGGATGTATAGAAGTGCGCCCTTATTAAAATAAGGGACATTGTTACATTCTTCGCTAATCAGACAATAGTTTCACTCGAACTATTATTACCATTTAGCATATTATGCATCTTACAGAGATAAAAGTAGTTACTAACTATTGCCACTGTATCTTCATCCATTTGAGAAATATCATTAGAATCAAGAAATCCATCTGCATTTTTCTCTATATTCTCTTTAGATAATATGTCGACAATGTCCCTTTCCTTGAAATTACACACTATTATTTCATGAGCTAGGATATTTCTCATGTTAATGATTTTGCGCATACTACTTTGAAAATCGTATTTATAAAGTGGTCGTTGTAACGACACAACATCAAACATAAACTCATTTATAAAGTGATATTGCTCATTCAGCCTAAGAATCTGTGTAGTCGTATAATCTTTAAACTTATTACTCTTATCAAACCTAAGTTCTTTAATCTTTAATATTTCAGAACCAACATCAGTCGTGGAGCCAATTTTCCCCCCATAAAAAAACTGAAGAGCCTCTCGAACATCTCCTGATATCGAATCTAATGATTTTTCAAAAAGTGTGCGAATATCTTTTTCGACAATGTTAAATTCGTTTAAGAATTTGAATATAACCTGTGCTTTTACTTTTTGCTCTATATCACTTTGGTTTTTTCTAAACATGTCAATTGTTTAAAATCTCCTTTATAATCTCTATTCACTTATTCACGCTGCTTGTAGTGGCAGGAGATTTTGCAAATGTTTCAACCATTCTCGAATTATTTACTATCATATCCTTTTTACTTACTATTTCATTCCAGCTATTTGCTACGAACGGGATGCACGCATCGATGAGATACTCCTTGTAAGTAGGGACATCAGAAAACAGTTCTTCCAGTTCCATAGTTTTCTCGATAATCATTTTCGTTTTATCTTGAGAAATAGTGATTTTTCCCTTCTGCAGTTCTTGTAACACTGTATTTATCATTTCTCTTGGACGAGAATTATAATTTTCAACTACACCTTTTTCTATATCTGTCCTAATAACAAAGGCTACGCTTTTATAAAACCGTCCATAATCGTCAAAATGCATAATCTCATTTTCTGAAAAATGTCTCTTGTAATCTTCATCGTTAATATGCTCATCAATATATTTTTTGATTAACGATGTTACATCTGAATGGTAAATCGCTCTTCGAATCTCATTAACTCTAAGAGGTTCTGCCCCCTTATTAAGACGCGCAAATATATCATACTTCGTGAACTCAGGCGAATTCGCTGTAATCACATAAATATCAAGTATTGAAGATAACATTTCACTTGTTTCAGTAGAATATTCTTCCTGGATCTCATAAAAATTCTTACACGCAAAAATATCTCCGTAGTATTCTAAGTGCTTCTTTAGGAGTTCAAGCTTTCCGTCTAAAAACATCGTTATCGCTGTTAATCTCTGTTTGCCATCTACAACCTCATATTTATTAGGGGCTAATAAATTCTTGCTTGGTAATTCTACTACATAAATAGGTGGAATCATTATGCCCATATATAATGATTCAATAAACGCTGTCCGTTTATCGTCTTTCCACACACTTGCCCTTTGATAATCCGGATCAAGAATGATATCTTCGCTCTTAATTCTCTTATATATTTCTGAAATAGACCATGTCTGACGAGCTATTTTAGTTTTCTCCAACATTTCACGTTTGGATTTACAATCATTAATTTCATTATCATCATCTACATTGCTATTTTCTGCAAGTTGAAGTATGTCCTTATTATCATTAATCATAGTTTCGCTCATTTGGTAGTTTCCTCCTTATGTCATACCTTATCTGAAAAAGGTAATTTTTTTATATATTCTTCCATAAATAAATAGTCAGGTTTCTCGTTATTAGCTGGTAAAAATAATACTTCCTGCTTATACTTATCTTCAGTCACCTTTCTACCATATGTATACTTATACTTGTTCGCCATCAGAATAGTTTTTAGAAATAGATATACATACTTATTTGCATGCTCAACATCTTTAAGCAACATTATTTTTGCCGAATCGCCCACGACACATCCGTTTGCTTGAAATGATACATAACCTGCAGAGCCGCTACGTGCAACCGTTAAACAGGGCTTTCTGGTAAATGTATATCCCTTTTCCCTACAAAACTCTTCACTAATCTTACCCATGCAGCCATTATTTTCCTCTCCACTTTGTACTGCAACAAGATCTCCTGGATTGTACTCTATTTCTTCCTGTGTTATGCCCTTTCCATTATAGATATCCAGTATTTCTCCAACATAAAACTCCCGCCACACTGTCTGATCAAGATTAATTCCCTGACTGCTTATAGCCGTTTTTATGTGCTTATGTTTCAGTGACTTAGTATACATTTCCATGTATTTCCAGTCAGGATTCCCATCTTTGTCTGCCGGAAGATATATTTTTGACTTAACCATACGTTCTGGACGCCATTTTCTTCCGTATGCCCACCGATATCTATCGTGTTTAATCACCGTTGCAACAAATAAGGCTGTATATTCATTAAATTCGCCATTTTTTATATATAACGGGTTAACATCATGGCTACATGTAAATTGATCTTTTTGATAAAATGCAAAGCCAACCGAACCATTATTTGTTACACATAATGCATGCCCTCGGAAGATTTTTTCTTCAATTGGTGCATTGTTATCATCACCTGTCTTAGAGCCATTCTCTATATCTTCCAAAGAATAATACTCGGTCACTCCATTATTCTTTTCAGTAGCTCCCAAAAAAGGTATCCGTCCTTCTGTTGTATGTTCTGGCTTTTTGTTATAGAAACCCTTGCAAATATCAAAAATATCTATATAGTTAAACTCTTTCCACTGTGTAAAATCAAGCTTCATATACCTCACCCTCTTTCACAAGATATGAAAGATATTCGTTAATTGTCTTTTGAAAGTCGGATTCCTTTAGGCTAGAGTAGTCTGTCTTCATATAGGCTTCACAAAGCCACTCATCTGTTCCTTCAACTTTTTGCGTGACAGATTTTCCGGGAACAGATTCTCGGTTATTGTAGAGATTAATCCATTCCTCTTCAATCTCTTTCCAGTTACTATTACCAGTCTCGGGATTAATTTGCTCTATTCTTCCAAGGTTTTTCTTCTTTTTGAAACCATCATCTTTATAGTATCCAAAAAAGGTATTCCCACTATTACTATTCTTTTTGCCTGTCTTTATCACCATGCAGCAAGCCGACGCAGATGCTCCTGGATAAAAGATTTCATTAGGAAGAGTAAAAACTGCATCCAAAGTGTTTTCCTTAAGTAACTCTATTTTTATCTTTTCTATCTCATTACTATTACCTATAGCACATGCTACTGGAAGTAAAACTGCAATCGTTGCCTGTATATGACACTCATTTAACGTATCTGCAACATATTTCAGAAAATATATACCTTTTGAAGGATCTTCTTTTTGTTTTGAATTCCAGGTATCGGTGTACTCTTTCGGCATATGTTTTTTCTGGGCATTATAGGGAGGATTCATCAAAACAATATTGGGTCTTGCTTGTTCAATCCAGTCCTTAAATTCAAAACAACTGCCATTAACAATATTTGAATTTCCATCACTGTGAATCAACATATTTGTAGTTGCAAGTCCATAGATGCTCTCATCGTATTCAATTCCAAAAATCTGATTCTTTTTTACTGCATCCTGCTCAGAAGCAGTCGCACAATCATCAAGTGCATGGGTCATAGCCCTAACCAAAAACGAACCAGAACCGCAACAAGGGTCGAGAACAATCGAGTTCTTATTTACTCCAGCTATTCTTGCCATAAAATCGGTTATATGATCCGGGGTAAACGCTTGGTTTTTGTCATCTTTCCCTACATACTTATTGAACGTAATAAAGAATAGGTTCAATAAATCCTGACCCGCTGTACTCTTGTCATTTATGAAGGGTAAAATGTTTTGTTCAATTTCCGAGAGAATTTCCCTTATATCTTCGATTTCTAAAGATCTTACATCCTGACTCTGTAATACTTTAGTATCAAGTAGTGCTAATTTTCCTGCTTTGTTAATATCATCTGTTAACAAGTCTCCTAAAACGCTTTTAATTCCAGCTATTACTTGTGCTGCCTTTATCGAAGGATCATTGTATTTTAATCCCTGTTTTAGTGCCAACAAACAAGTTCCAACGAACTGGCTACGTAGTTTTTCTGAAATACCATGTTTGTGTAACAATTCATTCAGATAATATGTATTCTGCATTACCTTTTCTTTATCATTGATCTTGGGTAAGTACAAATCCATATACTCAGGCATGGTTCTAAGTTTTGTTTCCTCGTTCAAAAGGTCCTCATCCGATATTGCGCCTCTCCATACTCTAACCTTATCATTACTTGTGTTCGCGAGTATAGCTACAGTCTTGTTTCCGGTTAACTTCTTTTCATATTCAACATATGCTGATAACTGTCGAACTGCTTCATCATAGTTTTTTGTAAAATTAGCCTTAGTCTCTATAAGAACACTTAATCCGTCACACTCAAACCTTAAATCAAGTTTCTCATACTTTCTTGTTCCAGTCAGGTTAGTTAAAGCGTAAAAAGGTAAGTGTTTTTCTTTATAAGCTTTAGGATAACTGTACTCCTCATTTTCAATATTAGCAGTCAGATAGCTAACCCCGACTGTATTGACCATTGCTGTTCGCTTCATGCTACCCTCCAAAAGAATTATTATTTAATACAATACCAATTCATTAATTTCCGATATAATGCTCATCCCAACAAACAGGAATTTGTCATCTTGAATCTAAGCTTGTTCCGACTCTTTTATTTCCTTACCACAATACGGGCAAAACTTGCTATCTGCTGTAAGTCTCTTTCCACAATGAGGACACTTAGCACCAAAGGCCTTGATGAGCGAGCAGATTGTTATAAGAACCATGCAAACTAACGCAATATAGGCCCAAGTTAGGAAATCGTAATTATTGTCAGCCAGATGGATGCCTATAACAATCCAAGCTATGATCAGTACTGCAATGGCTATCCAGTGAACGAATGATAGATACTTTCTCATTCTATGTTCCTCCACAAATCCCGATTCTTAGTCAATTATGCTGAAAAATAAAACTCTATCACCAATTATACCTGTTTCCATTCAGGAGTCAAACCATGCAGCGTTTTTTGCAAAAAAATACCCCGAAAGGGATGTCCTTTCGGGGTGCGCAACGAGCTGCCTTTAAGCCGTACTGGTAAAAAGCAAGGCGCTCCAAACCATTATATTTACTGGGCTCTTGTGAAATTGCCCTGTTTTTCCCCCACTACATTGTAATCTTCTTTTTTTCATCATTATTTTCTTAATCAACGCGAGTGTTTTTTCCTTAAGTCTATAATCATCCCCATTAGAAGTATCTATTTCCTTCTTTTCACCATAATCATTTATGCCGTAATACTTTAAAATGTCTAAGATTTCTGTTAAGAGTTTTCATAGCGCGCTTACATCCGTTCTCCGATAAACATAAAAATACTGGCTCCATTACAAAACCGACGCCATATAATATGGCAACCACAAAAGATTCTCTTCTACACGTATTTCCCCATGATGAAGTACAATGCCTCTTCCAACCTTTTTACCATACTTATCTTTGAATGCCGTTAACGATTTAATACTCTTTTTCTCACCGGATTTTACTTCTATCGGAACCAGTTTACTTCCATCACGTATAAGGAAATCTATTTCCATTATAGTCTTTTTGGTATCTTTACTGGTTTCCTTGTAGTAATAGGCACGACGTCCGTTCGCTCTCAAATTCTGGGCAACCATATTTTCCAAAAGCATGCCCTCGTTCACTTGAAGTTTATCCAATAAAATAGCCTTGTATAACTCGTTTTCCAAATAAGGTCTGTCCTTATATGCCAGTGTGATCAAAAGCCCCGTATCCATCATGTAGCATTTGAAAGAAGGATCTATTATAGACAAATTCAATGCAGCGCTGGGATCATCTACGTTATTGGCTATGTTTATTATCATTGCCTCGTCAAGCCACTTGATCGGGTCTTTATAATCGCGAATCCTTGCATTAGGGTCCAAATGAGTAAGAACATAACGTTTGTCATGTTTCGACAATTCGGAAGGAATCCTATCAAAAAAACCCGTAACATACTCTGGGTTTTCCTCCTCCTGATCGTTCATATCCTGCTTATACAAGTTTATGATCTGCTCTTTAGCAAAATCAACGTTTTCAAAATCCTTGCTTTCAACAAACGCAGTAACAGCTTGTGGCATTCCGCCCACAAGCATATATTCCCTGTACGATTTCATAATATGCTGATGAAGACTTCCCATCGGCTTTAATGACGATATATGCTCCTTCAATGTCGGAATGATCATATCATTCCCGTTCGCCCATAAATACTCCTCATAATCCATTGGTAATACATCTAGCGGATATTCTTCCGATGGAATTAGAATATTCTTGCTTTTCTTCGTTATACCTGCAAGTGACCCTGTTTCTATATAGTCATATCTTCCGTCTTCAAGTAACGTTTTCAAGGCTTGTCTGGCTGGTGGGAACAACTGAATCTCATCTAAAATGATCAAGGATTCTCTTTGGTATAGACGAGTATTATAGGCAAACTGCAATGTATTAAAAAGCATGTCCAAATCACGAAGACTATCTGTAAACAATCGATTAATAGACTCATCCGTCTGATCAAACCTTACCAATATATATGATTTGTACTCTTCGCGCCCAAGTTTCTCAGCCAAGGTTGTTTTTCCTACACGCCTTGCACCCTTTAGGAATAATGCATATTTAGGTGCATATTCCCGCTTCCATTTTAATATTTCATTATATATTTTTCGTTCAAACATATTTTGTCCTCACGATTGCGCTCTGTAATTACAATCACATTATCACACTTGCGCCACAAATAGTCAACCTGTATTTCACATTTGCGCCAAAATCGGTGGTGCATTATCAACCTGGTACCACCCGTATTGTCAGCGGTTTTTTGCAAAAAAATACCCCGAAAGGGATGTCCTTTCGGGGTGAAAACGCGATGTCATTCGCGCATTATCTCTTTGAGAACTTTTTCGTTGCCTTAAGTGCCTTGTTTGTGGCATTTGTAGGACGAGTTGCTGTTTACCTGCTGCGTACGGTAGAAAGCTCAAGGCTACTTTATACAACTGGTGGCAGTTCTCTAGTATTTCATTTCATATAAAACTAATGTACTTTATATGTCTTTTTGTTATTTATGTTTAAGACTTATATACACATCGATTCAGTATAACTCTCCTACGCCAAATTGCCACATTGCCCGTAATTATTCTGACTGCATATTAAGAATATCTCCTAAACAAATATACGTCTGAATAATACATCTTTCTGCATCACTCCTAGATATTTCATGATGCACACCTTTGCACTGAAGTTCATTTATATTATCAATCCAATCTAATAAATATATTATGTTACTTCCTACAAGTGTTTTTTTCTCCGATTTATTCTCAAGATATTCTATAATAGCGGAAAGCTTGTTTTTAAAATGATCCCCACTTACGTCTATTTCTTTGCCCGATTTTGTTCTATATACTTTATCCGAATAGTCAGGATAGTACTTTTCAAACAGCTCATCTGCCGTAGACTCAAATAATTGAATATTCTCGTGCGGCGGAGCCGCCTGTCCGGCGTGGCGAGAGCCACTTGTC
>CAMUYA010000020.1 GCA_947164865.1 uncultured Lachnospiraceae bacterium
AACAACTAAGGGATAAACTCATTTTAAATTGTACTATTTAGATGCTAACACTAAAGTGAATTAAGGGAAAAACTTAAGATGATTGCAAATGATGTAAACTACTTCTCGTCATCTGAACAGGACTTAATGATGTACACAGAGTATAATACCATTGATGCTAATCCCATTGATGCAAATGATGAGAGAAATAAGATTAATTATATTTTAAGAGATAAACTGTATGTCCCAAATAAAATAACGAATAAACACATCTCTGTGGGCTCAAACGACAGTATAGTATTATCGCTATTATGCTTTGGCAGTAAACCTAGTTATCCATATAATCATTATTTTTGGCTTCGCACCCCTGAAGCATATTGGGGTCAAGGTTGTGAAAAAGACGTTTTGTGCGTGAATGCCTTAACCGAGTCTTATAAAAACAGCACTTCTGTAACCACCGTAGATTTCGATTTAATAGATGTTCGTCCTGTTTTTGATCTGAATCTGGAATCTGTACTATTTTCATCAGCTGTGCCTGCGTTTAGCGGATACCAAACCGGTATGGAGAGCGGATCCCTCGACTTTCGCACACCAATGAGGTTAAGGCATGCATCATCTTTTGCACCGCAATCTTCAGTAGTAAAAAGCGCAACTGTTTCATATGACACAACTGGAAACATATATGTTTCTGGAGCCGAATCTCCAGTTATTCTGGTTGTACAGTGCCGATATTTTGATTACAGAGAAAACGATTATATAGATTGGTATTATAGCAAATATATTGAATCAAGCTTAGAACTAACCAAACAGCTTGATTGGAAAGCATTATGCCAAGAAAGTATGTTGGGGTTTTACCCCTGCGATTTTTCGAAATGTAAGATATGGCTTGAAACAGAGATGAATACTGACCGGATGATTTACGCTACAGATCCAAATGATACAAGCATGATGACCGTCATTACATCCGTGGATAATCCGTCGGATATAACAAATATAGATAATGGAAAGACAAAAGAGTATATTAAAGGATTACTTCCACATACGGTAGGCGTAACACTTAGCCCTTCGTCTTCGACAATTACAACAGTAACTGTTCAATGGGATGTTGATTCATCCACTTACAATCCGTCTAAAAAGAGTGCGCAGACGTTTACGATTAACGGGACACTTACCCTCCCTGACGGAATTTTAAATCCGGATGATATAGTGGCATCAGTTTCAGTAACAGTAAATTCTGATAATCAATATTCGGAGCCGGGACCTGAAACAAACCATGAATCGCAACCAAATCCACAGCCGCAACCGGGAGATGAAGCAAATCCACAGCCGCAACCGGGAGATGAAGCAAATCCACAGCCGCAACCGGGAGATGAAGCAAATCCACAGCCGCAACCGGGACCTGAACCAAATCCACAGCCGCAACCGGGAGATGAAGCAAATCCACAGCCGCAACCGGAACCTGAACCAAATCCTGAGCCAACACCAAATACTGATTCTTACTATGTGAAAACTGTGACAATGCTACGTTTATACAATCCTAACAGCGGAGAGCATTTCTACACTTCTAGCGAGAGAGAAAAGAAAGCTCTTGTTAAGCAAGGATGGAATTATGAAGGCATAGCATGGGAAGGACCATCGTGGTCTAATACGCCTGTATACAGATTATACAATGAAAGCGCTGGAGATCATCATTATACAACCAGCAAGAAGGAGAGAGATAATCTTGTAAAAGCCGGATGGAAAGATGAAGGCATCGGTTGGTATTCGGATGACGCAAAGACTACTCCTCTTTACAGACTCTATAATCCGAATGCAGTAACAGGGTCTCATCATTATACAACGAGTGCTCGTGAAAGAGATAAGCTTGTTAAGCAGGGATGGAAGGATGAAGGAATCGGATGGTACGGCCTATAAGATAAGAAGGCGATTAAACACTTTGTAGACAAAGGTGAGGTGTATTTATGAATTATCCGAAAGTTCTGCTCCTCGGTAATGGTATAAATAGAGCATATGAAAGTGATTCCTGGGAGGAAATGCTCAAGACGATTTCTTGCCATGATAAAAAAGTTGAAATAGACCGGGATATTCCTATGACGCTTCAGCCAATAATCCTTTCAAAAAATAATGTTAACGAAATGTTAAAAAGCATTGTAAAAGAGAAAAAGCTGTATGGAACTGTCAGGAATTTGGAAATGATGAATCTTTTGCAGAGTATCCTTGAAATAGGCTTTGATGATATCATCACGACTAATTATAGCTATGAGCTTGAAAGCGCAGCTTTTGGGGTATCGCAGATATCGGATTATCAGCTCGAAAAGATCAGAAGAACATATTCCAATCGAGCGGAAAGCAAGTATCTGATATATACGTATAATGAAATCATTTATAAAGGACACAAGAATCGCATCTGGCATATACACGGAGCTGCAAAGAATTACAGTAGTATTGTGATAGGTCATTATTACTATGGAAATCTTCTGACCAATTACAAAAACTATTATGATCATGTCGGTATATCATTCCTAAAGGCAGAGGAGGCGGGAAAAGAATACAAATCCAAAAGTTGGTTGGATTCCTTTGTATTGGGGGATATATATTCTGTTGGTTTTGGATTTGATTTCAGCGAGATTGATCTGTGGTGGCTACTGGATCGAAAAAAACGCGAGAAGGCATCGCATGGGATTTTACATCATTATGCGCCATATTGGGAAGGTGAGAAGAATAAGTCTAAGTACGAACTTATGAAGTGCTACGATATAAGTATTCATAATAAGAATCCGAAAGTGAAAGACGGTAATTATGTTGATTACTATAAATCATTGATCGGTCAGATGAATAAGGAGGTTGGAACATAAACCTATGTTGTTGTCCGCAGCGGACAACTGCGGACTATCTTAATATTTTATTAAATCCATAAATGACATCTTGCTATATCAAAAAGTCTTTGATATAGTACGCGCATGGGAAAACCGTGAGGCCTAAGGCGGCTGATTATAAGATTCGTGTATGATCTACACAAAGACAAAAAGAGAGCCGCCACTGATCGCAACAGTGACGGCAGTGCTACGAAGTAGCATAGTTATCACAATGTGAGGTCAGCCGCTCTCGCGGTTTTCCTTCGTCTATAGAATAGCACAGCACGAAATGAATCGCAAGCATTTTTGTTTTGCGATATCGGGCTGTTATCGGGCATTTTGAGTATATACAACAAGCTCCTTTTATGGTATCTTAAGTGTAGTATTGCACGAAAGGAGACGCGTGTATGAAGAAAAGACTGATAAGTATAATGCTTGCAGGTATGATGCTCCTTACAACGGGATGTGCAAAGATACAGGAAGTGGTAGATTCCTTCAGCAAGGAAGAGGAACCGATAGAAATTGAATTTGAGGAGGAACCCGAGCCGATCATAGTAAACATGATCCGCTACAATATCACAAATGCTTATCCTTTTTCAGAGCAAAGAGCTTGGGTAGAGTGGCAGAAGCCTGATGAAACGACGGAAATCGGACTCATCGATAAAGAAGGAAATGTTTATTTCAGAACCACGGATTATGCATGGACGCAGGACAGCAGATACTTTTCAATCCAGGCCGGAGTTTCGTGGATCTATGCATCGGCCTCCGAACCGTATAAGATTCTCTTTGTGGATTCAGAGGGAAATGTGACCGGGCAACTTGAAGGAGACGACACACAGACATTTGATGTTCTTTTCAGGCATAACAACAGATTCCTGATCCGGAAACACAATGTGGCTGATGACTGTGATGAGTATTATATCGCTGATTCCACAGGCGCTCAGGTTTCTGACTTTGTCATTGACGGAAGAGAATTCGAAGGTGTTAAGTTTGAGCAGATAACGGAAGGATTTATTGAGATAATCGACGGCGAGACCGGAAGAGGATATATCGATCTTGATGCCGGAACATATGCTTTCTACAGGGCTCCTTACAAGGCGATCGGATATGCGTTTGTTCCAACATCGAACGGTGTATGGATCAAATTCAACAAAGAAAAGCTCGCAAAGGGCGTGTCAATCGGATTCGCACCCGAGGCGGTTCTTGAGAATTTCGGCAACTGCACAAATGAGAATGATTTTTACGAGAATGACTGCCCGAATTATCCCGATGCTTTTACAACTCCCGAAGGAACCTTTGATGCCGCTATGACAAAGAGCGGGATCATTTACGCAATAAGCGAAGACAGAAACTATGTCAGTGTTTACAATGTAGACGGAAGTACTGTAAAAGAGTCTGTGGAGATCGGTACAAAGATAATCGACTATGAGATCTCTCCGGATAATGAAAATATAGTTTTCGGTTCTTATTTAAGAGACACAAATAAGTATTACATATCAATAGTCACAACGACAGGAGAAAGGCTTTATGAGCCCGCTATTGCCGGAGACTGGACAAATACCTCCTCGGTTACTATAAGTCATGACTTCGTGGCTGCAAACGATAAGGTCATCACTCCCGACGGGCAGGTTCTCAGCCTGGCAGAAGATGATCTCAGTGTCGTTCCCGATAACGTGTTCCTTGGAGATAAATCACCGATCAATTTCAAGTGGTTTATCATTTCGGAAGGTTTCCTCAATCTTAAATGCAAAAAGGGTGAGGAGAGAATCCCCGGATACGGCAAACTTGACGGAAGCGGAATACTCGATATGATCACCGCCGAGGCGGGCGAGGGAGACGACCTGGAAGCCGGCGAGCAGTCCGGAATGGATATGGAAGAGGGCGAAACCACCATCACGTATTATGATGAGGACGGGAATGAGATAGGCACCGAGACGGTGACAGATGACGGTCAGTAAGACCTGACTAAAAACGCAACATATGACTAATTAAGGACAAGACTTAGGAAGTATGGGTCTTGTCCTTTATGTTATATTTAAATGCAGAATAGCCACTTAGTACATTAAACTGCAATATACAGGGACTATATGTAACGAGCATACAGGGGAAGGTATGAGCATGAAAACAGAGTACAGAAACGTATTCGCCGAGATCGGCATTCCCGAGGCAGACGTTAAAAAGCGCCTCGATGAGATAAAGGAAGAGTTCTTCCACGGCCGAGATTCTTTCTATCATGAGACAGATGACGGTCTGGCTTACCTTGAGGATACAGGTAACTTTGATGCCCGCACCGAGGGAATGAGCTATGGCATGATGATGTGCGTCCAGCTGGGCATGAAGGAAGAATTCGACCGCATCTGGAAATGGGCACTCAAATACATGTATATGGAGGACGGCTTCAACAAAGGCTACTTCGCCTGGTCCTGCGGAACGGACGGAAAGCGTAATTCCGACGGCCCTGCTCCCGACGGAGAGGAATTTTTTGTAATGTCCCTCTTCTTTGCAAGTCACCGATTTGGCGACGGAGTGGGCATCTACAATTACTCCGAATGGGCAAAGAAGATACTTCACACTATGATCCACCAGGGCGAGGACGGACCGGGTGCCCCGATGTTTAACAGAGATAATCACCAGATACTCTTTGTACCGGGCTCCGATCATACCGATCCTTCCTATCATCTTCCTCACTTCTATGAGCTTTGGAGCAAATGGGCTTATGAGGAGGACAGAGAGTTCTGCAAAAAGGCTGCGGAGGTAAGCAGAAAGTATCTGTCGGTGTGCTGTCATCCCGACACCGGCTTTTCGGCAGAATACGCCGAATTTGACGGATCCCCCATGTCAAGGCCGATTCCCTGGATAAAGGACAGACACGACTGGTTCTACAGCGATTCCTACAGAACGGTCGCAAACATTGGGCTGGATTACGAATGGTTCGGAAAAGACGAAGGCCAGACTAAAGCCGCTTCCAATATCCAGCGTGCTCTTCTTTCCGATATGAGAAACGAGGATTATAAGATCTATGAGATAGATGGCCGGGTGGCAGGAGAAAAGGCACTCCACCCCTTCGGAATAACCGCCACTGTGGCGCAGTCGGTGCTGGCATCGGAGCTCGATGATGTGGCGAAGGAATGGGTGAGAAGATTCTATGGAATGCCACTTCGCACAGGTGAGAGAAGATACTACGACAACTGCCTTTACATGTTTGCATTCCTGGCACTCAGCGGAAATTACAGAATATACTGATGAGGCATACGGGAAGCGGGCAGCACTTCCGATACCGGAAGATTGATTATCAGAAAGGGATTTAAAATGGAAAACACAAGAGGACCGGTAGCTCCCAAGGACCCTACAGCAAAAAGACCTTTTTACTATGTGATGAAGAATAAGGCGGTCTGCGGACTGCCCCAGCCCGACGGGCGTGGGATACAGTTCATCTACGAGAGCGACGGAAGACTCAAAGCGAGTGCCAAGTTCATAGGTAATCTCGAAGACGAAAAGATGATCGCGGAGCTTGATACCGTTGAGGGACTTAGGAAGCAGATCCACAGTATCGGCGTATCGGTTAAGAAGGCCGGCGAGCCCGTGAATGTGCATTTTGCATTTCAGATGTACGGTCACAAGGATCCCTATGGCTCAGGAACAACTCTTGAGATGGATCTTCCCTCGGACGGAATGGAGATGGTCATGCAGCTTGACCGTTTCGAGTGGTCCGATGACGACAATGTTCCGGGGCAGATACGCTTTGAATTTCCCGAAGGCGGAATGCAGGCCAAGGTTACCGTGGCATTTTACTTAAATGACGGATACGAGGCGCCTCCTCAGACAGAAGATAAAGACATTGATTTCGAGAGCCCCGCATACAAGAATATGATAGCTGATTCGCTTCTGCAGGCCGGAAACACAGGCCGTATAAAGAAAGCGATCGAAAAGGCAAGGAAGGGCGAGGAAGTTACTTTTGCATTCCTCGGCGGCTCTATCACCCAGGGCGCAGGTGCGATACCCATCAACACGGAATGCTATGCATATAAGACATTCAAGGGCTTTTGCTCCATCGCAGGAAAAGGGATCGATGAGAATATCAAATATGTAAAGGCCGGTGTTGGCGGCACACCTTCCGAGGTGGGAATACTCAGATACGAAAGAGATGTCACCGATTTCGGAAAGATATCACCGGACATCGTCGTTGTGGAGTTCGCTGTAAATGACGAAGGCGACGAGACCAAGGGAGAGTTCTACGATTCCCTTGTAAGGAAGATATACAACAGCCCTCAGAAGCCCGCGGTGATATTGCTGTTTTCCGTATTTGTGGACGGATACAACCTCGAGGACAGATTAAAATGCGTCGGAGAGGCATATAACCTTCCAATGGTAAGCGTAAAGAAGGCTGTTTACGACAGATTTTACTTAAGCGAAGAGGATGGCGGGATCGTATCAAAAAGCCAGTATTTCTATGATATGTTCCATCCCACAAATATTGGTCACGATATTATGGCCGACAGCCTTATAAACATCCTGAAATTGGCGGACAATGCTGCGGATGAGGCAGACCTTGATATTACGGGCATAAAGCCGCCAAAGGGTGGAGAGTTTGAGAATATCTATTTCGTGGACCGCGACAATATTGACAAGACACCGGCGGTAGTAAGCTACGATATCGGTTCTTTCACCGGGGATCAGGGCGAGCTTCAGCGGGTAGAGAGAAATATGGATCTTGGAGGCACGCCCGAGTTCCCGGCACACTGGTTCTACGACGGACAGGCAGAGGACGAAGCCGGAAGAAGCCGTGCTGTGTTCAAAGCAAGGATTAAAGCGAGCGCTCTGCTTGTAGCGTACACTGACAGTGCATCACCCGAAGTCGGAACCTGCGAGGTTTACGTAGACGGAGAAAAGAAGCTTGCGATAGATCCGCACATCATCGGATGGACACACTGCAACGCCTATATAGTATTCAGGGGAGAACAGGCTAAGGAGAGAGACATCGAGATAAGGATCCCCGAAAAGGACAGAGATAAGAAGTTCACATTCCTTGGTTTCGGAATCGTGGATTGATAAAAGACACTTCATCAGTCAGGCTTTGCCTGACAGCTTCCCATCGAGGGAAGGCAGAGAGAAGAGAGCAGAGAGATGAGAAAGAACGTTAACCCGATCTTAAAAATGGATTATCCCGACCCCGATGTGATAAGGGTCGACGATACCTTCTATATGGTCAGTACCACTATGTACTTTATGCCGGGATGCAGTATACTTCGTTCCTACGACCTGGCAAACTGGGAGATAGCGGGCTATGCATACGACGAGCTGGACGATACTCCCGAGGAGAAGATGGAGCTCGAAAAGACCGAGTACGGCGGAGGAATGTGGGCTCCTTCCATAAGGTATCATGAGGGAAAGTTTTATATTTTCTTCAAGAGCAATAATGCAAAGAAGAATTACCTCTTTACATCCGACAGCATCGAAGGCCCGTGGAAAAAGAGCGTGGTTGAGGGGGATTTTCACGATGCGTCGCTTTTCTTTGATGATGACGGGAGAAAATACCTGATCCACGGAAACACCGAGATCAAGCTCACGGAGCTTAATGACGATCTGACCGGAGCTAAAAAAGACGGACTTGAGAGAGTGCTCATAAAGGATGAGAGAAAAGTCTGGCTCGGCTATGAAGGTTCACATTTTTACAAGATCGGAAAGTATTATTACCTTTTTGTGATAGACTGGCCTGCGAATGGGCTGAGAACGGAAAGCTGCTTCAGGTCTGACAGCCTCGAGGGAGAGTTTACCGGAGGAGAAGTGCTCTCCTGCGGTACCGATTACTGCGAAAGCGGTGTGGCACAGGGCGGTATCGTGGATACCCTTAACGGAAAGTGGTTTTCGATCATGTTCCAGGATATGGGAGCAGTTGGAAGGATACCGGTGCTCGTACCGGTCACCTGGAAGGACGATTTCCCGGTATTCGGAGACGAAGGAAAGGTCCCCGAAAAGCTTGAGATCATCGGAAGCAGGCCTAATTATCCGTATGAGCCTCTTTACGTATCGGACAAGTTCCTTCCAAAGGAAAATCTTCCCAAGAATAAGCAGCTGGCTCTTCAGTGGGAATGGAACCACAGGCCGGATGATAAGCTGTGGAACCTTCTTCCCGAAGGCGGGCTCGAGATCACGACAGACAAGCTCTGCGTCAACCTGACTCACGCCAAGAACACTCTTACACAGAGAATGCTCTGGCCGGAGTGCGGAGCGGAAGTCACCATAGACGGATCTAAAATGCAGGACGGCGACTATGCGGGACTGTGTGCGCTCCAGAGCTGCTACGGGATGATCGGATTGTACAGGGAGATGGGAAATTATTATCTGGTGAGAATAGTCAGAAACAGCGAGGATCTCAAAAATGAGAATATCGCAAGAAATGATTATTTCCCCGGAGATGTCACCGACAAGATAAAGCTTGATTCATCATCGGTTATAGTATACCTCAAAGCAAATTTTGAGGATATGAAGGACAGATTGGATTTCTATTATTATAAAGATGATAAGTTCGTGAAAGTGGGAGGACCCCACAAGATGGAATTCAGACTGGCTCACTTTACCGGCAACAGATTCGGACTGTGCTGCTTCGCCACCAGAAAAGTCGGCGGTAAAGTGGTTTTCAGCAATTTTAAGTACAACGATTAGTAGCAATCAGCATCATGCAAGGCGTTGCGTCCTTTGCGACGCCTTGTTTTTGTTTTTCTATAACTTAACTAAGGGCGATCAGCATCATGCCCGACCATCTTCTTGATCTTGGAGTTCTGCTTGCGGTATTCGCTGGGGGAGCAACCTTTCTGTTGCTTAAAGAGCCTGTTGAATGTTGAAATGCTTGAAAAGCCCGAGGATATGGCCACATCCGTGATTGATACTTCCGGGCGTGCAAGCAGGATCTCAGCTTCCTTTATGCGGCGGAAGCAAAGATAATCGCTGAAATTATATCCTGTATACTGCTTGAAGAGCCTTGAAAAGTGGAACTTGGAAAAGCCTGTATTGGCAGCGATCTCACCGAGGCTCAGCTCTTCGGTGAAGTGATTGTCAATATATTCCAGAGTGGCATTGAAAAGATCCACATATTCCTTACGCTTGGTGGGAGGTGTTCCGAGGAACACATTCTCCTGCTGAGTGTAGTTTTCTCCAAGTGAAATAAACAGCTTGAGCAGCAGAGCCTGGATCGCAAGCTCTGAGAATTCACTGTCTCCGAAGTACTCATTCCTGATCTGGATGAGGATGTTGTAAATATCGGTATATATATTGGGGTAGTTGACCTCGTTCAAAAGAAGGGGGTGGGAGAGAATTGATGCAATCCTCGCATATCCCCTGAGCTTTGTTATAGAGGAAATGTTCATTATAAAAATGAAACGGCTTCCCGTGGCGGGTGCGTAAAGCTCGTGGATGATTCCCGGAGGGATGATAAGGATCTCCGAGGGATTGACAATGAACCGCTCGTTGTTGCAGACGGCGGTAAAAATGTTTTCCGCAGGAACTATTATCTCCAGAGCGGAATGCCAATGGGCATCATAATTGACCGGCTGCTCGTTCAGCCAGATGCGGTGCATGCTTTTGGAATGATATTCAACGATCTCATGACCGTCAGCAACGTTCCTCATGCCGGTGAAATCATTGTTGACTGCGTAATATCTTTCTTTTGTGATCATTTCGTTACTTGATGTCATTAGTGTTAAAACCTGTATATTATTCAATTTCTGAGGAGGGTAAATTCATTAAACTTCTCAAAAATTGCTATTTTCCTCAAATTATATCAACAAGTATACCACAAATTAATCAAAACTGCTAATAAAATTGTACCAAAAAACCTCTTAAAGCTGTCTGAAAATATACAAAAAGGACAATGAGCAAAATTTGAGAAGTTGAAAGCACTATTTAATAAGCACTAAAAAGGGCAGGATTTTATAATCTTTTTAGAATTGTGGACGGAGTATATTCATGCCATGCATAAAACAGGCAGGATTAAAAATTTAATACCTCTCGGCCTTGCCGCAGTGATGTGTCTGTTCGGAGCGGCAGGATGTACAGAAAGGAATCAGCAGGATGCAGGTAAGGCTCCGGAAGCAAAGAGCGAAGTCGTCGCAGAAGATGAAGAAGTACCGATCTTAAGGGATGCGGTCAGAGATAATCTCGGAGGTTTCGTCGGATGCGCCGTAACCGGTTCGGAGATCGACGATCCCAAAGTGTGGGATATAATCACCACACATTTCGAGGCGGTCACATTGGGAAATGAACTAAAGCCCGATGCGCTTTTCGGATACAGCCTCGGAACCAACCCGGGAACGCAGGAAGATACGGTTGACGGAGAGTCCATCACCGTTCCCAAAATGGATTATTCAAGAGCGGAACGGATTCTTGACAAAATTCTTAAATGGAATGAGGAAAATCCCGACAGAAAACTTATGGTAAGAGGACACGTTCTGGTTTGGCATTCGCAGACACCGGAATGGTTTTTCCATGAGAATTATGACAAGAATGAACCTTATGTAGACAAGGAAACGATGAATAAGCGCCTCGAATGGTACATCAAAACGGTGCTGACGCACTTTACCGGAGAGGACAGCAAATATAAAGATCTTTTCTACGGATGGGATGTCGTAAACGAAGCGGTGAGCGATGCCACAGGCACATATCGGAGCGATTCCGAGAATCCGAACGAGTCCCTGAGCGAGGACAGGCACGGCAGCAATTCCAGCTGGTGGCATGTATATGAGAGCAACGAATTCATCATCAACGCTTTCAAATACGCCAACAAGTATGCACCGGCTGATCTTGAGCTCTATTATAATGATTATAATGAATGCTCGATAAACAAAAAGAACGGCATCATAGAGCTGCTTAGAGCGGTAAAGGCCGAAGAAGGCGCTCCCGGTGAGGGGACAAGGCTTACCGCCATGGGAATGCAGGGGCATTACGGAATGAGCAGCCCCAGCGACACCGAGATCTACACAGCCATCAAGGACTACGGACGCGAGGTCGGCAAGGTACAGATCACCGAGCTTGATATAAGCGCCAGCGATGATTACGACGGCAGCGAAGAGAAGAAGGAAGAGGAATACGAGAAGCTCCGCAAAAGGTACAACCTGATCTATTACGAGATCAAGAGCGCGAACCTGGAGGAGTATGTGGACTTTGAAGGGATCACCTTCTGGGGCACGGTAGACCATTATTCCTGGCTGCAGTCGAGATCGAATGTCGGCGGAGGAAATACAACGGGGCTTCCCCAGTGCCCGCTTCTGTTTGACGAGAATTACAAACCGAAATCCTGTTTTTACGTGTTTACAAAATAGAGGGGTGCCGAGATCATTTTAAGCGGCACATCCGGAGGTCGAGATGAACAAAACATTAAAAAAAGTATTAATTGCACTTTTGATTTTTGCGGTATTCATTGTGGTGGCCGTTCTCCTTTCAAGGAGGAAAGTGGCTGATTTCCACGAAAAATATCAGGGCACGGATCTGAGTGCTGAGGTTGAAGGCGCAGAGCGGACCGGAACATACGAAAAGTATCTTCTTTCCCATGAAGGTGCCGCATATCCACAGGAAGATATAGAGGTAGACCTCTATAATTATACGGCCGACGGAAATGTTACCGTTGAAGAAAATTATGAGGGTGTCGAGAAGGCGCTCTTTACCGACACACATTCTGTTGTCACATGGACAGTCAATATTCCCGAAGAGGGATTCTATAATCTTTACATGGAGTATCTCGCAGCCGAGTCAAGAGGCGTTGCGGCCGAGAGAAAAGTCCTTATCAACGACGAGCTCCCCTTTGACGATGCTACCAGCATCGAATTTACCAGAATATGGACCGACAAAGGCCCTGTCAAGATCGACAACCAGGGTAACGAGATAAGACCTACCCAGGTTGAGATATTCGACTGGCAGAATTCCTATTTTGTTGACGACATGGGTTATGTCAATGAGCCCTATCTTTTCTATTTCAACAAGGGCGAGAACAAGATCACCTTTGATGCGATAAACGAGCCCGTTGCAATAAAGAAGCTCGAGGTAAGGGCTGTAAAAGCAAGAGATTCTTATCAGGAATATATAGCAAAGCAGCCTCAGAATTTCTCCAGCACCTCTGCGGCTAATTTCTACCTTACTATCGAGGGAGAGGATTCCACAAGACGTTCCGAGAGCTCACTTTACGCAAAGTATGACCGCTCATCGCCCACCACTTCTCCCAACAGCGTGACCACCACCGTGCTCAACTATGTCGGCGGCGATGCATGGAGAAGTAACGGCATGTGGGTAGAGTGGGAATTTGAAGTTCCCGATGACGGCTATTACAACGTTATGATCAAAGCCCGTCAGAACTATGCAAGAGGAAGCGTATCCAACCGTTCGATACTCATAGACGGTGAGATCCCTTTTGCAGAACTTGAAGAAGTATCATTCGATTACAACAATGACTGGGACTGCAAAGAGCTCGCAGATGAGAACGGCACTCCTTACAATATTTACCTCACAAAGGGCAAGCACACCATTCGTATGGAAGCTACCCTGGGAGAGCTCGGAGAGCTCCTTTCGGATCTGGAGAGCTCAACCTACAGGCTCAATCAGATATACAGAAAGCTCCTTGTCTATACCGGAGCAACACCCGACCAGTACCGCGATTACAAGATAGACTCAACATATCCCGAGATCATAAAGGCTATGGATCTTGAGTCGAAAAGGCTTTACAAGCTGGTTGACGATATGGTGGCATACAGCGGACAGAAGGCCGACAACATCGCCACAGCACAGACCATCGCACAGCAGCTTGAGCGCTTCGTCAAGAAGCCTCAGAAGATAACACTTGAATTCACCACCTTCAAGGATAATATAACGGCACTCGGTACCGCTTCGCTCAACATGAGCGAGACCAAGCTGGATGTCGACTATCTGGTGGTAACCGGAACAGATGTACAGCCCGTTAAAGAGAAGAGCAACTTCTTCAAGGCAGCTTTCCATGAGATCAAGTCCTTTGTTGCTTCCTTCTTTGTGGACTACAACTCTGTAGGAGATGTATACGAGGGCGGCGATGCATCGGATGCAATCACTGTATGGGTGCTCACCGGACGTGATCAGGGAACCATCCTTAAGTCCATGATAGATGATGACTTCACTCCCAACAGCGGAGTAAAGGTCAATGTGGAGATTGTCGCACCGGATGCTCTGCTTAATGCGGTGCTTGCAGGACGAGGACCCGATGTGGTTCTTTCCGTAGGCGCGGATCAGCCTGTAAACTATGCGCTTCGTCACGCGGCTGAAGACATCACACAGTTCCCGGATTACAAAGAAGTGCTTTCACACTATTCGCCCAGCTCCTACGAGCAGTACAGCCTGGACGGACACATTTACGGAGTTCCCGAGCAGCAGACATTCAATGTAATGTTCTACCGCAAGGATGTGCTCGAGGAGCTTGAGCTGGAAGTACCCGACACCTGGGAGGAGCTTATAGAACTGCTTCCCACCATTCAGGGCAACAACCTTTCGATCGGTATCCCCAGCGCGGGCGGAAGCTCATCCAGCGCAGCTGCTTCGACGACCATCGCTTCCAACCAGCCCGACCTTTCACTGTACTTTACGCTCCTTTTCCAGTACGGCGGGGACATGTACAACGAAGCGGGTACAAGCACCACAGTCGATACCGAGGCAGGAATCGAAGCATTTGACGATTATGTAAGATATTTCAACGACTACGGAATTCCGGTATACTTCGACTTTATCAGCCGTTTCCGTTCGGGCGAGATGCCGATAGGTATCGCAGCATACTCGACCTACAATACACTGATGGTATCGGCACCCGAGATCAGAGGCCTTTGGGACTTCACGCTGATCCCCGGAACCGAGAAGGTGGATGCAAACGGCGAGACCTACATCGACAGAAGCGATTTCATCACCGGTAATGCCACCATGATGCTCGCGAATGACGATCAGGATATGAAGGATAGGTCATGGGAGTTCATGAAGTGGTGGGCAAGCGTTGATACACAGGTTCGTTTCGGCCGTGAGATCGAGGCACTGCTCGGAGCTTCCGCAAGATACAACACCGCAAACCGCGATGCATTCTCGATGCTCTCATGGAGCATGGACGATATTGAAGTGCTGGCAGCACAGTGGGATCAGACAAGAGGAATCAGAGAGGTTCCCGGCGGATATTACACCGGCCGTCATCTTGCAAACGCTGTCCGTAAGTGCATAAACGACAAGGATGACACCAGAGAGACGATAATCGACTACTCGATCAAGATAGACGAAGAGATCACCAAGAAACGTAAAGAGTTCGGCATGCCGTATGAAGAATAAACTATCTTAAGCGAAGTACAATTCGGGTAAGAGAGGATTAAGAGGATTAAAATGAAAGAGAACAGTAACGGCTACTTACAAAAGTATTTCACCCTCCGGAAACACAATTTCAAGGTTGGCTTAAAGAAGATGAAGGCCAGCAAAAACTGCTACATTTTCCTGGCACCTTACGCGATAATCTTCACAATGTTCTATGTGTTCCCGGTTGTGGCGTCGATCTATTTCAGCTTCACGTATTACAACATACTTGAGCCGCCGAGATTCATCGGGCTTAACAACTACATCAGCCTTCTTCTGGAGGACGACATATTCCTGATAGGTATCAAGAATACGCTGATCATAGCGGTCGTCACCGGACCCTTGGGATACATAATGTCGTTCCTGTTCGCATGGCTGATAAATGAACTTCCCAGATGGGTACGAAGCGTTGCGGTCGTAGTTTTCTACGCTCCGTCGATCGCAGGTAACTGTTTCGTTATCTTCTCGGTATTCTTTAGAGGAGATGCTTACGGATATGTAAATGCCTTCCTGATGAATATCGGGATCATCGATAACCCGATATTCTGGCTCACCGATCCGAAGTGGATGCTTCCGGTATGTATGCTGGTAATCCTCTGGATGAGCCTCGGAACCGGATTCCTTTCATTCGTCGCAGGTCTGCAGGGCGTAGACAGAGCCCAGTTTGAAGCCGGCTACATGGACGGGATCAAGAACCGCTGGCAGGAGCTTTGGTACATCACCCTTCCCAACATGAAACCTATGCTTATGTTTGGTGCGGTCATGTCCATCACACAGGCCTTCGGCGTCTGCGACGTAACGATGAATCTCTGCGGATATCCCAGTACGGACTATGCAGCAAGAACCATCGTAACCCACCTTTTCGACTACGGTTTTTCAAGATTTGAGATGGGTTACGCCTGCGCGATCGCTACGATACTGTTTTTGATGATGATCCTTACAAATAAGGCAATTCAGAGTTTGCTTAGGAGAGTAGGAACCTGACAATGAGTAAAAAGAGAAAGAAAGAAATCGAAGAAAAACCTTACCGCAAGCCGCTGGTCAAGAAAAGAAAGCCCAACAGGTCAATAGCCGGTGATATAGCGCTTTATCTTTTCCTTTTACTCGTGGCAGCGATAATGGTATTCCCCATCGTGTATGCTGTAAATGCTGCACTTAAGCCTCTGGACGAGCTTTTCATGTTCCCTCCGAGGATATTTGCGAAGAATCCCACCATCAACAACTTCGCGGATCTGTTTGTTACGATGGGTAAATCGTGGGTAACCTTTTCAAGATACCTGTTTAACACCGTGTTCATCACAGCAGTGGGAACCGCAGGGCATCTTATGATCGCATCCATGGGTGCATTCGTGCTCGCAAAGTACGATTTCCCCGGCAACGCGTTCTTCTTCAAGATCGTAACCGTTGCGATGATGTTCTCATACTATGTAACCGGTATTCCCAACTACATCCTTATCAACAAGCTGGGATGGATCGATACATACTGGGCTATAATCGTTCCCGCATTTGCATCGCCCATGGGACTCTTCCTCATGAAGCAGTTCATGGAGGGATTGCCCACCTCACTGATAGAGGCGGCCAAGATAGACGGTGCAAACGAGTGGAAGGTATTTTTCCGGATAGTAATGCCCAACGTTAAGCCTGCATGGATGACACTTATCATCTTCTCGGTACAGGGTCTCTGGAACAACAGAGCATCGACATTTATCTATTCCGAGGAGAGGAAGACCCTGGTATTCGCTCTCCAGCAGATACAGGCCGGAGGTATAGCGAGAACAGGACAGGGCGCAGCCGTTCTGGTAGTCGTAATGATAGTGCCCATACTTATATTCATATTCTCCGAGAGCCAGATCCTTGAAACAATGGCAAGCTCCGGACTGAAGGATTAACACTTTAACCTTAAAGAGGTAAGCTATGAAGAACAAGATTATTCGAATCGCCCTCGGCATCGCCGGAGCACTTGCGTTAGCCGCAACATTGCCGGCCACAGCCAAAGCAGCGGAGAGCAATTACACATACACATACGACTATTGGGGAGATGTACAGGAGTGTCCCGATACATACTCGGTAGTAAAGGTATTCACATACAAGGATCTGGGAATAAAGACTAATCTTAAGAATCCCGAATCGCTCTATGTGTACGGTAATATGCTCTATATCTGCGATACCGGCAATAACCGCATCATCGTTCTCGAGAGGATCGATGATGATGAATTCGCTTATGTTGATGAATTTAACAGCATAAAGGGCTCGGATAAGAACAACCTTAATGCACCTGCGGATATCGCCATCAGCGAAGAAGGCGACATTTTCATTGCCGACAGAGGAAACGAAAGAATAGTCAAGGTTGACAAGGACCTGAATTATCTGATGGAATTCACCAAGCCCATTGACCTTTCCATAGCCGACGATCTGATATTCCAGCCGGATAAGATCGTTATCGATACCGCAGGGCGTGTGTACTGCTCGGCCATCGGTATCAACAAAGGCCTTGTTAAATACGAAGCTGACGGTGTATTCTCCGGATTCATCGGTGCAACACCTGTTGCTTACGACTTTACCGATTATCTTTGGAAAAAATTTGCTTCCCAGGAACAGAGAGCCCAGATGGAGTCCTTTGTTCCCACGGAATACGATAACGTGTATATGGATAAAGAAGGCTTCATCTATGCATGCGCCGGAGGACAGAAGGAAGAGGATCTGGATGCCGAGACAGTTCAGGCTGTACGCAAGATCAACATGTTGGGTTCCGATATCCTTGTCAGGAACGGCGATTACCCCATATACGGAGACCTCTATTGGGGCGGAGGCGGTGGAATCACCGGCCCCTCATATTTCACGGATGTCACCGTTCTCGACAATGATGTTTACATATGCCTCGACAAAAACAGAGGACGTCTTTTCGGATATGACGATCAGGGACGAAACATCTTCTGTTTCGGCGGAAACGGAAACATGGAGGGATACTTCAGAAGACCTGTATCCCTTGAACATATGGGAAATGATCTGATGGTGCTCGATCAGCTCGACAATGCCATCACCCTGTTCATTCCCACAGAGTTCGGAAATCTTATCTACACCGCAATGGATCAGTTCGATCACGGTGAGTACGATGAGGCTCAGGCAACATGGGAAAAGGTTAAGGTGCTGAACGGTAACTACACTCTTGCGTATATCGGAATAGGCCGTTCGCTCCTGCGCAATGAGCATTACAGAGAGGCAATGGATTATTTCGAACTCAAATATGATGACGAGAATTACTCCAAGGCTTACGGACAGTACCGTAAAGGATGGATCAAAGCAAATATAGGATGGATAATCGCCGCTCTTCTTGCCATCTTCCTGATCCCTCTTGGAATAGGAAAGATAAAAGCCATCAAACACGAGATAGATATAGCGGACATATTCAGGGTTTAGGGAGTACCATGCGCCGCCCGGCGTCCGGATCACAAATTATCCCGATAAACCGGGATAATACAGGAGAAAACCATGTTCAAATCGTTAACAAAAAAAGAGACTTATATCAAATACCTTAAGTCACTCAAGTTCGGGTTCTATTGCATGACACACCCTCTTGACGGCTTCTGGGATCTGACTCATGAAAAGAGAGGAACCTATGCGGCGGCAAACACGATACTGTTTGTCACGATCCTTATAAGGATACTGAAGCTGCGCTATACGAGTTTCCTTTTCATACAGGTATATTGGGAGGACATCAACATCTTCCTGTACATAGCAAGTATCCTGTTCCCACTGGCATTGTGGGTCGTCGGAAACTGGGCGCTTACCACACTGTTTGACGGAAAAGGCCGTCTCGGTCAGGTATATATGGCAACCTGCTACGGGCTCCTTCCTTATCCCGTGTTCCAGCTGCCGCTTATGATCGCCAGCAACTTTGTCACGATCGAGGAAGGTCAGTTCTATTCGGTGCTGAGCGTTATATCCCTTGTGTACTGTGCGTTTCTGATAGTCGCAGGTATGGGACAGATACACGATTTCTCGATGGGAAAGAATATACTGTTTACCATCGCTTCACTTTTTGCAATGCTGGTAATGATATTCATATTGATGATATTCTTCAGTATGATCACACAGGGCGTTTCCTACTTCATCTCCCTCGGTAAAGAGATGATGTTCCGAATATAAAGCATTTAAGATTTAGAAATAACACAACCTATCAAGGATTGGAGTTGTCATGAAGAAAGAAAAAAAAGTTTTGACCGAGGCACAGGTCGAAAAGAGAAAAGAATTATTTGACTTCCTCAAGGGACTTATATTTCCTACCGCACTCATAGCAGTTATAGCACTGGCTATATTCCTTGTAGTCAAATTTGTTAATCCCGAAACGGAATATATGAAGGTGGATCCCTATGCTCCCGATGAAGAGCTGACAGAGCCAATAGTGCTGGAGTCTGACGGACTCATTTTTACAATGGATCCTCTGACCACACATTTTACCGTAGAGCAGAAGGCAAACGGAAAGGTTTGGTCATCTTATATTGAGGATGCGGAAAGCGATGAGATGGCTCTCGCGAGCGAAAAAGGAAAGATGAGTTCGAATCTGGTTCTTTCTTATGCCATCGTTACCGGTCTTGAGACGGTCTATGACAGCTACACATACAGTGTTAAGAATAATATCTACCATGTTGAAAAGGATGGCGATACCGTTAAAGTATTCTATTCAATGGGTAGTGTTGAGAAGGAATATATCATTCCTTCCATCATAAAGGCAGCGGATTTTGAAGCTTACCTGGAAAAATTTGATTCCGGCGTGAGGGATACTGCCAAGGATGCATACAAGAAGTATGATATCGACAATCTTAAATCCGGTGATAACAAGGATGATGTACTTGAACAGTTTCCTATTGCTGCCAAGGAAGTTATCTACGTTCTGCGTGATACCACCAAAGAGGCGAGAAAAGAAAAGCTCGAAGCAGCATTTTCCGCAGCAGGATATACATATGACGATTACCTTGCCGACATGGAGCTGGGTACCGTAGAAAAGAAGGACGACAAGCCCGTTTTCAATGTTGAGATGGACTTCAGACTTGAAGGAAATGATATGGTGGTTGAGATACCTTTCAGCTCCCTCAAGTACAATCCTTCGATGCCGATATACACACTTTCGCCCCTTCCTTATTTCGGAGCGGCGAGCAGGGAAGATGAAGGATATATGTTCGTTCCCGAAGGCGGCGGAGCGATCATCAACTACAATAACGGTAAAACTTCCCAGAGCGACTACTATGCAAATGTCTACGGATGGGATATGGGGCTTAGAAGACAGTATGTCATCCATAACACAAGAGCATACTTCGGAGTGTTCGGACAGTCACGCGATGACAGCTCTTATATCTGTATCCTCGAGGATGGCGCATCCTATGCATCAGTCAGAGCATTTATAAGCGGAAGACAGAACACATACAATTTTACCAACGCGCTTTATTCCATTTGCGCAAGGGAGCAGTATGATATCGGAGATATCGCAAACTCTGATGTATACGCATACTCCACCAAGCTTCCCCAGGATGAGAGCATAGTACAGAGATACCGCTTTGTGGACAGCCCCGACTATGTTGACATGGCATACGCTTACAGGGATTATCTCGAGACAGAGTACGGCCAGTATATGACACTTAACGATTACACCGAAGCTCCCCTTACGGTTGAGCTCGTAGGTGCCATCGACAAGATACAGCAGGTTATGGGTGTGCCGGTTTCAAGGCCTCTCAAGCTCACAAGCTTTAACGAGGCTTCGGATATCATAACAGACCTAAGCTCGCAGGATGTGGGACACCTTTCCGTTAAGCTCACGGGCTGGTGTAACGGAGGCGTAAGCCAGAAGCTTCTCAAGCGTGTAACGCTTGTAGCGGCATTGGGAACACAGAGAGATCTCAAGAACCTCTGTAAGACCGCAAAAGATAACGGCGTAGATCTTTATCTTGACGGTATCACCCAGTACGAGCACAACAGTAATATATTTAACGGATTCTTCAGCTACCGTGATGCTGCAAGGCTCCTTACGAGAGAGCGCGCCGAGCAGTACAACTTCAGCCATGTAACATACAAGGCCAGAGAGGGATTCAAGAGCTATTACCTGCTCCATACACCTCTTGCCATGAGAATGGCGGACAACCTTGTAAAGCAGGCTGTGAAATATGGCACGGGCGTATCCTTCCAGGATATCGGAATGGACCTTTCATCCGATTACTACCGCAAGGATCCCCACAGCAGAGAGAACACAAAGAATCTCAACACTGATCTTCTCAAGACTCTCGATGACAAAAACACCAAGCTTATGGTCAACATGGGTAATGACTACGCGGTTCCCTATGCGGATGTAGTCACCAATATGGACCTTAAGGGCAGCGGATACACAGTGCTTGACGAGGAGGTTCCCTTCTATCAGATAGCAGTTCACGGATATGTTAATTACACCGGATACCCGGTAAACATTTCCGGCAATGATGAGGAAGAAGTGCTGATGAGCGCGGAGTACGGAGCAGGCCTCAACTTCACACTCATGAGCGAGAGCAGCTTTACTCTTCAGAAGACTCTCTATCCTGAGTATTACGGATCCGAGTATGCATCATGGAAGGATCGCGTGCTCAGTATCTGCACAAGATATAACAGAGAGCTCGGCCACACCTTCAACCAGGAGATGACCGGCCACGAGATCCTCTCTCCTTATGTAAGATGCACAACTTATGCCGATGGCACAAAAGTATATGTCAATTACGGATTCGCCGAGGATTACACCGCAGAGGACGGAACGGTTGTAAAGGCAAGAGATTATACAGTAGTCAGATAAACTGGGATTAGGTAGATTACGATGGAAAAGAGAAAAGAAATGAAAAAGAAATCAAAGATCAGATTGGCCGGACTTGAAAAAAGAAAAGCGATCGCGGGTTATATCTTCATAGCCCCCTTCATATTCGGTTTCCTTGTATTCATGGTCAGGCCGCTGTTCCAGTCGCTATACATGAGCTTCTGTAATGTAGACCTCGGAGCGGCAAAATTCGAGATGACTCTGACCGGGTTTGATCAGTATTTCTGGGCTTTCAGAGTAGATCCGGATTATTCGAGGGCATTGGTGGAAGAGCTCGTGAGAATGGTCATCTATTCCCTTGCTATTATAGTATTCAGCTTTTTCGTATCGCTGATCCTCAACCAGAAGTTCAAGGGAAGAGCACTTGTAAGAGCAATATTCTTCCTTCCTGTTATCCTTTCATCGGGCGTTATGCTTGGACTTGAATCAAACAACCAGCTGATAGCCAACCTGCAGCAGACGATCGAGGACGCAGGAGCCTCCACAGTGAGTATCACTGATGGACTCGAAACTATCTTGCGAACCACCGGCGTCGGAGTAAGAGCCTTTGAAAAAGTCTTCGAAGTAATCGATAACATATATGATGTGGCGCTTGCATCCGGTATTCAGATCATCGTATTCCTCTCCGGACTTCAGACTATTCCGAGAAGCATGTACGAGGCTGCCGATATCGAAGGATGTACCGCCTGGGAGAGTCTCTGGAAGATCACATTCCCTTCCATCAGTTCACTCTTCCTTGTCAACTGGGTTTATACGGTTGTTGATTTCTGTATGAGATCCGATAACGCGGTTATCGAGAAGATCCAGAAGATCATGATCCAGAACCAGAACTACGGTGCCGCTTCGGCCATGACATGGGCATATTTCCTGATAGTCATAGCCTTTGTCGGAATCACTTCATTTGCAATATCAAAGGGGGTTTATTACAATGACTAAAACCAAGACCAAGATTGCCAAGGAGGGATTCTGGGAGAGAAACCGCAAATCCGAAGGTTACCTCTTAAAGAAAAAAGCAAGCCAGGTGTTTGTGAGCATAGTCAGATTCATCCTTCTTTTCGGACTGTGCTTCCTTATCCTTCAGCCTCTGCTCAACAAGATATCAGTCAGCTTCATGACCGAGAGTGATCTGTTCAACCCGATAGTAGTATCGATCCCCGTTCACTTTACGCTTGATAACTACAAGCTTTCTGCAGAGATCATGAACTACGGAAAGTCCTTTGTGAACTCACTGGTCATTTCGATAACGGTATCGGTTCTGCAGATAGCGGTATGTACATTCGTGGGATACGGATTCGCAAGATTCAAATTCCCGTTAAAGAAGCTGTGGTTCGCATTCGTAATGCTGGTTATCGTAGTTCCGCCCCAGGTAATATCAAACTCTCTGTTCCTTCACTTCAGATTCTTTGATATTTTCGGTCTGATAAGACTGATAACCGGAAGCTCGCTCAACCTTAGGGGATCGGTGCTCCCGTACTATCTTATGAGTATCGGGTGCATGGGACTTAAGAACGGACTGTATATCTACATGATAAGACAGTTCTTCAGGAACATCCCCAACGACATGGAAGAGGCTGCCTACGTCGACGGCTGCGGAATGGTAAAGACCTTCCTCACCATCATGCTTCCGGAAGGAAAGCCCATTATCACTTCCTGCTTCCTCTTCGCATTTGTATGGCAGTGGACTGATGGATTTTATTCCAAGATGTTCCTCGGAAATATCTCGCTCGTAAGTATGAGTATCGCACGTATCGTTGACTCTCTGGGAGCATATATGCAGAGACTCCTGGGTGTTACGGTCACGATCTCCGTGGCGTATTCCAACTGTATCCTTTCAACAGGTACTCTGATGGTTATAGGACCGGTTGTGATCCTCTATCTCTTTGCACAGAGACAGTTTGTTGAGAGCATAAGTTCAACAGGTATCAAGATGTAAAATAATACCTGAAAAATGTCATAATTTTTTCAAGGAAATGCGGCTCAAAGTTGTATACTTTGAAATATTATGATATAATGATCTTTGGTATCATGTTTTGGCGGACTCCCGGAAAAGTTCGACAGAACGTAATATATATTTCAATATGGAGGGTAAAGTATAATATGAGAAAGAAAATGACCGCAAGGGTTCTTTCCGTAGCTCTCTCCGCAGCAATGGTAATGAGCATGGCAGCATGTTCAAACGGCGGCGGATCAGGTAAAGGTAAGAAGGGTGCTGACAAGTACACAATCTACACCGATGCAAACGGAAAAACCGTTGACCTCGGTGGCATGGAGATCATCATGCGTGACTGGTGGACCAATCCCGATGATTACTTCATGACCAATCCTAAGAACGAGTATGATGAGGCTCGTAAAGAGTACATCGAGTGGGCTCAGGAGACCTACAACTTCACATTCAAGGAGCAGGCTATCTCCGATTGGGGTTCAACTCCTCAGGACTTCGTAGACTATGCTACCACCGGCGGCGATGAGAACTACATATTCGTCCTTCGTGATGATGCAGCTATCGCCCAGGCTATGGCAACAGGTCTTATGTATGACCTTTCTACTCTTGACTGCCTTGACTTCTCGGACAGCAAGTTCCAGGCTAACATGCTCCACGAGCAGTATGGTTTCAAGGGCGGCATCTATGCTATGTACGCAGGCGTATCCGAGCCTCGTGACGGTCTCTTCATCAACGAGAACATCCTTAAGGATGCGGGCGTTGACGTAAATGAGATCTATGATGCACAGAAGAACGGAACCTGGACATGGGATAAGTTCACCGAGATCATGGACAAGGTTCAGGTTGATAAAGATAACGACGGCGTAAATGATATCTGGGGCTTCACCGGTAATACCGGATCCTTCACACAGGATGCCGTATATTCAAACGGCGGTGAGTTTGTTGGTAAGGATGCTAACGGATACGTATATGGCCTTGACGATTCCAAGACACAGGCCGGTCTCCAGTTCTCTGCTGATATTCAGGCTAAGTATTACATGCCCAGACCTGAAGGAGCAGCTTGGGACTACTACAAGGAAGAGTTCCTTAACGGTACTGTAGCATTCTGCTGCGACGGTTTCTATGCAGGCTGCCAGGGCAGCTACTTCGCAGAGCCTTCCTTCGACCTTGGCTTCGTTATGATTCCTGCAGGCCCCAGCGGAAAGCTTGTTAACTGCTGGTCCAACAACCCTGTTGCAATCCCTGCTTGCTATGATGCAGACAAGGCTTGGAAGCTCGCATTCGCATGGAACGTTTACACTGACGATCCTGCAGGATACGAAGGATACAACGGACAGCTCTCAAGAGCACGTCTCGGTGCATTCGACGACAGAGCTTGTGACGAGACAGTTCCTATGATGAGCGAGAAGGAGCACGGCATGATTTCTTACGCAGGAATGGTTCCTGAACTTGAAGCTGGCCCTACACTCATCTGGAACATCTACGGCGGAGCAGATGTTTCTGCAGCTATCGACGGCGCAGCCGAGAGCTGGAAGAGCTTTATCGCAGCAGCTAATGCCAGATAATCATTTAGCTTAGATAGTTTAAATAATTTAATCAATAAAAAGAGACGGTTTTTTCCGGAGCCGTCTCTTTTTTGTGTTTAAAATGAATTCGTTTATTTGCGCAAAATATGAGCAGAAAATTATAAAAAAAACATAGAAAGAGTAGTCTGGAAATCAAAAGAAATATAAAGTATTATTTGGATTTTAATGAAAGAATGGCCCACTCTGTTAAGCGGGCGAAACGTATCATCATGAAGATTAAACTAAAGAACAAAAAACTGAAAACGGCAATGGTTTCGATAGCTCTTTCGTCTGCATTTTTTCTGAGCTCTTGCGCAGTTCCGGAAGAGGAGCCGGTGATCATTCTGGAAGAAGGAGATGACTCCCTTGACTACGTGCTGGTTACATGCACTTATGATGACATTGTAGCCACCAGAAAAATAGAATGCACCTACAAAAAGGATGACGAGCAGGAGGTATATTTCCCTGTGAGCGGAAAAGTTATCGACAAGGTATTTGTAGATGTCGGTTCGGAAGTGAAAAAAGGCGATGTACTCGCCAGGCTCGATATAGGATCGCTTGAGGCAGACATAGCTTATTATGAGTACTCCATCAGAAAGAACGAGCTTCAGCTTGGATATATCGACGAGGAAGAGACTTTGTCCATCGAGGATATGGTGCTTGACTGTTACGTCAGAAAGATCATTAACGGGGAGATGCTCGAAGCGAGGGTTGAAGCCCTGAAAAAGCAAAACGAGCAAAAGAGACAGAGTCTTAACGATACTCTTGAATTTGACAGAAGAAAGCTTGCCGAGCTCAGGAAGGAATATGCTCAGAGCACTGTGGTGGCTGAGTTTGACGGCAAGGTCAGCGAGATAGAGGAAAAGCTCGAGGGCTCCACATCTAATATCGAGAAATGCATCATGAAGATCGTTGACAATTCGGAAGGTTTTTTCGAGACAAAAGATCAGGAACAGTCAAAGTATTTTACCGAGGGTGAAACAGTTCCAATGAGGATAATCACAGGAAGCGGTAAAGGAGATTACGAGCTGATTCCCGATGCTATGAACGAATGGGGAGAAACACAGAAATTCAGGATCTTTTCCGGAGATAATGCGGAGGAACTTGAAGCCGGCGTTAAAGGAGAGATAGTATTTCCTGTGGAAAAAAAGGAGAATGTACTCTGCCTTCCCAAAGAATGCATCTACAAAGCGGGAAGCGACAGTTATGTATATGTACTTGATGATGAGGGAATGAGGCAGGTCAAGTGGATCGAGACCGGTCTTGAAGGGGATGAAAAAGTCGAGATTAAAAGCGGTCTCGAAGACGGAGAGAAGGTAATCAGACGTTAATGAAGGCACATAGTCTAAATAAAAAAATATTTGCAATGATCCTTTCTTTTGCGCTTGCAGCAACATCGCTTGCGGGATGTGCCTCCGATGATGACGGCAGAAACGATGATATCGTGCTGCTTGATCCGGTCAGCGTATCGGTTTCGAGTGAGGTAGTTTCGAGAAGAGATATATACAATGCGAAGGTGGTATCGGCCATAGTTTGTCCCAAAGTGACCGAGGGATCATTTGAAAGATCCATCAACTTTTCATCATATGTAAAAATGCCCGGTGAATTTGTGGAGGCAGGGGCACCTGTTATAACAGGCGACACAAAATCTATCGACAAGCAGATTAAAGAGCTTACGAAGTCCATTAAGAGGATGGAAATTAATTTTAATGAGACTGTCTCGGATCTTCGCAAGGAAGAAGAAGAGAAGAAAGCCGCAAGCGAATTTGATGCGGAATACATAAAGGATCTGGAGGAACAGGAACCGGAAAAGACAGATCCGAATTATAAGGAATGGAAAGAAACATACGATTACAGAGATCTGTTATATCGTAATTCTGTTATGGCTTACGAGTGGGCCGAGCTTAATCGCAGGGAAACCGAGGAACTGTATAGTCTTGAGCATTCCTATCAGCTCTCTAAGCTTAACGACTTAAACAGACAGAAAAATGAGCTTATGCTCCTGTCGGATACTTCCGGAGAAGTGGTGGCTCTGGGATACTGGAATTACAACAATTACATCAGGTATTACGAACCCGGGGACTATATAAACAAAAACACTGTCGGTGTGGCAGTGGGGGACACTTCAATAAAGGAACTCCGCTGTGATTTTGTAAGCCAGGGAGATGTCAATAAAGCACAGGATATATATGCGATCGTGAACGGCAAACGCTATGAAGTGCAGTACCGGTCAATGAGTACCGAGGAGTATAAAAAGCTTCTGGAAAAGAATGATGTGGTCTACGGCACGTTTACGATCGATGATCCCTTCGGAGAGGTTAATTTCGGAGATTACGCAGTAATCGTTATGATAAACGAAGAGAAGAAGGGAGTTCTTTGTGTGCCCAATTCCGCTGTGGGAACAGCAAACGGAGAGAGCTATGTCTACGTTGCCGAAGGTGAATCCTACAAGGAGCGCACCATCAGAACAGGAGCTTCCGACGGCGCATATACCGAAGTTCTTTCGGGGGTGGATGAAGGAGAAGTGGTTAAAGCAGACTTTCATGTCAAGAACGGAGCAAGGACCACCACTCTGCAGAAAGGAAGTATCAGCAACAGATTCACATCCTCAGGATATCTCTACTATCCTTCACCTAAAAGGATCGAGAATCCGGTGGAATACGGGATCACCTATATTGACGAGATATGTGTAAAGAGATATCAGGAGGTCACCGAGGGACAGGTGATCGCCAGAGTACATGTAGTGCCCGATCAGATTGAGATAGACAGAAATGACCGCCAGCTTCTGCGGCTTAATCAGAGGCTTGCGGAGCTCGTGGAAAAGGGAGAGGAAGAAAACAAAGCCCAGATCAGAGATCTCCGGGAGCAGATAGCAGATGTAAGTGAAATTGTGACCGATATGAGAAATGATGCGAAGGTTACGGAGATAGTGGCATTTTCAAGCGGTATCATCACCGATGTTCTTGATGCGGAGGCCGGTGACCTTTTAAAGTCGGGCGATGCAGTGGCAAGACTTTCGGATGAGAGCTCAAGCTTTATCGTAGTGCAGGATGAAGACAAAAAGCTTTCAATGGGAAATAAAGTAAACGTGACTTACACAGGCCCCGACGGAAACAAAGCCGTGGTGGAAGGTGAAGTAGTCACTGCCAATGCGATGACACTCAGCAAAGATTTACAGGCGGATTTTGCTCTTGTCAGACTGCCGGCGGAAGTCGTTGCCGCCATTTCGGGAACAAATCAGGATTCAAGCGGATGGTGGAATATCACCTGGCTTGAAGTGGAGGCTACTTTAAGGAGCATGGATAATGTTATCCTGATCCCCAAGAGTGCTGTATATGAAGTGAAGGGCTCGACCTATGTCACCGTGCGTGATGACAACGGAGCTCTCAGAATGGTCAGCTTTATCGCAGGGGGAAGCGACCTTGAGAATTACTGGGTCGCAGAAGGCCTTGAGGAGGGGATGACGATATGCTGGGAATAAGTTTACTTAAGATGTGGCATAAAAAATGGATGAACCTGAGCCTGCTTCTGGGCTGCATCCTTCTGGTGGCCACTGCAGTCAGTTTCCCGCTCTATCAGGAAGCTGCATACGACAGAATGCTTCAGGATGAATTCAATTATTTCCTGAGCTCAAGGGGAGAATGGCCCGCACAGCTTAATATGTCCATCGTTTCCAAGAAGGATAAAGGAGGCGCCTCGATAAGTGCAATGGAGGAGCTCCTTCCCGATGTTTATGATGATTTCGGCGTAAAGGAAAAAGAGACGATTTACTACTATGCGCTTCAGAGGAACGGTATACATTCCGAGATGCTCAGAAATGATGCCGAGGATCTGTATGCAAAGCTGGCAGCCAAGACAGGTATCGAAGACCATGTCAGGATGGTAAGCGGAGAGATGTATTCTCAGACAGGACTTACTGAAGACGGTGCGATAGAAGTAGTTATCAGTCAGGACTGCATGGTCAAGCAGGGATATATCCTTGGAGAGACCATCTGCTTTGACGCTCTTACAACCTACGAAAACGAGCCTTTAAGACTCTATATCAAGGGTGTGTTTGACAAGAGCGATGAAGGCGATTTCTATTGGATGGAAAAGCAGGGAGAATTAAATGAAGTCTGCTTTATGAATATGGACCTTTTCAGGTCGATGTTCACGGGGGAAAAGGCGGGTGGATTCTCCATCAACTGCTATTATTATGCGATGTTTGATTACAACTCGCTGAAAGCCTCCGATATGGGACGCATCTCAAATATGATGGATTACTATCTGTATGACAGTGATTATTCGTCCGTTATCGACAGCCCGCTTCTTGCAGAGCTGATAGAGGATTATAACAACAAGCATTCCAGGATCTCGGCAACACTCATCATTCTGCAGATACCCGTACTGATCATGCTTGCGGCATTTCTGCTCATGATCTCGGGACAGATGTACGAGATGGAGAGAAATGAGATATCCGTGATTAAGAGCCGTGGAAGCTCAAGAGCGCAGATATTCAGGATGTATCTCTTCCAGGGAGTGGTGCTTGTGACCGCAGGCGCTGCCCTCGGAATACCTCTTGGAATGGCTATGAGCAGGCTACTGGGAGCTGCAAGGAATTTTCTTATATTCGACTTTTCGGAAAAGCTTGCCGTGCGCTTCACTCCTTTTGCTGCAATTTATGCCGGAGGCGCGATGCTTTTAGGGCTTGTATGCCTTACTGTTCCTGCGATCAGGCACAGCCGCGTATCCATAGTTAATCTCAAGCAGCAGAAGGCTCTTAAGAAAAAGAGCTTCTGGGAAAAGATATTCCTGGATGTTATATGTATAGCCATAGCCGGATACGGTTATTACAATTTCCGCAGAAATTCCGCATCCATGGCTGAGAGCGTACTTACCGGAAAAGCGCTGGATCCGCTTCTGTATCTGAGCTCTTCGCTTATGATAATCGGTCTGGGACTGCTGTTTTTAAGACTGCAGCCGCTTATTCTGAAGCTGATCTTTACAATAGGCAAAAAGCGCTGGAAGCCCGCCGCATTTGTATCCTTTATGGAGAATGTCAAGAACGGGCGCAAGCAGCAGCTGATCATGCTTTTCCTTATAATGACAGTTTCGCTGGGCATGTACCACTCTGCTGTGGCCCGTACCATAGTGGAAAACACCATCAGAAATACCGATTACAAGGATGGGTGCGATCTGGTGCTTAAGGAAGTGTGGACCGCCATAACCGACAGTAACGGGGCCGCCACCGGCGGATATGTGGTTCCGGATATGGAAAAGTATGTGTCTGCCGACTTTATCGACAGCTACACCAAAGTCATCAATCTCGATTCTGCCAAGGTTACGGGAGTGCAGGGCGGAGACGTTAATGTAAGGCTCATGGGAATAAACACCAAGGAGTTCGGACGGATCACATACGTGGACAAAAGACTTCTCGGAAAGCATTATTATGAGTACCTGAATGAACTGGCAGTGTCGGAAAACGGCCTTATCGTATCCTCCAATTTCAGGGATAAGCTTGGCCTTAAGGTGGGCGATACAATTTCTTATTCCGTAAGCAATGTGGGAAGCGCAAGCGGTGTGATCATAGACTTTATCGATTATTTCCCTGCCTACGCACCCGAGACCATGACTCAGAAGCCGGACGGAACGGTCGATACCGAGGCAAATTATATCGTGATAGGGCATTATGATTATATGTCCGGAAAGCTTGGACAGGTACCCTATGAAATATGGGCAAGCCTCAAAAAGAATGCCGATGAGAATGCCATCTATGACTGGATAAGGGAAAACGATGTGCGTCTCACAAAATATATAAACCGTGTTAAGGATCTCGACGATGCCAGAAGCGATCCGCTCCTTCAGGGAACAAACGGTGTCCTTACCATGGGATTTGTGGTAACGCTTCTTCTGTGCGGAGTGGGATATCTTATCTACTGGATAATGGCACTTAAGGAAAGAGAGCTTGTATTCGGCGTGCTGCGCGCATCCGGATTCCATAAAAAAGAGCTCTTCCACATGCTGATAAATGAGCAGATCTTCTGCGGGCTTTTCTCAATCCTGGCAGGCTTTGGAATAGGAAAGCTCACTTCGTTTCTGTTTGTGCCCATTCTTCAGAAGGCATATGCGACGACGGATCAGATCCTGCCCATGACTCTGATAACCAATCAGTGGGATCTGATAAGGCTCATCGCGGTGATCGTCATTATGATGACTGCATGCCTTGCATTCCTTACAGTCATGCTCTTTAGAATGAATGTGGCAAAAGCACTTAAGCTTGGAGAAGAATAAAAACGATATGAGTAACAATGTTATAGAAGTGCATAATGTGTCAAGAGCCTTCCCGGTACCGGGAGGAGAATTCTGGGCACTGAAAAAGATAAATGCGGAAGTCCCCGAGGGATCATTTGTGATCCTGAAAGGACGTTCAGGATCGGGTAAGACCACGCTTTTAAACCTTATATGTACACTGGATAAACCCACAGAGGGTATAATCAAAATAGACGGAACCGATGTGTCGACTCTTTCTGATTATGAAAAAGAAGAGATGAGGCGCAGTAAGATGGGCTTTGTGTTCCAGTCGGTATCTCTTATCCCTTCCCTCAATGCTTTTCAGAATGTGGAATTTTCCATGAGAATGGCGGGAATTAAGCCCGGCCGCGAAAGAGATGCCCGGGTTGAAGAATGCCTGAGGCTTGTGGGACTGGGTAACCGCATGACCCATATGCCGGCAGAGATGTCCGGAGGTGAGCAGCAGAGGGTGGCGATAGCACGAGCCCTTGCTCATAAGCCGAGGCTGCTTCTGGCGGATGAACCCACGGCGGAGCTTGACAGCGCTATGGCTGCGAGAGTGGCTCAGCTCTTCGGAGAGATGAGTAAAAAAGAAGGAATATCGATCCTTATGACCACACATGATGTGGGACTTATGGGGGCTGCTGACTTCCTTATCGAACTCGAAAACGGGGAAAGAATAGATGACAGAAAAGAAAAAGAAGGCGGAAGCGAAAGCTGAAGCCGAAGTTGAAGTAAAAACTGAAGAAAAGGCTGAAGCCGGGGCGAAGGCTGAAGAGAAAGACGAAAAAAAAGCCGGGGCGAAGGCTGAAGTAAAGGATGTGGCCGGAGTAAAAGCTGAAGCGAGTGCCGAAGTAAATGCGGAAGAGAAGGCCGAGGAGAAAAAAGAAGAAGGCCCCGGCCCCATGATAAAGGCTGAGAACCTGGTCAAGATATATAAGACAAAAGAGACGGAAGTGCTGGCCCTTCAGGGCCTTGATCTTACCGTACAGGAGGGAGAGCTCACCGCCATCATCGGAAACAGCGGAAGCGGTAAATCCACTTTCCTGAATATGATAGGCGGGCTTGACAGACCAAGTGCAGGTTCACTCTTTGTGGCAGGAAGCAATCTCTTTACTATGACGGAAAAAGAGCTGGTTCTTTATAAGCGTGACACGGTCGGATTTGTGTGGCAGAATAATGGTAGAAACATGCTTCCTTTCCTTTCCGCTCTTGAGAATGTGATGATGCCCATGCACCTTTCCGGAACTCCGGAAAAGCATGATAAGGCGATGGAACTTCTCGAGCTTGTCGGAATGGCTCACAAGAAGGCGAGCCGCATGAATATGCTATCGGGCGGTGAACAGCAGAGAGTGGCCATAGCCATAGCGCTTGCCAACTCACCCAAGCTTCTTCTTGCGGATGAGCCCACCGGAAGTGTGGATACCAAAACGGCAAATTATATATTTGACGTATTCACCGAGTTAAACAGACGGGGACAGACCATCCTGATAGTTACCCACGACACGGCACTCTCCAAAAAGGTTAAGAGAGTCGTGGCCATAAGAGACGGAAAGATAAGCTCGGAGCGTGTGCTCAAGGAGGCGTACGCCGACAGACTCAAAGAGAGTGATATCGACTGGAGGAGCGAGGATACTCAGGATGAGTACGCCGTGCTCGATAAGGTGGGAAGACTTCAGCTTCCGCAGGAGATGGTATCGGAACTTGGGCTTTCGGATAATAAGGTCAAAGTGTTTGTAAAAGACGGACAGATAGTAATAGCAAAGCCGGAGGAATAATATGGCAAAAGCAAGATTTCATTTACCGGGGTTAAGATTCAATTATCCCTTAAACATGTTCTGGGTGAGCATGCAAAAGGCCCATCCCGAGTATTTCAGGGAAGTGGAGATCGCTTCATTTTTCGGAGAATTTCCCATGTCTCTCTGGACGGGGGGAAGATTCGTAGGCGGAGACCAGTGCGATGCGGGCTATATCAAGAACGTCATTAAGAGTGTTAACGATCTTGGCATTCCCATCAGATACACTTACACCAATCCCGAGATAACGGAAGCGGATCTGGACGATCCCTACTGCAATTTCTGCATGAAGTGCGCGGATAACGGAATGAACGAGGTCATGATCTTTTCGCCCGTGCTTGAGAAATATCTGCGTGAGAAATATCCCAATTTTAAATATAATTCTTCAACCTGCAAAGAGATAAAGGATCTGGACACATTAAATGCCGAGATCGCAAAGGATTACCAGTATGTGGTCCTGGATTATAATCTCAACTACAGATGGGACATTCTCGAAAAGGTAGAGCATCCCGAAAAACTGGAACTTCTTGTAAACACGCTGTGCATTCCCGACTGCCCAAGGCGCGGAGATCACTACAAAAACCAGGCGCAGAACGAGAGAATCGTTATAAGAAACCGCGAGCTTCCTCCCGAGAAGCGCATACCTGTCATTCCCTGGCACTGCGAGTACGGCGACAAGAATAATATCCACACCATCCAGAATTACAAGACATTTATAAAACCCGACGATATCTGGGAAAAGTACATTCCCATGGGTATCACCAATTTCAAGATTGAGGGCCGCACAGCAAACCTTTTCTCACTTATCGACACCTACTGCTTCTTTATGCTGAAGCCCGAATATGCCGGCGAGGCAAGGCTCCTTCTCATCAACAACCTTATGCACGCCGGAGTCGTCACCGTAAACAAACCAAGGCCGGGACACTGGCCCTAAGCAATCAGCATCATGTCCTAAATGATGCTGATCGACTGCGAAATGCCTCAATTCGCAGTCGAAGGCGAAGCCATTGCGCAATTCGCCTCGTACTGTGAGGCGAATTGGTTCCTAAAAGCAATCGACATTGCGTACTTTGCAATGTCGATGGAAGGTCTCGATGCCCTAACGAGCCTTCCATACGGAGCGAAGCGAAGTATTGCGCAAGATGCGACGTACTTTGTCGCATCTTGATAAGCAATCAGCATAGGAGGTTACATGTCAAAAAACATCTACTGGCATCTGCCGGGTTTCTGCTATTTCAAAAATCTTAATACCGCCATCATTGAGCTTATGCGCGAATACCGCAACTGTTTCTATGAAGGTTACCGCGTGGGGAGTGTCTACGGCACCTTCCCCGGCGCAATATGGAACGGCGGAAGGACTGTCCTCGGATTCACATCCAAGAATGATATCCAGACAGTTCTGAAAAACTATAATTCCAAAAACGTTCCGGTCAGATTTACCTGGACCAATCCGCTCATAGAAGAGAAGCATTTAAATGACACGCTCTGCAATCTTATCATGCATGAAGCGGATAACGGAATGAATCAGGTGCTGGTCAATTCACCGCTTCTGGAAGACTACCTGAGAAAGAATTATCCCGGATTTAAATTCATATCTTCAACCACAAAAAGGATCAAGGATCTGGACACCCTGAAGTCGGAGCTCGACAAGGACTATTTCATGGTGGTACTCGATTACGATATGAACCACAATGAAGAGGTATTAAAGAGCCTTGAGCCTGTGGCTGAGAGAGTGGAGATACTGGTGGACGAGATCTGCTTCCCCGACTGCCCCAAGCGTCTCGACCATTACAGGGATGAGGCAGCGAAGCAGCTTGAATTTGATGTGGCAAAGCCCTTTCCCTGCCCCAACAGACAGCAGACCAAATCCTTTGAAGGCGACTGCATGACAAGGCCGCATTTTATCTCAAAGGAGGAGATCGGAAGCTACATAGAAAGGGGCTATGAAAACTTTAAGCTGGTGGGACGCGGACTCCCTCAGCAGCTGGCACTGGATTCTTATCTCTATTATCTGGTTAAGGATGATGACAGAGATTTTATAAGAAATCAGATCTACAAAAAAGTAACTGAAATGAACAACAAACAGGCACAGAGAAGATAGGGGAAAACGTATGATTATCAATAAGGACACAAAGCTGTTTGTGGAAAAAGGAGGTCTTCCGGGAGTTAAGAGGGTAGCCGGAAAGCTTGCTGAGGATCTTAAGGATGTGTTTGGAAGCACAGCAGCACCGATAGAAGCGGATGCTGCAGAGCTTCTGAAAGGCAATGGATCCGAAGTGCGCATCATAGCGGTGACTCTCGGAAACAGCGAGCTTCTTTCACAGCTCATCTCAGAGGGAAAGTTTGACGAAAATGCCATCAAAGGCAAATGGGAAGTTTATTCATTCGGATTCTTACCCGGGGATGATAACACACTCCTTATTGCGGGAAGCGATAAGAGAGGTACGATCTACGGACTTTTCCATGTATCGGAGCTTATGGGAGTAAGCCCCTGGAAATGGTTCGCCGATGTCACTCCTCTAAAAAAGGACAGCATAGAGATCACCGCAAAGGATCTGTTTGTGTCCAAAGTTCCTTCCGTAAAATACAGAGGCTTTTTTATCAACGATGAGTGGCCTGCCTTCGGAAACTGGACATTTGAGCATTTCGGGGGCTTTACCGCCGAAATGTATGATCATGTATTTGAGCTTCTGCTCCGCCTTAAGGGAAACTATCTCTGGCCCGCCATGTGGACATCCAATTTTTCACTCGACGGACCGGGGCTTGCAAATGCCGAGCTTGCCGATGAATACGGCGTAGTGATGAGTAATTCCCACCATGAACCATGCCTTAGACACAGTGAGGAGTGGGATCTTGTAAAGGGTGAGGACACTCCCTACGGCACGGCATGGAATTTTGACAAGAATAAAGAGGGCCTTACCAATTACTGGAGAGGCGGCCTTGAAAGAAACGGTAAATTCGAGAATATCATCACAATGGGAATGCGCGGCGAAAGAGACAGCGAAGTGCTGGGAGCCACCGCCACCCTTAAGGATAATATCGATTATATAAAAGAAGTTGTTACCACTCAGAATCAGCTTATAAAAGAAACCATCTCTGAGGATCTAGACAGTGTACCCAGAATGATCGCCATCTACAAAGAAGTTGAAAAATACTTCCACGGCGATGAAAATGCCGAAGGATTAAAGCACTGGGACGGACTCGACGGGATCACATGCATGCTCTGTGAAGATAACTTCGGAAACCTGCGCACTCTCCCCGAAGAGTGGCACAGGGACCGAAAGGGCGGCTGGGGAATGTATTATCACTTCGATTATCACGGAGATCCCATCAGCTATGAGTGGATCAATTCCACACATATCGCCCGCACCTGCGAGCAGATGAGCCAGGCTTATGAATACGGGATCAGAGAGATATGGATCGTTAACGTCGGCGATCTTAAGCCTCAGGAATTCCCTCTTTCCTACTTTATGGATCTCGCTTACGATATCGATAAATGGGGTGTTTTGAATGCCCATGCAGTAGAGGATTACACAAAGCTCTGGGTGAGCAGGCAGTTCCCCGCGCACGGAGCTTATTCGGCGGACATAGTAAAGCTCCTTGAGGGCTATACACACCTCAATTATATAAGAAAACCGGAGGCGTTAAACGACAGGGTTTATCATCCTTCGTTCTATGGGGAGGCGGATACAGTAATAAAGGCTGCCGATGAACTTATCAAAAAAGCCTGTGAGCTTAAGCATAATTTCGAGGGCTCGGATGAGTATGATGCTTTCTATCAGCTGATCTATTTCCCTGTACGCGCCGGGATGAATGTTCTGAAGATGCAGCTCTTTGCAGGAAAGAATCACATGTATGCAAATCAGGGAGCGCTTATTGCCAACAGCTATGCTTCAAAGGTTACAGAGTGTATTTCACTGGACAGAGAGCTCACTTCCGAGTATCACGCTTTGAACGGCGGAAAGTGGAACGGACTCATGCTTTCAGAGCATATCGGCTTTGTACACTGGAATGATGAGGAGTGTGCTTATCCGCTGAGAGCATATGTCGAGAGTGCAAACAAGCCGAGAATGATAGTTTCGGCAGCAAACGATCCCACTTACTCCATGGGAGGAGACTGGACCAGAAAGAAGCTGATCATTGATTGTTTCCTCAGCCCCCTTGTGAGCGAGACCTGCATCACCGTATCGAGCGGAAGCGAAAAAGAGGTTTCCTACGAGATCACCGGAGGAGCGGACTGGCTCAGCATTGAAAAGAGACAGGGAAAGCTTTTTGCGGGAGATCTGAAATATTCGGATGAAAAGTATGAGTCGCTTATGAGCGACAGGATTTCCCTTAAGCTCGACAGAAATGCCCTCAAAGCATCCGCAGATCTTAAAGACGGATGTGCATCATGTACACTTACCGTAAAAGAAGCACACACGCATGTGGATATCGAAGTGTGGGCGGGTATCTGCGAGGATAAGGATCTTGTGCCGATCCTCACTTCGGAGCAGCTCGGCGCCGAAAAGCCGCGGTATGTGAAAGATCCGGTCGTAAGTAACGAGCTCGGAATCACGATAGAGGCTGAGAGCTTAAAGCTCGGAACCCGGACCGGTGCAGGAGAGGGAGAGTACAGAGCACTTAAGAATTTCGGAAAATACGGGAGCGGTATCAAGGCATTTCCCACTGACAAATATTTCACCCCCGGCAAGGACGCGCCTTATGCGGAGTATAGCTTTAAGGTCGGAAAACAGTCCGCACCGGATGAAGAAACCGGTGAAACATTTGAACTTCTCGCGACACTCATCACAGCTCCGGGTAATCCCGTAGTAAAGGGAAATCCCATGGCAGTCGGCGTATCCGTAAATGGTGATAAGATAATGATGATCCCCACTTTGGAGCCGGGATACGAAGGCGGTGAAAGGACATCGCCTCAGTGGGCAAACGGAGTGCTCACTCAGGATCACAAAAAGGAATTCCTGATCACTGCTAAAGCGGGAATCAACACCATAAGGATATATGCCGCAGATCCGGGAGTAGTGATCGAGAGACTGCTTTTACGTCAGGCCGGAACAAATTGGGCTGAGGGGTATCTCGGGAAGGTGCCGACCTGGATAAAAGCTCTGTAGGATCAGGTCAGAAGCCCTGAGGCGGAGCAGTCCGTGGTATCGGGCAGGGGCGTTGCGCAGAGCAAAGGGATCCGCTTCGGACAGTAAAGAGAGGAATACAATATGGATATGACAAAAAATGACAAATTGAATGAGGAGTTCCGCGCAAAGGCAAAGGAACTTGTGGCTCAGATGACCCTTGATGAGAAGGTGAGTCAGACCACCAACTGGGCGAAGGCGGTGGACAGGCTCGGCATCAAGGCCTACAACTGGTGGAATGAGGCATTGCACGGTGTTGCCCGCGCAGGTGTGGCCACGGTATTTCCTCAGGCAATCACAACAGCAGGAAGCTTTGACGAGGACCTGGTCGAAAAGATAGCGGATATCATTTCCACCGAGGGCCGCGCGAAATATAATGAGCAGCAAAAGTATAATGATACGGATATTTATAAGGGACTGACCTTCTGGTCGCCCAATATCAACATTTTCCGTGATCCCAGATGGGGACGGGGACATGAGACCTACGGAGAGGATCCATATCTGACATCAAGGCTCGGAGCAAGATTTGTAGAAGGAATACAGGGACATGACGAAAAGTATATGAAGGCTGCCGCCTGTGCAAAGCACTTTGCGGTTCATTCCGGCCCCGAAGATATCAGGCATTCCTTCAATGCGGAAGTTTCAGATGAGGACCTGTGGGAGACATATCTTCCCGCATTTAAGGTGCTTGTGGAGGACGCAAAGGTTGAAGCCGTAATGGGTGCCTATAACAGAACAAACGGTGAGGCATGCTGCGCAAGTAAGACACTGCTCCTTGATATCCTCCGCGATATGTGGAATTTTAAGGGGCACGTCACCAGCGATTGCTGGGCGTTAAAGGACATGAACGAGGGACACGGGCTCACCAAGGACCTTGAAGATTCAGCGGCGCTTGCTGCAAACAACGGTTGTGACGTAAACTGCGGAAACTGTTTTGAACTCTTAAATCTGGCCATCAAGGACGGTAAGGTTTCGGAGGAAAGACTGGATGAGATGGTGGTCAACCTCTTTACCACACGCATGAAGCTGGGACTTCTCGGAGAGGTTAATGACAATCCTTACGATAAGATTAATTATCTCTCTGTCGATACCGATGAAAGCAGGAAGTTCAATCTGGAAGTTGCTCTTCAGAGTATGACCCTTCTGGAAAACAGAGAAAACGCGCTTCCTCTTGATATCACAAAGATCAAGACTCTCGGTGTCATCGGACCAAACGCAAATTCAAGAAGAGCTCTGGTTGGAAACTACGAGGGAACATCTTCCGAGTATATCACAGTACTTGAAGGCATCAGAAGGTATATCGATAAATATGCGGCCCACAACAAGACAGAAAAGCCCAGGGTGCTTTATTCCGAGGGCTGCCACCTCTACAAGGACAGAGTGGAAAATCTCGGCGTCGCAAATGACCGTATGAGCGAAGTAAAGACCATCTGCAATTATTCGGATGCGGTGATCGTTGTTGTCGGCCTTGATGCAACCCTCGAAGGAGAAGAAGGCGATACCGGCAACCAGTACGGATCCGGAGATAAGAGGGATCTGAAGCTTCCCGGAAATCAGCAGCTTATCCTTGATACCGCTATCGCAAGCGGAAAGCCGGTAATCGCAGTGCTTATGGCAGGTAGCGCGATGCAGCTTCAGGGTGCTGAGGAGAAGGTTGCGGCATATTTGTACGCAGGATATCCCGGAGCACAGGGCGGACTTGCGGTTGCAAAGATCCTCTTTGGAGAGAAGAGCCCCGAAGGAAAGCTCCCCATCACTTTCTATCACGAAGTGGACGAGCTTCCCGATTTCACCGATTATGCCATGAAGGGAAGAACCTACAGATACATGGAAAAGGATGCGCTTTACCCCTTCGGATACGGGCTTTCATACTCGCTGGTGGAGATGACCAATGCGAGAGTGACACCGGATGAGAGCAAAGGCTGCAGGAGCCTTAAGGTGGCTGCAGACCTTACGAACCTGGGCAAGTATGAGACAGCAGAGACACTTCAGGTGTATGTATCCGTACATCGTGACGGTGCTCCGAAGTGGCAGCTCAAGGGATTAAAAAAGGTAAGACTTCTGCCGGGAGAGCTTAAGCATGTTGAGACTGAACTGCCATGGGAGGCGCTGGGGCTTCATCTGGGAAAGAATGAGGTGACTGTATCCGGCGATGTAACGGTTTATGTGGGAACGCATCAGCCGGATTCGCGCAGCTTCGCACTCACGGGAACAAAGCCGGAAGAGTTTGCATTTTCAGTTGGAGATAAAATAACTGCAAAATGAATAATAAGTGACGCTAATAATATAAGGAGGAATATATAAATGCTGTACGTAGGAATTGATCTTGGAACAAGTGCTGTTAAATTGCTTCTTATGGATGAAAAGGGGGATATTAAGAAGATCGTATCGAAAGAGTATCCGCTGTATTTTCCTAATCCCGGATGGTCGGAGCAGAAGCCCGAGGACTGGTATGAGCAGTCAGTTGCGGGATTAAAGGAGCTCCTGGAGGGACAGGATAAGAGTCAGGTTGCCGGAATAAGCTTCGGCGGTCAGATGCACGGACTGGTTATCCTCGACGAGAATGATAATGTTATCCGCCCCGCTATCCTCTGGAACGACGGAAGAACCCAGAAGCAGGTTGACTATCTCAATAACGAGATCGGAAAGGCAACTCTTTCTAAGTACACCGCAAATATCGCGTTTGCGGGATTTACCGCCCCCAAGATCCTCTGGGTAAAGGAAAATGAGCCCGAGAATTTCAAGAAGATCAGGAAGATAATGCTTCCCAAGGATTATCTTGCTTATAAGCTTACAGATACCTTCTGCACCGATTATTCCGATGCATCGGGAATGCTCCTTCTTGACGTTGAGAACCACAAGTGGTCAAAGGAAATGTGTGATATATGCGGTATCACCGAGGATATGCTTCCCACTCTTTATCAGAGCTATGAAAAAGTGGGCGAGCTTAATCACGAACTTGCCATGGAGCTGGGCCTTAAGGACGGCGTGGTAGTGGCAGCAGGTGCAGGTGATAATGCCGCAGCGGCTGTAGGAACGGGAACCGTTGGCGACGGAGCATGTAACATCTCCCTCGGAACAAGCGGAACTCTCTTTATCTCTTCAAATAAGTTTGGAGTTGACTCCAATAATGCCCTTCATTCATTTGATCACGCAGACGGTAAATTCCATCTCATGGGATGCATGCTTTCAGCCGCATCCTGCAACAAGTGGTGGATGGACGAGATCATCGGAACCAAGGAGTACGGCAAAGAGCAGGAGCCTATCACCGATGATAAGCTTGGAAATAATCATGTTTACTTCCTTCCCTACCTTATGGGCGAGAGATCACCTCACAACAACCCTAACGCTCGCGGAACCTTTATCGGCCTTACCATGGACAACTCCCGCGCGGATATGACTCAGGCTGTTCTTGAGGGTGTTACATTCGCTCTGCGCGATTCCATGGAGGTGGCAAGAAGCCTCGGAATCGCTCCCGAGAGAACCAAGATCTGCGGCGGCGGCGCAAAGAGCCCTCTCTGGCAGAAGATGATGGCAAACATCATGAACATGAAGGTAGATATCCTTGAAGTAGAGGAAGGACCTTCACTCGGCGGTGCGATGCTTGCGGCAGTTGCCTGCGGAGAGTATGCTTCCGTAGAAGAGGCTGCCAAGGCTATCGTTAAGGTTAAAAAGACCGTTGAGCCCGATCCCGAGATCGCAGCAAGATACGAAAAGAAGTATCAGGTATTCAAGCAGATCTATCCCGCTTGCAAGGATGTTTACGATCAGATAGCCGATCAGGGATAAGAGGATCATTACTAACCGAAAATGAATCTGAACATTATGCGCATCACCCTGTTTTTTGGGGGTGATGCGTGTTTTTTTATGATATAGGAAATTTCTCCGAAATTCCTATATCATAAAAAGCGCTCCGCTATGGATGCGCACTCGCGCGTAAGGTATATGTTGCATAAATGCAACCGCGCTCGGCGCGAGCATGTTGCGAGCAACATGCTTTTTTATCTTTTACGAAAGCTCTCATGGCTACCCTTAAATCTTGAATTGAGAGAATTCCTTTGATATAATTTATTATTAATACTTGTAACCAACTGACACGGAATCACGAGGAGACAATTATGGCAAAACCAAAAAAATACCAGGAAGCGGAGATCCCTGCTATAGATGATGCGCTGGGGATCACCGAAGAAAAGAAAAAAGAAGTTGAAGAAGGGATAAAAGAATCTTTTGGGATCGATGATTTTCTAGATGCCCACAGAGCTGCCATCGATATGCTTGAAGAGACGGATAAGCATCTTGAAGAATACGTTTCCGAATATAAGAAAAAGAAGGATGACAGAGAACCGGTCGAGGCAGTCTATACCTTAAAGATAGCGATCCTTCTGAGTATGGCAAAGAGGTTTCATCCTCTTTCGGCATACGGAAAAAAGCTGCTTGATGAGGCTGCTTTATGCAGGAACGAATTTGAAAGGAAAGTCGGTCCGCTGGTGACCAGGATCACGGAAAACAATATAGATCTTTTTAAGACCGTTTTGTCTGAGGATGTGTCTGAAGACATAATAACGGGAAGAATAAGCGCCATAGGAGCGGTACGTACAAAAAAGAAAACCGCCTACGGAGTCGGGGCACTGGCATATTATCTTGATGATATGACTGGCTCCGGAGATATGGTCCTTAGAGTAAAATGGCTGTTTGTTAACAGGGATTTCCGTGAGCGAGGAGTCGCAGACCATCTGATAGGCGAGATAACAGGCAGAGCGGCAAAAGCGGGCGTTGAAAACATATCCGTGGAATTTCCGACAAATGTCGACGATAGGAATGTTATGGGATATCTTTTCGGTACGTGGCATTTTGATCTGGACTCCGGCTTAAACCCCGATGCAGTGATGAGAGTTGGGGATGTCACCGGTTACGGAAAGATAGAATCCTACAGAAAAGGAGCCGAAGCCTTGTCGTCACTTGGCAAAAAAGGCGGATTGCTCACGGTAAAGAAAACGCTTCGCGGGCTCGGATATAGCGGATATCTGTCGGATCCCGACCTTCCGGATGATTATATAGATCAGGATCTGTCCTGCTTTGTCAGCACCGGAGATGCCGTAAAGGCCATTCTTCTCGCACACAGGACCCCATCGGGAACAGTGAGAGTGGATCATATCGGGTTTGCTCCGGACAGCGAGGCATTGGTATATAACCTTGTAAGCTTTTTTGTGGGGCAGGCGGTGATGATATGCGAGGATGACACGATGCTTGAGCTGCCTGTAGAGATGCAAGAAGTAGGAGAGCTTATTGAGGAAATCTGCCCGAAGCAGATGGGACAGTACCTTGTAGCCGGTAATTTAACAAAACCCTCGCCGGAGATGGATTTTACCCCGGAGGACATTGACGAGCTTATGGCCGTCTGATTTAGGATAAGGTGATCATATGGAGTTTAAACAGCGCCAAAAACAGGCAGACAAGCAGGAACAGGTATTTACAGAGGTAAACGAAAGCAAGTCTTTATTTGAAACTGAGCACAAGCAGAAACATTTAGAGGAAACTGATACAGCTCAAAAAGAAGAAAAAGCTGAATTTATTTCTCAGGGATTCCGTGAATCCACAATGAATGACGATATAGACGAGCTTGGGGGAGGAGCGCCCGAAGAGCCCCAGTATATCGGAATGGAGAAAAAGTTTATCAAAAGCCAGCAGGATGACAGTGATCGGATGACCGCTGTCAGAGAGGCACTTGATGTTTATCATCATCCGGAACAGAACAAGATGAATAAGCAACAGGCCCTCGACTATCTGATAAAAGCCTGTGATAAGTATTCTACGGGACGTTTCCGTATTTTTAAATGGGGCAGAGGCAAGCAGCGTTTAAAGGAAGTCCTTGCGCTGCGCGACCGGGCAATGCAGGAAAAGGAAAGAGTAAAAGAAGAACTGCGTTCTGCCGGAACGCCCGAACTGATCTATAACGACGCCGTAGAAGGTGCCGAGGACAGGCGTATGAATGAAATCGCAGGTGCGAGCCTGGGTAAAAGGCTCATGGGAAAGGTTGCGGCAGTGTTCGGAGTCACTGTGATCAACGCGATAAAAGTCTTAACGCTTCAGCCCTTATGGAGGGAGAAGGTTTCCTGGAGACCGGAGACATACAAGTATCATACCGTAAAGTTTCTGGATCGCGTTTTTGGCAGACAGAAGCTTGTTGAAAAGGTAGGTGCTGACGGACAGGTTATCGAGGGAGAGTATGACACGATAACCAGACAGGAAAAATCACATTCTCTTAAGGAAAAGATAAACAGCAAAACTCTTCAGGCAGAAGAAGCCCAGATGAAATCCTATGAGGCCATGAAGGAACGTGGCGATTTTGATGATTTCGATGAAGATGAATACATGGACCATGAGTATGCAAATGAGGAGAGACTGAGAGAGACGAAACAATTGCTTCTCGAGGAATATAAGAAGGAGACAAGGAATCAGAAAGCAATAGACCATTATGAAAAGGTATTAAAAGAACAGCAGCTCAGAGCAAACAAATTTGAGGCATATATGAAGCAGTATAAGCCCCATGTAGGTTTCAGCCTGGACGACCATTTTGACATGGATGCGGAGCTGTTTAAGGCCAGACTTGACCATGCCAGGATAAATGAAAGAGAAGTTGACAGAAATATGGGAGGTCATCTGGGGCAGCTTGCCGGACAGCAGAATAATTTCTCTGTTGCGGTAGTAACGGATTGGGTAAAGGATGAATGGCTGGCCGGAGAAAAGGTACCCGAAGAAGTTGTTGAAAAACAGATCGAGGAAGCCTATCGTATCTGTTATGGAACGGAGATAGGAGAAAAAGAAAAAGAGAAGCTTAAGAAGGATTTCCAGAAACGCTTTGATGAATCGGTCAGAGCCAGCAAGGCATTTCAGCAGTATTATTATTACTCTCAGGACAACATGCCCCGTTCTAAAAACGCCGGTGTTAAAACATTTAAAGAAAACAAACAAGACGATCTTTTCAGGGATCTTCTGAATGTGGTATGCATTATGAAGGATAAAACCACGGAAGATAAGGAAAAGTATATCCGTGACATCGGTGAAGCTGAGACAAAAAGCGAGCAGGCAGGCCTTTTAAAGCCGGTAATAGAAAAAGCTTTCGAAATGAAGGACTTCTCCAAATTTGAATATAAAGATGACGAAGAGATGTTGGTAAAGTATAATCTCTATGCGGATGAGTTCAACTACGGCTTTGTATTGAGCAAAATGACAGATCATTATATTGAACTTGGAGGAGAATTGACCAAGGAACAGCTAGATCACTGCAAAGCAGTTGCGTACACATTACAAAGTATAAAAACCGTTATCGAAAACAGGATACATATCATCGCAAGTCCCTATTACTCTACTTTTGGCGACCAGGGACAGGAACTTATCAAGCTTGGTAAGGAAGAATACAACGAAAAATACGATGAGCGTTCCGCGGCAACAAATGAATATTTAGAGGACTATCTTGACTCAAGACAGATAGCATATAAGGAAAGCAAATCGAAAAGAGACAGTAGCGGTTACGGTGCTTTCCATGGTGATAACGGAAATGAGATGTTTAAGCTTACTCTCGAAAAGGTTAAACAGAAAGGTTTAAAGTAAGAGAAGAGAAATAGAGGAAAAAAATGTTTGAACTTACTACGCAAAATATAGGTACTCTGCTCCTGGACGGCTCAACGATCTTCCTTTTGATCGGTGTGCTTATGCTGAGTACCATAATGAGGAAAAGAGGCCGGCAGGACGATAAGCTTTTCTTTCTGCTGGTAATTGAAAATATGGTGATCGCGGTAGCGGATATCATCACCTATCTGGCTGATGGGAAGGACTTTCCCGGCGCGAGATTTCTCAACATGTTCGGTGTAAGCGTCTTCTATCTTGTGATGATCATGCTGTGCATGACCTGGGAGCAGTATGCAACGGTTCGGTTCAAACGGAGCTCAATGAAGCTTTCAAAGAGACGGAAGCTGTCATTTATCCCCGGGATCGTTATGCAGTTTATCCTGGTCGTGAATTTCTTTGTGAGTTATGTTTTCTACCGGGACGACTCAAACAGATTTAACGGGCTTGTTTTTGCCGTGGACAGGTCAAATGGTTACCACTACGGGATATTGTTCGTTCCGATGTTTCTCGTGATGGGCTTTTATATGGTTGTCGGGTTTGTGCTTGTGGCAAAATACCGTACCGGAAGCAATAAGACGCTGATCCCGGTATGGATTTATTTCATACCGCTTGCGGTGGGATTGATAGTGCCCTTCGTATTTGGCGGGTTATCGCTGACCAGCATCGGTATTGCGATGTCTATGATGTTTACCCATTTAGGCAGCGCATCGGAGATCACGGAATCCGTTTCGGAAGGTGGTGAGAGCGCATGAGTGATGTAGGATACGTTTCATTATATGTTAATACCGTGGCGATAATGCTTTGCCTTGGAGTGCATGTTCTCGTGTGGAAGTTTAAAATGAAAGACATACGGGAAAAGAGGGTATTTCTCTACCTTTTGGGTGATATTGTGGTCATGTCGCTGTTTTACATCCTTTGCACCTTCAGAGATGACGGGGTGATCCCCTGCAACAAGCTCGGTGCGATGTTTTTGGAGACAGGTCTTGAGATGGCCATAAACATTTTTGCTTTAATATGGTTTCTCTATGTGGATTACCGTATGTTCCACAGTGTCGGCCATATTAAGAGAAATGCCGTCATTATCATGGTCCCCCTTTTGTTAGCGGTTCTGATGAACATCATCAATATACCGACAAAATTCCTGTTTGATTATGATATGTCTGAAATGCACGTAGTCGAAACATCCTTTTATGTATTTCTCGATGTGATAAGGCTTGCGTACTTTATTGTATCGATCATTATCCTGGTGATCAGGAAGAGAAAAGACGAGAGAATGAAATTCTTCTCCATCGGAGCTTTTATCATTCCGAGTGTTTTTTACGTATTTCTGTATTATTTCACACCTTTCCCGACGGTATCGCTGGGTCTTACCATTGCAGTCACGCTGCTTTATGCCGAAATGGTAAACGAAAAGTGTTATCAGGATGAAAAGACCGGTTTTTACAACATGCTGTATCTGGATTATCTCAAAAAGCGTATTGCAGAGAATAAATACGATCTGAGAAGTATTCTGATGTTTAATGTGCCGGAGAGCGAGATGGAAAAGTCATCCCCTCTTATCACAAAGCAGCTTCCGGAATTCTGCGATACGATAAGGTGCGGTAAGGACAAGCTGATCATCTTATCCCGTGTAAAGGATAAGGGACCGCTTACAATGCTCTCCGAGGATGTGAAGATGAGCCTGGAGGAAGCGGGGATAGCGGTAGAATCGAGCTTTAAGCTGAAGAAGAAAAATGAAACAGCAGAAAGCTTTTTGGAAGACTTTATGAGGAATGCATAATGAAGTTTACTGAGATCACTAGTGAAAATGTAGAGGAATTCTCCGCCTATATTGATGCAGATACGGCAGATGATCTTGACCGTACATTTTTCAGAAGTATCGGCGCATTGGGGGACGATGATGCCCCTGTGGGAGCCATTGTATATGAACTGAAAAACAGCGAGAACGAGGATGATACGAAAAGCCGGATCATACTGCTTGAAGGAATTGATGACGAGGTGACGGAGCAGCTTCTTGATGAATATAAAAAAGAACTGTCGGAAGATGAGGTGACGGAGAGTTACTATGAGACTTCCAACGAGACGCTGTACAAGCTCCTTTCCGACAACGGTTTTTCCGGTGAACAGGAAGAAGGAGAGGAAATCTCGGTGTCCGTTGAGGATCTCAGAAAGCTTAACGGAGTGTTTAAGGTAAAGAGTTTTCCGGAGTATATAAAGAGCATTTCAGAGCTTTCCACACTTCAGTACAGGTCCTTCATAAAAAACTGTCTGTTCAGAGGGAAATATGGTATTCTTGAGGATCTTTCGTATCTTCCCAAGAGCTGGTTTGAGACAGAGGTTTCATCCTGCGCGGTTGTGGATGATACGGTACAGGGTATTCTGCTCATAAGGAAGAATCCCTCGGGAAAGCTTATTGCACAGCTTTATGTTGATATCGGCCCTGACAGCAGAAGAAATCTGCTGCTTATACTAGCTTACAGCTGCCGGAAGATAACCGAGCTTTATCCCGAAGGCACTGAAGTGATCGTCCGTCGTCACAGTGATGCCGTGAGAAAACTGACCGATAAGCTTTTGTCCGACCCTAAAGGAGATAAGGTTTACTGCGGAACGCGAAGCGAAGAATGAACAACAACCCCGATCGTTGTAGATCGGGGTATTTTTTTAGAATCGTTAAGGTTATATTAAGGTTTGTCGATTTTATCGGAAAGGTTCAGGTATTATAATCGCCTCATACAAGATGTTAATGAAGTTCGCAAACGGGTCGGATGTTACGACATAACCGGAAGGCGGGCAGAGTAAAGAAAGGAAGAGGTAAACATTATGTGGACCAGACAGGAAGTTAAAAGGAAAGGTAAGACAGCATTTTTTGCAAGTTATTGGAAATTTGTGCTGGTAGCTCTGATAATCGGAGTGGTCAGCGGAGGAGCGGGAGGCGTAAGTTCGGGATTCAGTACCGCATCGGCCAATATGGGAAGTGCCTTCAGTAACATAGGATCAAATAAAGCTGATGATCAGGATTTTGACCTGGATGACGAACCGGATCTCAATATTGACGGAGTCGATGAGTCCGGAAGCGCTCATATAAGCATCGATGACGGAAAGATCTCCATAAACGGAGAAAATACCGACGGAGATTTTGATGTAAACATCGATAACGGTAAAGTCACCATAAACGGAACATCAGAGGACGGAGAAAAGATCGACTTTGCACTTGATCCCAGGATGAGTACGGTTGTGATAGACGGTAAAGAGATCGATATCGCAAGACCCACCGCAGCAGCAGTAGCCGGTATCGCAATCGCAGTAGCAATCGTTGTAGCGATCATTTCACTTATTGTCGGGGCATTTACCATTGCACTGGATGTTTTCGTACTTAATCCTATTGAGTACGGAACGCAGAAGTTCCTCAGAAAGGCTCAGAACGGAAATGAGAGCCTTGGCACAGTATTCAACGGCTTTAAGGATGGATACCGCAATATCGTAAAGGTCATGTTCTTCAGAGATCTCTTTATCTTCCTCTGGAGCCTGCTCTTCATAATCCCCGGTATTGTAAAGAGCTATGAGTACCGCATGGTTCCCTTTATTCTTTCCGAGAATCCCGGAATGAGCAAGGACGAGGCATTAAAGGCCAGCAGCAGAATGATGTACGGTCAGAAGTGGAAAACCTTCGTGCTCGACCTTTCATTCATTGGATGGAACCTTCTTTCACTGCTTACCCTCGGAATGCTTGGAGTCTTCTATGTAGCTCCTTATGCTCATTCAACTAATGCAGCACTTTATGAGACACTTAAGTCCGAGAACGCAGAAACAGTTGTTGCCCAGAGCTAATGGCGGTATACTGTAAAGGTAGAGCATAAACGGAACAACATTAAGGATAATGATATGTCATACAAAATCTTAATAGCAGATGATGAAGCGGAGATAAGGAGTCTTATAAAGCTTTATCTCGAAAATGAAGATTACAAAGTCCTCGAGGCCGGAAACGGTCTCGAGGCTTTGGAATGCTTTGAAAAGAATAAACCAGATATGTGCATTCTCGACATAATGATGCCGGGAGCCGACGGGTACACGGTACTGAAAAAGATAAGAGAAACCAGCAACATCCCGGTTATCATATTATCGGCCAAGGACGAGGATGCGGAAAAGATCCTGGGTCTTAATCTGGGGGCGGATGATTATATCGCCAAGCCCTTTAATCCGCTGGAGATAGCTGCCAGAGTGGGATCGCAGATGCGCAGGTTCTACAAGCTGGGGGCCGGGGAGAAAAAGTCGCAGCAGCTTACCTTCGAAGATCTTGTGCTGGATGTTGACGGATGTGCCCTGAAAAAAGGCGGCGAAAAGATCGAGCTTACCACAGTCGAGTATAAGATAATGGAGCTATTTATGAGTCATCCCGGCAAGGTATTTACCAAGCAGCAGATTTATGAATATGCCTGGGGTGAAGACTTTATCGTGGCTGACAATAATATCATGGTTTCGATCAGCAAGCTCCGCACAAAGCTTTCGGATGACGCTTCTGAGTACATCAAAACCCTGAGAGGATTAGGTTACAAGCTTGGATAAGATAAAAACCCTTCGCGGATTTATTATCAGAAATTTCATAATCATTCTTCTTATAGTGGTTGCCGCAGAGATGGTGACCGTACTGATACTGAACAGACTGATATTCCCGCTTTTTTCACCGCTGTTGTTTGGAAGAGGGGGGATCAGATCTTATGATGTCACGACGGTGCTTGTGTTTTTTCTCTATTTACTTGTCAGGGCGGTATTGTTTATTGTATCCCGTTTTATTCCGATAGGTATCAATCACTTTGATGAAAAGATAATCGCGAGCATCACCCTTTTTAAGGGAAATGTTCTGGCAGAGCAGTACGATTCTAACAGTATATGGATCAAGCTTTTTTTGATCGCTCTTATCATTGCAGTGATCATGCTTATTGTTTTTCCTCCGCTGATGGCAGGGGCGATTTTTACGGGGCGGGTGGTCTCAAAGTTTTCGCTGCTTGAAAAAGAGGAAGCAGAGAGGAAAGCCCTCTATGAGCAAAAGAGAAATCTTATGATCTCGGATATAGCTCATGATCTGAGGACTCCCATAACCACGATCTACGGATACTCTCAGGCGATACTGGATGAAAAGGCAGATCCCGATAAGGTCAGGGACTATCTTAATCTTATCAGTATGAAGTCGAAAAAGGTTGATGAGCTTATAAACCTGCTTTTTGATTACGTCAAGCTGGACAGTGAGGGATTTACCCTGCATAAGGAAAGGACGGATCTTTCGGAGCTTGCAAGGCAGGCGGGAGCCCTTCTTTATCAGGATGTGACTGATGCGGGAATGGAGCTTATCGCGCTTATTCCCGAGGAAGAGATACCGGTTGAAGCGGATAAGGTACAGTTATCGAGAGTGATAAACAATCTTATCTCCAATGCGATAAAGCATAATCCTGCCGGCACTAAAATAGGGCTGATCATTCTGGGAGACGAGAAAAAATGGTCCCTGTATGTGGCTGACAGCGGCGAGCCCATTGATGAAAAGGCCGCAGAGAATCTGTTTGAGCCTTTTGTTACGGGAGATGAATCCCGCACATCAAAAGGAGGAACAGGATTGGGGCTTTCGATAGCACACAAGATAGCCATTCTTCACGGCTTTGATCTTAAGCTGCTTCAGGGATGGTCGGTGCCCGCCGATGTAAGGCTGGAAGGGTTTACCAAATGCTTTGAGATTAGTTCGGACAATAAGAATATATAATTAGATACAGATGATCAAATGCCAATGATCAAGTGCATATGACCGAATACAGAAGATTAAAAAATCGTATAATTAGAATTGATGATAAAAGATACGAGAAGCCCGGATACGGGGGAAATCCCGTATCTTTTTTTGTTTACAGGAAAACTCTTCAAGTATTTCCGTAAACCATATGCTCCGCGGGGGTTAAAAAATTTTTTTTATTTCAGGTTCATTTCAGGTTGACAGTTTAGGATAAAGCCATAAACAAGAAAGACGTCAGGAAAAAAGAGATAAAGAAGTAAACAGAGAGAAAAAAAGATAGTTTCGAATGAAAAAGAAACAGAACCGGATAAGGAGAAACAGCATGAGCGATCAGACAATCTTTAAAAGATATGAGATCAAATATATCGTAACCCGCAGGCAGCAAGTAAAAATCCTGGAAGGGATGAAGGCCTACATGAAAGAAGACGAGCATGGAAAGAGCATGATCCAGTCCCTTTACTACGATACGCCCGATCATATTCTTGCAAGGCGCAGCCTCGATAAGCCGATTTATAAGGAAAAGCTGAGACTGAGAAGCTACGGTATCGCAAATGACAATTCAAATGTGTTTGCGGAAATAAAAAAGAAATACGACGGTGTCGTGTACAAAAGACGCGTATCAATGAATCTCTCACAGGCAAGAGAATATCTGCCGGGCTCATTGTCAAAAGAATCAGGGAGAGCGGGATTCAACGAAAAAACCTTCAGAAACGGGCTTAAAAAAGGCAGCTCTAAAGCACAGATAGTTGATGAGATCGATTATTTCGTAAGCCTCTACAAGGGCATAAAGCCCGCAATGATGCTTCAGTACGAAAGAGATGCTTTCTACGCCAAGGATGATCATGAATTCAGGATCACTTTTGATGACAACATCAGATGGAGAGATTATGATCTGAGTCTTGATAAGGGATTTTACGGAAACAGGCTTATCGACAGAAGATATGTGCTTATGGAGGTCAAGGTAGGAGCGGCAATGCCCGCATGGTTTGTTAAGATCCTTACGGAAAACAGGATATACAAAACATCATTTTCCAAATACGGGACAGCATATCTTATCGAAACCGGATTGGCGGACAGACTTCCGGAAAGCACGTTGGGGATCCTGGATGAGGAGAACCTGACAGGATATAAACAGTGTATCTAAATACAGCAAGACAACCACAATAAACAGCATAATAATAGCATGGCAAAAAGCTATTGTCTCTATCAGTGTATATAGCATTATTTAGAGATCAAGTATTTATTCAAGAATTTAATTCAGAAAGGAATCATAAAATGACAAACTTATTTACCAGTATTTTTGAAACAGAATTAGCAGCTACGGCAGTTATTCCCTTTTTGATCTGCCTTGGTGTTTCCCTTGTTTTGGGCATATTACTTGCCTGGATGTACAGCCTTAAGAATAAAGCTTCAAAGAGCTTTCTTATTTCCACAGCACTTCTTCCCGCAACGGTATGCGTGGTGATAATGATGGTAAACGGCAATATCGGCGCAGGTATCGCGGTAGCCGGTGCCTTCAGCCTTGTGAGATTCCGTTCCGCTCCGGGTAATGCAAGAGAGATCAGTACCATCTTTATCGCAATGGGCGCAGGGCTTATCGCCGGAATGGGATACCTTGGATATGCGGTAATCTTCACAGTGCTTCTTGCGATCATACTGAATATTCTAAGCGCCACATCTTTCGGAAAAAGCGGAAATGAGCTTAAGAAGGTGCTGAGAATAACCATACCGGAAGACCTTAACTATGATACTATATTTGATGATATTTTTGAGAAATACACCTCCTGCTCAGAGCTGATCTCCGTAAAGACCAGCAATATGGGAAGCATGTTTAAGCTCCAGTATGAAGTGGCACTTAAGGATAAGAGCAAACAGAAAGAATTCATGGACAGGCTTCGCGCCCGTAACGGTAATCTGGAAGTCAGCCTTTCAAATCCCGAGATGCTTCCGGGCGAGCTTTGATGCGATATACCGGCAGGGTCAGTATAATGTAAGGATAAAGATCAGTCACGGTAATTACAGATTATATATGACAAAAGATGAGGTTTAAAGATATGAGTATACTAAAAAGATTTAAAGATAATCGAATATTGAAAAGATTTGCTGCCCTTGCGGCAGCAGGAATACTGGCTGTATCGCTTTCAGCCTGTGGAATGGCCGGGACCGGTGCAAACAGCTCTATAAAAAGTAAACAGACGGATACAGTGGCGGAGGCTACCGTCACGGAAACAGTTGAAAGCGCAGAATACTCGGCACCTTCCGAGAGCTCATCCAATTATACGCAGATCAACCTTTCAGACAGCGGATCTTCCTGTTCATCATCCTATGTGGATATCGATGGGGATACTGTCACGATCACAAAAAAAGGTGTATATGAGCTTTCGGGTTCACTCTCGGACGGACAGATAATAGTTGATGCAGACGGAGCAGAGGTGGAGCTTATCCTGAATAACGTGTCCATCAGCAACGATTCATCGGCTGCTATATATGTAAAGCAGGCAGAAACGGTTTACATAACTCTTGAAGAAAATACGGTCAACAAGCTTTCTACAACCGGTGAATATGAAGCAATAGACGAAAATGATATCGATGCGGTTATCTTCTCAAAGGATGATCTTATCATCACAGGATCCGGAAGCCTTACGATTGATAATGACTACGGACACGGTATAGTCGGAAAAGACGACCTGACCATAGTATCCGGAACTTACGAAATAACCTGTGCGGAAGATGCATTATCCGGAAATGACAGTATTACCGTAGAGAGCGGTACATACACAATTAACAGCGGAGATGACGCGATCCACAGCGATCTGGAAACCGTGATAAATGGCGGGACCATCAATATAGAAAGCTGTGAAGAAGGAATAGAGGGAGCTACCGTAACCATAAACGGCGGAGATATTAACATTACAGCTTCCGATGACGGTATAAATGCCGCAAGCGACGATGCGACAGCAGAGACTTACATCGCTATAAACGGGGGAAATCTCATCGTTGAGTCATCAGGTGACGGAATAGATGCAAACGGCGCGCTGTACGTAACCGGTGGAAACACAATAGTTTACGGCCCGACAAATGACGGAAACGGTGCGCTTGACTATGACAGTACCGGAAAGATAACCGGCGGAACCTTTATAGCTCTGGGATCAAGCGGAATGGCGATGAATTTCTCCGAGGCGGAGCAGGGAACCATCCTGGTAAACACCGGATCGGCATATGGTGAGGGAACTGTTATAAAACTCACCGATTCCGAAGGTAACGTGATAACAGAACTTGAATCTAAAAAGACTTTCAGCTCCGTGCTTATAAGCTCGCCTGAGATCGCATCGGACGGTAGCTATACCCTTACAGTCGGCGATACGCAGACAGAGATCAGCATGGAAGGTAACATTTACGGATCCGGAATGGGCGGATTCCCCGGAGGCGGAGGCTTCGGCGGCCAGGGCGGCTTCGGCGGAGGCAAAGGCGGATTTGGCGGTGGCCGTGATGGCTCCGGAGACCAGAACGGTAATCCCGGTCAGCATCAGCATCCCGGATACGGAGAGATGCCCGAAGGCGGATTCGATGGCCAGACACCTCCGGAGATGCCCGAAGGCGGATTCGATGGCCAGACACCGCCGGAAATGCCTGAAGGCGGGTTTGACGGCCAGACACCACCGGAAATGCCTGACGGGCAGATGCCTGAAGGAGTACCCGGGGGAAACCAATAATACTGAAACCCTCCTCATAGGTCATATAACAAGGCCGCCGCTGTAGAAGTGGTGGCTTTGTTGTATCAAAAAATAAACATGTCATGACAAGAATTAATTAGCGGGTCGGGCAAATGATAGGGTAATATATCAAAGTAAATGCACGAAATCATTTTTGTCACTATCATTACAAGACTTGGTATTAGTACGAGGAGGATTGAATATGTTTGGATTTAACTACTATACCCCCACAAAGGTTGTGTTCGGAAAAGGAACCGAAAGTCAGGTGGCGGATCTGGTAAAGGAATTTGGCGGAACCAAGGTGCTGATTCACTACGGCGGTGGAAGCGTAGTGCGCTCGGGACTTTTAAAGCGCGTTACCGACAGGCTTGATGATGCGGGAATAAGCTTTGTCACACTCGGAGGCGCGGTTCCGAATCCTCACCTGGGTCTGGTTTATGAAGGAATAGAGCTTTGTAAAAAGGAAAAGGTGGATTTCCTGCTTGCGGTAGGCGGCGGAAGCGCTATCGATTCCGCTAAGGCGATCGGTTATGGTGTTGCCAACGAAGGCGAGGTATGGGACTTTTATGATTATAAGAGACAGGCTAAAGGATGCCTTCCCCTCGGCGTTATCCTTACTATTGCAGCCACCGGAAGTGAAATGAGCGATTCATCCGTTATCACAAAGGAAGAAGGCCTTGTTAAGCGCGGATACAGCAGTGATTATGCACGCCCGAGGTTTGCTATCATGGATCCCGAGCTTACAATGACACTTCCGGATTATCAGACAGCCTGCGGATGCACCGATATTATGATGCATACCATGGAAAGATACTTCACCAACGGCGGAAACATGGAACTAACCGATGCTTTGGCAGAGGGACTCCTTCGCACTGTTAAAAAGAATGCGATCATACTTCGCGACGATCCCAAGAATTATGATGCACGCGCCGAGGTGATGTGGGCAGGAAGCCTTGCTCATAACGGTCTTACAGGATGCGGAAACGACGGTGGTGACTGGATGACCCATAAGCTTGAGCACGAGCTCGGAGGCCTTTATGACGTGGCTCATGGAGCCGGTCTTGCAGCCATCTGGGGAAGCTGGGCAAGATATGTCTACAAGGACTGCCTGCCGAGATTCAAGAAATATGCTCTTAACGTAATGGAAGTGGAAAACACCGGAAGCGATGAGGAGATCGCACTTCGCGGAATTGAAGCCATGGAGGATTTCTACAGGAGTATCGGAATGCCGACAAATCTCCGCGAGCTTGGTGTGAAAGCAACGGATGAAGACCTTGTCACCATGGCAAAGAAATGTGCTGTGGGTGTAGGCGGTGAGATGGGCTCCGCCAAAGTCCTTAACGAGGAAGCAATGCTGGCCATTTACCGCGCAAGCATGTAAAGAACGAAAAAGCTGCTAGAAAGTAGCATCGCCGTCACTGTTTGGACAGTGGCGGCTCTCTTTTTGTCTTTGTGTAAGTTATACACAAATCTTCCAAGAGTCAATATTTTGTATTAAAACTTTGATCCTTTCAAGAAAAAGGTTTTCTATTTCAGGTTTATTTCAGGTATCCGGTTTATCATACGATCATAAAGAACGGGGCCTAAGAGTTTGAGTTAATCTTTTGGACAGGCAGGTGCTATAAGGAGGATTGGGAGGATTAAGGTAATGAAAAGACATGTATTTACGATCATATATTCTGTCTTGCTGGCTGCATTTACGCTGTATATAATCCTGGATACTTTTGTGATTTCAAGAGTATATGATCAGGACACCACACAGATGAATACGGGGGTGTTTAATAATGAAGCTTCGGATATTGCTGAAGATGACAGTATTTACGAACCGGCTATTTATATGTATGAGGAAACCGCAGCGACGGCACCCACAGTAGCAGCGGCAGCAGCGACGGCACCGACAGTAGCAACGACAGCAACGGCAGACGAAGAGATAGGCTGTTATTCGGATGAGAACATCTCAGTTACAATAGAGGAATACACATATAACGATACCAGAGTATATGTTGCGGATGTTAAGCTAAATTCCGCGGAGTATTTGAAAACAGCTTTTGCAGATGATGCTTATGGAAAAAACATAAAGGCGACAACCTCGGAAATGGCAGAGGATAATGATGCTATTCTCGCCATCAACGGAGATAATTACGGATCACGGGAAAGCGGATATGTAATCCGAAACGGCATTGTTTATCGCGATAAAGCCGGCAGTCTGGATGTCCTTTGTATTTACACTGACGGAAGCATGGAAATAATAGATCCCGATGAGATCAGCACGGATGAACTGGTGGAACGGGGCGTCTGGCAGGCATTTTCTTTCGGACCGGCACTGATAGAAGATGGTTCTGTTTCCGTATCGGAAGGGGATGAAGTCGGAAAGGCCAAAGCCAGCAATCCCAGAACTGCTGTCGGCATCATAGACGATCTGCATTATGTGTTTGTTGTTTCAGATGGAAGAACCGAGGAAAGCGAAGGGCTTTCGCTGTATGAACTAGCCGGATTTATGGAAAGCCTCGGCGTTACAACTGCATATAATCTGGATGGAGGAGGCTCATCAACCATGGTGTTTCAGGGAAGCGTGATCAATAATCCGACGACCACAGGGCGCTCTGTTAAGGAAAGAGAGGTGAATGATATTGTTTACATCGGATAAAAGGGCAAAACCTTTGATTAACAGCGTTTACTTCAATCTGGGATTTGCGATCTTTGTTGCATTGTTCGGTGCAATATATGAAATGTTCAGTCATGAGGTATACTCATATTATATGATATATGCCTTTGGAATCCCTCTGTTTTTCGGAGTACTTTGTTCTGTATTGACACCTGCCCTATTTAAAAGGTTTCCCCGAGAATTTGAGGCCGCCCTGTGGAATCTGTCAATTGTGACATTGACTGTGGGGTCGATATTAAAGGGGATTGTTGATATTTACGGAAGCAACAATCAGAAACTGATTCTTTACCCGATCACCGGTTGCATTCTGGCACTTTTAGCGGTGATAGTCTTTATTTCAAAAAAACATTGAAAAAACATTATGTATATGCTAAGTTATAGATGAGGGAAAACCGTGAGAGCGGCTGACCTCATCCAGTGGTTCTTATGCTACATTGTGGTAGCATCGCCGTCACTGTTGCTGTCAGTGGCGGCTCTCTTTTTGTCTTTGTGTAAGTCATACACAAATCTTCCAAGAGATAGAAGAAACGATAGAATCATAAAGATTAAACCGGTTATCTCCATATGCCTCACCTCCTTTCGATCAGAATTTTACCTCCTTTCGTCAGGATTTGAGGTCAGCCGCCTTGGGCCTCACGGTTTTCCGTATGCGTAATATAACAAAGAATCAAACTGTAATCAGTATTATGTATTAAAAGTTTAGAAAAAGTTAATCAAGTCCGCTGATGGACAGGTTTTGTCCGCATTTGGACAAGGAGAATCAGTATACGAAAAAAGGAAAACAAATCCTCTAATGATGCGTCAAATTTTCTTTGCACTCAACGTCAGATGTTGCTATAATATAGGTGTATTTTCATGCCCCCTATGTGGGGTAAAGAATCCGCACTGGCATGCCGATACATGAGATGAGAACTTGGGTTCTTCTCAAATTATTGATGGAAAGGGGTTGACAAGTATGCCGAGATTCGCTAAGCTCAAGCAAGGTATAACTGCACCCTTTTTTCGTATAAAACAACATATATTCGTGATGGATAAGCCGTCTGACCGGACGGGGTATTTTGCTCTGTCAGGCCAGACGGCTTTACTGCGTCAAAAAGGCGATACAGCGGCCATAACAGTTGTAAAGAAGAAACAAAGGAGATCAAAGCTTATGAAAATTAAGATGAAAAAAATATTTGGCATCCTGCTAAGTCTTGCGTTGGTGCTGGGGCTGATGCCGGGGATGAGTTTGACGGCGAAGGCGATACCGGTAGAGACGCTGTTAACTACGGTAACTTTTACGAATGATGGTTCACAGACTCATTCTACAGATGGAGTGGTTACAGTAACGATTCATGCCAGTAGATATGATAATGAAAATGGATGGCTATTTGGATCCCAATCAGGAGATGTAACGGTTACACCGGTTGATGGTGTTGTACTTACAAAAGTTCGTTTTATTCAAAATGCAAAAAATCCACTTGATGACGATGAAGCTCCATTTGAATTAAGATATACTTACAATCCCTATGAACAATCGTTGAGTGGAGCTACAGTTGGAACATCTAATGGTGCGATGCGTAGTTCGCAAATGAATGGAGTGACATCTATCGAAGTATATGGTTATAATACTGTTGAAGAATATACTGTTACATATAAAGTGATAAACGGCACCTGGGATGGCAACTCGACGGCAGATAAGACGGAGAGTGTAGCAAGCGGAGCAAGTCCTGCAAGTGTACCGGCTGGAATGAAGGCAGATTCAGGATACACGGGAGGTTCATGGGATCAAGACCCTGCAAGCACAACAATAACCGCAGACACAATCTTTACCTATACCTTCGTAGCCAAGGAGGCAGCAACTGTTACCACAGCACCGGCAGCCAAGACACTGACATACAATGGAGAGGCACAGGAGCTTGTAACTGCCGGAACAGCCACCGGCGGCACTATGCAGTACGCCCTCGGCACGGACGCAACCACAGCCCCCGCAAATAACCTTTATACCACATCCATACCTACAGCAACCGACGCCGGAACCTATTATGTTTATTTTAAAGTGGTTGGAGATGAGAATCATAACGATTCCGCAGCGGGATATGTAGAAGTGGTTATATCCCCCGAACAGGGTGGTACAAATAATCCCGACGATCACGGAAGCTCCGATAACACCGGCAGCTCCGATAAGTCTGTTATTATGTCGAGATTATACAACCCCAACAGCGGAGAACACCTCTATACCAAGAGTGAAAGAGAGAAGAAAGCTCTCGTCGGCGCGGGCTGGACTTACGAAGGTCCCGGCTGGACGGCGCCGGAAAAAGGTGATCCGGTATATCGCCTTTACAACGAGAATTCCGGCGACCATCATTTCACAATGAGTACCAGGGAAAAGAATAGTCTTATTAAAGCGGGCTGGAAGGACGAAGGTATCGGCTGGTATTCCGCACCCAAGGATGGCGGAAAGCCCCTTTACAGGCTCTATAACCCCAACTGTTCCGGAGCCGGATCCCATCATTACACCACCAGCACCCGTGAGCGTGACAAGCTTAAACAGGCCGGATGGGAATATGAAGGCATTGCGTGGTACGGAATAGCTGAATAACCGAGTATTTATGGCATAAAATAGGCTAAAATAGCCCAAAATAGCAAATAGCAATTATTGAGAATCAGTAAATAGCAATTTTTGGGTATTATTTTGTAAAATAACTGATAAAATGGTATTTAGGTGCGATTGTCTTTATGACTTGCACCCGGATACCATTTTATTTATTTTATCAATATGAGAGGTATGGCAATGAATGTATTGAAGGTGACGGACCCGCAGTTTAAGAAGTACGGACGGGTCATCAAAAATGTCGATCTTAAGCCGCTTGTGGAAGCTATGGCTAACACTCCCTGCCCTGATGATTGTGTTTATGTGGCAGGTGATCCGGCTCTAGAGGCAGTCGGCACATCAAAGGATCTTCAGAGAATCTATTACGGGGAGCTTCCGATCCAGGTCGGCTATTGCAACGGCCACAATCAGAAGCTGAATGCGGTTGAGTATCACCGCTGCAGCGAACTCAATATCGCTCAGACCGACGCTATTCTGATCGTCGGAATGCAGCAGGATATTGAGGACGATTTCACTTATGATACTTCCAAGATGGAAGCATTCCTTCTTCCTGCCGGATGCGGTGTCGAGATCTACGGAACAACACTTCATTACGCACCCTGCGGAGTGGGCGGAAACGGCTTCCGTGTAACCATAGTTCTTCCTGCCGGCACAAACGGTGATCTCAAGCAGTCACATGCAGCCAAGAATCCCGCTGCATGCACCGATGAAGATGCACTCCTTGCCGCAAATAACAAGTGGCTCATCGCCCACAAGGACGGCGGCCAGGCAGAGGGCTCCTTCCTCGGCCTCAAGGGTGAGAACCTGGAAGTATAAGAGCATTATCAATATAGGATTAACTGTTTCTATATGATTAACCAGCAGCTTCGCACATATGCTATGCTGAGAGCAATGTGTCCGAGGCCGGCACTTACTGAGAGCAAGCTTTGCGTAGCTCGAAGTTAGTACCGCTGCTTCGAGGACCCATAGCCGAGAGGCGGTGATCGAAGCATACATATGTGTGAAGCGGCGTCACTAGGATGAAAAAAACCAATAGATAAACACTTAATTACGGAGGAATCACACATGTTAACAAACATCCCTAACGTGAAACTCGGAATCATCGCCGTTAGCCGCGACTGCTTCCCCATTGCGCTTTCAACCCAGCGCAGAAAAGACATCGTTTCCAAGTATGGTGACGATATCTACGAGTGCCAGATCACCGTAGAGAACGAGCTTGATATGCTCAAGGCTGTTGAGGACGTAAAGAAGGCTGAGTGCAATGCTCTTGTAGTATTCCTCGGAAACTTCGGTCCCGAGACACCCGAAACACTTATTGCCAAGAATTTTGACGGTCCCTGCATGTTCGTAGCAGCAGCAGAGGGATTCTCTGATGCAGAGAAGGACATGATCAACGGCCGTGGCGACGCATACTGCGGAATGCTCAACGCATCCTACAACCTCGGAATGAGACATCTTGATGCTTACATCCCCGAGTATCCCGTTGGAACCGCTGATGACATCGCAAAGATGATCAAGGACTTCGTTCCCGTTGCAAGAGCAGTCATCGGAGTTAAGAACCTCAAGATCATAACCTTCGGTCCCAGACCTCAGGACTTCTTCGCTTGTAACGCTCCCATCAAGGGACTTTACGAGATCGGCGTAGAGATCGAAGAGAATTCAGAGCTTGACCTTCTTGTTTCTTACAGAAAGCATAAGAACGATCCCCGTATTCCAGAGGTTTGTGCAGATATGGCTAAGGAAATGGGCGAAGGAAAGTATTATCCCGAGCTCAACGAGAGAATGGCACAGTTCGAGCTTACACTTCTTGACTGGGCTGAAGAGCACAAGGGATCAAGCCAGTTCGTTGCATTTGCCGACAAGTGCTGGCCTGCATTCCCCGAGACCTTCGGTTTCGAGCCCTGCTACGTTAACAGCCGCCTTGCTTCCAGAGGAATTCCCGTATCCTGTGAAGTAGATATCTACGGCGCACTTTCAGAGTACATCGGAATCTGCGTATCTGCTGATACCGTTACTCTCCTTGACATCAATAACTCTGTTCCTCAGTTCATCTATGACGAGGACATCAAGGGCAAGTACAACTACAGTCTTACCGATACATTCATGGGCTTCCACTGTGGAAACACTCCCGAGTGCAAGCTTTGCTCGGATCGTGCGGTTAAGTATCAGCTCATCCAGCACAGACTTCTCGAGCCCGAAGGAAGCGAGCCTGACTTCACAAGAGGTACTCTTGAGGCAGATCTCGCTGCATCCGATATCACCTTCTATCGTCTGCAGTGCGACAGCCAGGGTGTGCTTCGTTCCTACATCGCAGAAGGCGAGATCCTCGATGTAAGAACAAGATCCTTCGGAGGAATCGGTGTATTCGCTATTCCCGAGATGGGACGTTTCTATCGTCACGTTCTCGTTCAGAAGGGCTATCCTCATCACGGTGCAGTTGCTTTCTCACATGTCGGAAAGTATCTCTTCGAGGTATTCAAGTTCCTCGGAGTGGGGGATATCGCATACAATCAGCCTAAGAGCCTGCCTTATCCCACCGAGAATCCTTTCGCATAATAACGTAAGGTATAAAGCTAAAAGCCGTCCGGTCATCCGGACGGCTTTTTTACTTTATAGGAAATTTCTCCTAGCGGAGAAATCGCGTATCAAAAACGCC
>CAMUYA010000021.1 GCA_947164865.1 uncultured Lachnospiraceae bacterium
ATTCATAACGAAATTTCATGCCGCTGCAAAGTACGCAGCTGGCATCTGCTCTTGCTCGAAGACCCATAGACCGAGCATCTTGCGAAGCAAGTGCGGGGGCGCTTGCGCGCGAAGCGGTGCTCGAAGCATACATTTGTGCGGGCTTGCGTCACTAAGTTAGTATTTTCATTTCAAAGCTTAAACAGTTTCAAGCATATTGAACTTGAAGTATCTTACCGCGTTATTATAAGATATATCCTTCACGATCTCACCAAGGATATCGTAGTCCTCCGGGAACTCTCCGTTCTCAACCCATGTTCCCAGCAGATTGCAGAGTATACGTCTGAAATACTCGTGCCTTGTGTATGAAAGGAAACTCCTCGAATCCGTAAGCATTCCCACAAATCCTGACAGATTACCCAGATTTGCAAGTGAAGTCATCTGATCCTGCATGCCGACCTTGTGATCATTGAACCACCATGCACTTCCCTGCTGGATCTTCGCAACCGCATCACTGTTCTGGAAGCATCCCAGGATAGTTCCTATAGCCTGATTATCATTCGGATTCAGACTATAAAGGATCGTTCTGGGAAGCGAATCCTTTTTGATCAGATTGTTGAGAAAATCTGCTGTCTGTGATGAAGGAGCATAATTGTTAATACAGTCATATCCGGTATCGGGTCCCAGCTTCTCGTACATAGGAGTATTGTTGTCCCTCTTACATCCGTAATGAAGCTGCATTACCCAGTCACGCTTTGTGTATTCGCCTGCCACAAAAGTCATGAAGGCAGTCTTAAACTGCATCTCTTCCTTGCGGCTGATAGGATCCTTGATAAGAGCTTTTCTGAAGATCGCTTCAAGCTCCTCGTCATCTGCGGGCTCATACATTACATACTCAAGAGCATGATCGGAAACGATACATCCGTTCTCCGCAAAATAATCCATTCTCTTGACAAGTGCCTTCTTAAGATCCACAAACGAACGGATAGTTATCCCGCTTACCTCTGCAAGCTTTTTAACATAATCAACATAATCGGGCTTTTCAAGATTCATCGCCTTGTCGGGGCGCCATGCGGGAAGGACCTTTGTTTCAAACGATTTATCTTCCCTAATGACCTTATGCCACTCGAGAGTGTCGATGGGATCATCCGTAGTGCAGATAAGAGTAACTCCCGACTGCTTTATAATATTTCTTACGGACATGGAAGGCTCAGCAAGCTTTTTGTTGCAAAGCTCCCACACTTCCTCGGCTGTCTTTGCACTGAGTGCACCGGTGTATCCGAAGTATCTCTGAAGCTCCAGATGTGACCAGTGATAAAGAGGATTCCCGATGGCCTTTCCAAGACATTCTGCCCATTTAAGGAACTTTTCCTTATCGGATGCATCTCCCGTGATGTACTTTTCATCGACTCCGCATGAACGCATAAAGCGCCATTTATAATGGTCTCCGCCAAGCCATACCTGCGTGATATTATCAAACTGTCTGTCCTGAGCTATCTCCTTGGGATTAATGTGGCAGTGATAATCCAGCACCGGCATTTTTTCCGCATAATCGTGGAAAAGCTTTTTTGCGCATTCCGACTGAAGCAGAAAATCCTTGTCCATAAATGCTTTCATTTTATGATCCTCTCTTTCATAAGAAATCTGCATTGTGTTCTTTGCGATGCAGATCGACGGTGCGACGCCTCAACGCATAGTACACTTATTACAATGTAACGCCCCTCTTAAATATAGCCATATCGTGGAATCCGGCTCTTTCGCTCGCAACCTTTTCACCCGAAGCCACTTCGATCACATAATCAAAAAATCTCTTTGCCGTAACGTCCATATCCTCATCTTCCACAAGCACTCCGGCATTGAAATCGATCCATCCCGACTTTTTGCCTGCCAGGCGGGAATTGGTGGATATCTTCATGGTTGGAACTGGGCACGCAAAAGGCGTTCCTCTTCCCGTGGTAAACAGCACTATATGAGCTCCGCTTGCAGCAAGTGCGGTAGCCGCAACCAGGTCGTTGCCCGGTGCGGAAAGCAGATTAAGGCCGGGATTTTCCACTCTTTCTCCGTATGCCAGCACGCCTTTTACAGCGCTGCTTCCGGATTTCTGCGTGCAGCCTAAGGATTTGTCCTCAAGAGTTGAAATGCCGCCTTTTTTATTGCCCGGTGAAGGGTTTTCATATATGGTCTGATTATTATCTTTAAAATACTGTTTGAAATCGTTTATAAGATTAACAGTCTTATCAAAGAGCTCCTTGTTCTTGCAGCGGTTCATGAGTATCGTCTCTGCGCCGAACATTTCCGGGACCTCGGTAAGGATTGTGGTTCCGCCCTTTGAAACAAGCATGTCGGAAAACCTTCCCACAAGGGGATTTGCAGTAATACCGGAAAAGCCGTCGCTTCCACCGCATTTCATTCCGATGATAAGCTTCGATGCGGGGATAGGCTCACGCACAAAGCTTGCAGCGTATCCGATAAGCTCCTCCATAAGCTTTTCAGCCTCTGCCATTTCATCTTCCACATCCTGACAGACAAGGAATTTTACCCTGCTATCATCATACTCCCCAATATATGCTTTTAATACATCTATATTGCTATTTTCGCATCCGAGGCCGAGCACCAGCACGCCGCCTGCATTGGGATGATTGATAAGATCGCTCAGGATCTTCCTTGTGCTCTCCTGATCGTCTCCCATCTGCGAGCATCCGTAGGGATGAGGGAATGCGATCACCTCGCTTACGCGGCTCTTTACTATATCGCTCATTCCGGCAAGTGAATCATTTGCCTGCTTTGCAATGGCTGTTGCAATGTTGTTTACGCAGCCCACAGTAGGGATGACCCATATCTCATTTCTGACAGCCACTTTTCCGTCGGGTCTTTTATAGCCCATAAAGAAAGTATCATCCGAATCATCGCTTTTTATGCCTGTTTCCACAGGCTCATAAGTGTAATCAAGTATTTCGCCGAGGGCAGTCCCCACATTGTGAGTGTGGATCCATGAGCCGGCTTTGATATCTTCCTTTGCATTGCCGATACGGTAGCCGTACTTGATCACAGGCTCTCCCTTTGCGATATCATTAAGCGCCATCTTGTGGCCCGCAGGAATCTCATCTACAGCGGTAACGCCCTCTATCACGGTACCCTTTGCTATGTCCGTAAGTGCAACTATCACGTTATCTTTTTCATTTATCTTTATATATGATTTCATGAAAAATACTTCTCCATAGTCTTTCTCATTCCGTTTTCACGGATGCTTGAAATATACTCGGTTATGCAATCCGTAAGTCCGTCGATCTGTGAAAGATCCTGCCCCCAGAAGTCCGTATTCGATAGAACAGCCTTTGCGAATTCTGCGGGAGCTTTTCCGCTGTTTGCCGCAAAGAATTCGAGCACCGACATATCGTCAAGGATCTGGTATTCCTCTCCGTTTCTGTGTCCGATAAGGGCTTTGTCCCTTATCTCGCTTCCGGTATAGAATGCCATAAGAGCGGCGATGGAGAACGTGAGATGTGCAGGCAGCTTTCCTTCGTTCTTAACATAGTCCAGGAAGCTGGGCATGCATCTTGCACGCCACTTCGAAACGGAATTTAGTGCTATCGAAAGATGTGCATGCTTTACGTAAGGATTGTTGAATCTTGCAAGCACGTCATTCGCAAAGCTGATAAGATCATCCTTGGGAAGAGTGAGTGTGGGAATAACTTCATCAAAAAGAGTTCCCTTTATGAATTTGAGGATCAGATCATCATTCATTGACTGAAGCACGATATCATTTCCGCAAAGATATGAAGCCAGTACAAATGATGTGTGGGCGCCGTTGAGAATGCGCACCTTTCTCTGCTTGTAGGGATGATGATCCGGGGTGTAGATAACGGGTAGGCCTGCAGCGGGAAGCGGAAGCTCATCGGAAAGATCTCTCGGGCTTTCGATGACCCAAAGCGCAAAAGGCTCGCCTGTTACGATAAGCTCATCCTTATATCCGAATTCCTCGCAAAGCTGATCTGCTTCATCGCGGGGGTAGCCGGTAACGATACGGTCCACAAGAGTGGATGTAAAGATGCAGGCTTCATCAAGCCACTTCTTAAATCCATCCTCGAGATTCCAGTTATCTGCCTGTTTAAGCACGCATTCCTTAAGATGCAGTCCGTTATCATCGATAAGCTCAACGGGGAGCATGATAAGTCCCTTATCTATAGCTCCGTTAAAGTGCTTATATCTCTCATACAGGAACTTTGCGAGCTTTCCGGGATAGCTCTTGGGGGGATTAAGCTCAATGCTGTCACTCTCGTCATACACGATACCAGCCTCGGTAGTGTTGGATACGATAAAACGAAGGGTATCAAGCTTTGCATATTCTGCATACTTTTCATATTCACCGTAAGCATCAACAGCGTCAGCCACACTTGTTACGATACGGTTGATCTTCTTGGGCTCTCCGTCAACACGTCCGCGAAGCTGAACGGTATACTGGCACTCCTGATTGTGGAATCTATCAAGATTACCGAATTCTATTGGTTTAACAAGCACGATATCTCCGTCAAACTTTCCCTGTTCATTGGCGATATCGATCATATAATCAACAAAAGCACGAAGGAAGTTCCCCTCTCCAAACTGAAGAACCTTGATGGGTCTCTCCTTCTTTCCTGTCATTTTTCTTGAAATAAGTTCCATTTTTATACCCCTTTCACATATTTTTCATAAACTTTGAACCATAAAATACTGTATAGTGGTTTAACCTGCATAGTGGTTTATCCTATATAGTGTTTAACCTGTATAGTGATTTAGCCTGTATAGTGATGATCGCTCTTCTTAACAGTATTTATCACTATCATAAAATTATTTTAAGAATCGCATAAAAAGTCATCTTCTATGTAAGCGTTTACATTTCATATTTTACACCATTCTGAAATTAAGTCAATGAAAGAATTTAAATCTATGATCAAATTGGCAATTTTAACAGTTTGAGAAACGGATTTTGTGAAAAATAACAATAAAAAAAATTCGATTACATTTGAAATTAATTCACAAAAAGAATATAATGAATCAATGAATGTAAGTAGTTACATATTGAAATATTGCATGCATTACATCTGATATAATACTTTCGCCAATTTGGCGGATCACAGGAGGTTTTCACCTGCATGTCCCTTACTATCTATGATATTTCCGAAAAAGCAGGCGTTTCGATTGCCACCGTATCAAGAGTACTGAACGGAAGCTCCAAGGTCAAAGAATCCACCAGACAAAAAATAATGGATATAATCGATGAATACGGTTACACTCCCAATTCATCCGCCCGTGCCATGGGTCTTAAATCCATGCGCACCATCGGTATTCTCTGCGCCGATTCATCCGATATCTTCCTTGCAAAGGCAGTCTACTATCTGCAGCAGAATCTCCAGGCAAGCGGATATGAGTCTCTCCTGTGCTGCACAGGTTACAATCTGGATGCGAAAAAGAATTATGTAAACCTAATTCTTTCCAAAAAGGTGGACGGACTGATCCTGGTTGGTTCCAACTTTATCGGAGAGGCCGAAACCGAGAACCAGTATATCATCGACAGTTCTGCCAAAGTACCTGTCATGGTGCTTAACGCTTCATATCACAACGACAACGTATACTGCATTCTCTGCGACGACAGGAATTCCATGTACCGCGCCGCTACCGAGATGTATGAATCAGGTATCCACGATATCCTTTATATCTACAATTCCCTCTCCTACAGCGGCCGTAAGAAGCTGGACGGCTTCAGAATGGCAATGCAGAGCCAGAAAAAGGAGGATTACGAGGATCTTATCTGTCAGATCCCCTCGGAGATAACCGGTCTTGAAGATATCGCGGAATATATTGCAGACTATGAAAGAAGGGGACACTCCTTTGACGGTGTGATGGCTGCCGACGATCAGCTTGGCATTGCTGCGGTTAAATATGCACAGAAAAAAGGCCTCCGGATACCGGAAGACCTTTCTGTTATCGGATATAACAATTCAGTTCTTACGGGATGCTGCACTCCCGAGCTCACCTCCATCGATAATCAGCTGGAAACCCAGAGCCGTACACTTGTTAAAACCCTTGTCGGTGTGCTTTCCGGGCAGGATATGCCGCATAAAACGGTATTTTCCGGCACTCTGGTCAAAAGAAACACCACCTCATTCTGATACACCCGTAAAAAACTAATCGGGGCGTTTCCTTTTGCTGTTCTTTTCTTTGTAGAACAGTTCCTTATCCTTATACATTTCTTCATCTGCGCGGCGGAATACCTGTCTATACTCGGTATCTCCGCCCTTTACAAACATCGCGTAACCCTGGGACAATGTCAGGTCCACATCATATAGCTTGCCGGATTTATTATGCCTCTCCAGAGTTTCCCTGAGGGAATTACTGTACCTGTCTATATCTTCTTTGGTCTCACCTTCCACGATCGTTACAAACTCATCACCGCCCACGCGGTATACTCTCTCGGCTCCGAATACAGCCTTAAGAACATTGGCAGAATCGGTTATGACCATGTCACCGTACTCGTGGCCCAGCCGGTCGTTGATCGCTTTTAATCCGTTAACATCAAATACACCGATGAAGAAGTCCGCAAAGCCCTCTTCTATCTTGCGGTCCAGTATCTTGATCATATCGGCGTAGGAAGCCTTGTTGCCCACACCCGTCATCTCATCGGCATAAGCCTGAGCGTGAATATATCCGATATATTCCTGCAGCTCCCCGGCCATCATTCTGATACTGTCTGCCAGAGCTCCTATCTCGTCATCTGAATGATAATTTATAGGAACGTTAAGTTCTCCCTTTGAAAGCCGCTTTGCTGCTGTCGTAAGCTCCTTTACCGGGTTTATTATCTTTGCCATTACAAGCCAGACCACTACAAATATAACCGCAAATGCTGCGCAGAAAATAATAAGCATTTTGTGCCACAGCCTCAGCCTGGGCGCAAGGATCTCCTCCTCCGGAACCGACAGCGCCAGATACATTCCGTTACCAAGGGATGATGATGTCAATATATGCGGTTTTTCATTCCAGAAATACTTGATATTTCCGCCATCCGCTAACTGATCGCTTATCACCGCATCAATCGCTTTTGCAAGCTCTTCGTCCACCATTACGTTAGACAGTCCGTAGGGATAATCCTGGTGATATACGATATTACCGTTTGATTCTACCAAAAAGCCGAATCCGTCTTTGTAATCTATACTGTCCATGACACTGTGTATAAATGTCATGTAGATATCCATTCCGACCACGCCAAAAAAGCGTCCGTTCACCACAACAGGCGACACGTATGAAGTCATGAAGATATTGATATTCCTGTTGTAATACGGGGCCAGCCAAATGGCATTTCCGCTTTTTAAAGGCTCATAATACCAGGCCACATGATCCCTGTCATCGGGCTCATACGCAAGAATATCCGTACATTCAACGCTGAGGAAATCATCAAATGCGTTTCTGATAAGAAAAATTCCCGATCGTGATCCGTACTCGTTGGGCTCCGGTCTGAAATAGACATTTTCCACATTTCCTGCTATCCTTGCCGCATCGATACTCCTTACGGAAAGCTGATCCATAAACTCCGTCATATAGGCTTCATCGGTCTTCATCCTTTCGGCGTCAGCGTTCTTTTCGATGTATTTTGCAAGCTCATCCACCGCGCGCTCAATCCCGGAAAGGCGCACGTTAAGCTCCTCCGCTTTCTGATGAGTGATCATCGACATCTCGAGAGCGGTGTCTTCTTCGATGGTTTCAAGCATATCGTGTGCTCCCACAAGTGAAAGCACCAGATACACGCCAAAGACTATTATGAAAATGAGGAAAAACAGCTTTGTACGTAATGATCTCAAATCGGTTCCCCTATCCGCGTTTCACACCGTTTCCGCCCATCTCCTTAACAAGATAGCAATACTGCGCGGCACGGTAATAATTCTTTTTGATGGTATCAGAGAGTCTGACCTCAGTAACCCCTATAGAAACAGTGACCTTTCCTTCGCTTTGAAGCTTCCGGCATAACTCTCTGCAAAGCCCGTATCCGAATTCTATCGACCATTCCATCAGGATCATGAATTCGTCTCCGCCCCATCTGAATATCTCGCCCTTTTCTCCGAAGACTTCCCTCATGCTCTCGGCCACATGCTTAAGTATCTCATTTCCGTCTTCCGTATCGTTTACTTCTTTAAAAAAGTCGATATCAAAAACCGCAATACTCTTGTAACGTACGGTATTGAATATACCGTGTTCACCGTATACCGCCTTGAAGTAATTACGGTTATATAATCCGGTAAGCTCATCCACCTGCGCATCCCGGCCGGATTTTTTCGATGACTGCGTTTTTCTGAGAAGCACCCATATTCCCAACCCGCAGATCGCGCATCCAATCAGTTCAAGCACATAAAACATGGGATTTATCATGGTGTATTTGTGCATGGACGACCGGCTCTGCACCACCAGATACCACCCGAGAGAATCCACAAACTGGGTGATCACAAAGCCGCTTGCCCCTTTGGATGTATAGACATAATCCGTTGAAGTGGAAAGAAGGCTGCTTGATTTATACACATTTTCGATATTAATGGTATCCGTATCAACCTGCACAAGGCCTTCCGAATCTACCAGCGTGATCTTTACCCCGTACTCCTCCTCAAAATCTCTGATAAGGTTCTGAAGCTCATTCATTTCGATGCCTACTCCACACACTCCCAGGAAATTGCCTGCATCGTCATACACCTTGTAGTTGACAAAAACAGTCCAGATCCCGCCCCTGGCTTCATCCGCATCGGCATTCATTTCATACAGGATATCTTTGGTTATAAATTCATTGTACCAACGATCATAATAATCATTAACGGGATCGATGATCTTGTATAATCCGTCGCAGGTAAAGTACCTGAAGCTCCCTGCAGATACAATAAAAGTCCCATAACTGTCCGTTCCGTCCCTAAGTGTGGAAAGATATCTCTGTGCAATATCCGATGCATTTTTATCAGAAAGACGGATTTCATCCTTCATAAAGTCTTTAACAAAAGTATCCGATGCCATAGCCCTTGCCACACTGATAGGCTCATTCATAACCTTATCGATGGAAGAATATATCCTTTTCGACAAAAGAATATGGTGCTCCATCTCCGGATCACCCATGGGAGCACCGAAGTAGCTGTATATGATCATTGTATATACACACAGGGCTGCTATAATGAGCAGCACCCAAAGTTTTCTTTTTTTCTTCATGGCAATGCCCACTTTCTGCGTTCACCGATCACTTCCACAACCCAGAGCACGCTTTCAAGCTTTCCTTCCGCGGAGTACTCCATCGCAACAAATCTTCCGCAGCATCTTCTGTTCCTTGTATCGGTGAACTCTCTGATAACAGTCTTGTTTCCGTCAAGCCTCTCCTGCAGAGTTTCAAGATTGGTAAAAGTGAATATCGCTGCCTTGAATCTTTCATCCGTAATGGAATCCATTATTGATCTCAGCTTCGTCTGAGCCTGTTTAATGCGATTCTCCGAGACATCAAGTCCCTGCGCAAAGCGATCCATCTCTACATAAGTATCGGACTTAAGATCTATAAGATACGCCATTTCGAACATTCCGCCGGCAGTTACTACCTGCTCTCCGACTGCTCTTATCTTTTTATGTTCCTTTCTGACACCATATATAACGATGCCCAAAAGACAGGCAACCACTACACATGAAAATATAAGCAGGGTGTTTACATCTTTGAATCCGCTCTGAAGGGTCACATCCTCCACAACGGCAACAGAACGCCACGAATTATCTATATCCGCGGCAAAAACCAGATATGTCTTTCCTGAATGATTGATAAGCACAGGCTCTTTCAAGGCTTCTCTTATGCTCTTCGAAACAAGCGAATTAAAGGAGCCCCTATCCTGTGCCAGATTTACTCCGACCTGACTGTGATCGGAATGAGCTATCACGTTATTTTCCGAATCGACTATTATCGCGCTGGTCCATCCGTTTTTGGCAGCCGCATTCTCGGTAAGCCTCTGAATCCCGTCAAGGGAAACGTCAAGCGATATTACGCTCTGCCTGTCGGAAAGCAGGCAGCTTACAGACATCATAAAATCCGTTGTCTGAGCATCCACATAGGGAGTGACAAGAGTAACCTTCCCTGCAGCTGCCAGTGCGGATCTGTACCATGGGCGTTCCTCGGGGATATATCCCTCGGGCGGGACCCAACCGACTCCGTCAAAATACTTCCCGTTTATAACACCATAGAGGCCGTCAAAATCCGGATCCAACGCATTGGTATATGTTACGGACTGTGTCTTTAAAAACTCTGAAATGTTTTCATCGGTATCCGTTCCGTTCTGCATCATACGGTCGATCGTGTAGGCAGTTGTGCGCACAGCGTCCACACTGGCATCGAGCACATAATTGGTATCGATGGCAGCTCTTAATATCTCGTTTTGCTGCTGCGAGATCAGATTGGCTCTCGCATGCTTATATATCTCTATAAAGTTCAGAGCTATAATCCCCAAAGCGAGTACCGATGCAATTATCATTATTACGACTTGCCGTAACGAAGCCTTCATACAGTATCCTCAGATCAGGATCCGTCTTCTATCCTGAACACTTTATCCTGTGGCAGATGTTCCGAAAGCAATGCTTCCAGTGCATACCCTTTAACAGGCTTTGACAGATAATCCGTAAAGCCTTCCGTCAGGTACTTTTCCTTGGCACCGGAAACTGCATCCGCTGTCAGGCATATAACAGGGGTCTGTGTATTCATGCCGTGGAGCTGATTTCTGATATGATGGAGGGCTTTTGATCCGTCCATCTGCGGCATTAACTGGTCCATAAATATAAGATCATAAGTTGTGGACATGGTAAGCTCAAGAGCCTCTTTTCCGCTCTTTGCCGTATCGATATTTATCTTGGTCTTTTTAAGAAGCCTTGTTATTACCGTAAGGTTCATGGGCATATCGTCCACAACCAGGATATGCGCATCGGGAGCAATAAATGTCTCCTTGTAGATCCTGCTCTCCTTTGCATTCATCTCAAATTTCTTGTGATAATCACCTATAGGCTCGTCCGAAGCAATCTTTTGGGGAAGAGTGATTATAAAGGTTGAGCCCTTGCCGTAGACACTCTCCACCTCTATTGTTCCGTGCATCATCTCCAGAAGACTGCGCGTGATGGCAAGCCCAAGACCTGTACCTTCAACCGTTTTATTCTGACCGAGGTCAACACGTTCAAATTTGCCAAAGAGCTTTGGAATATCATCTTCTCTTATTCCGATACCGCTGTCCGTTACTCTGAAAACAAGGCAAACATTTCCTGCCGATCTTTCACCTGTAACGATAAACTTGACAAATCCCTTATTGGTATACTTAACTGCATTATTAAGGATATTTACAAGCACCTGCCTTATACGCACCTCATCGCCGATAAGTCCGTCAGGCAGCAGTTCATCTACATTGGCCTCAAATTCAAGCTCCTTTGATGATGCCTTGATGGATATCATATTCACCACATCATTGATGACAGAACTGAATTTGTATTGTCCTTCCACGATCTCCAGCTTTCCCGCCTCGATCTTGGAAAAATCCAAAATATCATTAATGATCGAAAGCAGATTGTTTCCGGCACTTTCAACATTTCTCGCATAAGAGATAACTGTTGGGTTCTCACTCTCTCTGAGGATCATCTCGTTCATTCCGATCACAGCATTAAGAGGCGTGCGGATCTCGTGTGACATGCTGGCAAGAAAATCCGACTTGGACTGGTTTGCGCTGTCAGCTTTCTTTTTTGCCTCCTCCAGATCATGCATTGTCTTTATCAGATATTTGTAGTCGGAGTTTTCATTACCGATATAGAAAACATAAAGGCCTAACACAGCTCCTAAATAGTTAAAATAAATACCGGTATGATTGAACGCCTCAAGAGCTATCGCTCCTATAGTGATTCCAAACGCAGCAACAGCAGTGACCACAGCTCTCCTGTCAAGTTGCTTGCGCCTTCTTACAAAGAATACCGCAGAATATGTCAGGTAATATAATTCGATAATAAACCCTGTAATATAACGGTACCAGCCGGGCATGTTCAGCTTCTCGGGAGTACCGTCCAGCATGGGTATTCTCCACAGTGCTCCGAATATAACAAACAACACTGAAAAGACTACCAGGAAGGAATTAAAGGACGAAAACCTGCTTTTAAAATCGCACTCAAAATAGCTTTCTATATATCTGGCAAAAAAGTATGTAAGGAATATATTTGAGCCGTATGCCAGATGATTGGCAATGAGCGCCACAGGCTGAGGGACAATAAACAATCCGACTCTTCTCGTGACACAGTCAAAACAAGTGAAGATTATTCCAAAAATAATAAATACCGAAAGTGTCAGGAATCTATTATTCCTGTTCTTTTTTTCTCTGCCGAGGGAAATCTGTAAAAAAATAAGTGCCGCATCAAATATAAATGCTGAAAAATGAAATGACAGGTTTCTTACGGCGGTAGGAATCAACTCATAAACCATCTCGTCACCTTACACAAACAATTCTCAAAATAGTACAGAAATACAAAATAATCTTACCATAAAAGTATACATAATACAATATTCAATCTATTTTTTGAATTGTCAGAATATATCATCGCGGCGAGTTAATCCTCCGGGTTATTCTGGGAGCTTTCCCGGAAAGCAAAAACCCCCGGGGGTACTTTACCCTCGGGGATCCTGTTATGACATATTATCCCTCGATCATTATGCACTTTTTCTCGGGAACAGCTTTTGCATCCTTCTTGGGAACAACAAGCTTGAGCACTCCGTCCTCAAATTTGGCCTTGATGTCCTCTTCGGTGATCTGCTCTCCGACATAGAAGCTTCTCTGCATCGATCCGGTGTAGCGCTCCTGACGGATTACTTTACCCTTCTTGTTTTTCTCTTCCTCGTCAAGTCCCTTGGAAGCGGAAACGGAAAGATAACCGTTCTCGAGATTAAGATTGATCTCATCCTTCTTAAATCCGGGCAGATCGATATCAACCTCAAAGGAATCATCATGCTCGTGGACATCCGTCCTCATAACGCGGGCTGCATTCTTTCCGTAAAGCTTCTTGTCAACTTCGCCGTAGTCTCTCGGGAATACAGGAAAATCAAAATCCATAAGATCATCAAACAAACTGTCATTAAATAAACTTGGATACAACATAGGTCATTCCTCCTTTCGCTCTGCCGACCGGCAGGCTATAAACTATTTTGTTTCCAAGCAAGGGATCTGTAGCGAATTCAGAGTCTTTTCTTTTGTTTCTGCTCTGAATGTTCCTTATCTCTTGTTCTATATGTGTTATAACACTCATTGTTAGCACTGTCAAGAGGTGAGTGCTAATTTAATTCTAAAAAAAATATAAACTTCATATCCGCGCGAGCCGCATCCTCGCGGAGCTTTTTTATCTAATTGGAAAGCTTGAAGGACTTTCCTATAAGGTAAATAATGTGGTAAACTGAATATATATGTTTTGCTTCGTGATGGCGCGCAAGGCAAACCCTTAAATCCGATCGTTTTACGAGTATAAACTAATAAAAGCTTCCAACCTGAAAGGACTGAACATCTGCTCTATGACCACATTTTATGTTGATAAAAATACTACGGAAAACGAGAATCATTTTTCTTCCCTGTCGGCTGCGATAAATGCGCTCCCGGGCGATCCTTCGATTGATGTAAATATAAAAATATCCCCGGGTGAATATTACGAAAAAACAGAACTGCGCCGCGGTAATGTTACGATCGAGGGAACGGGAAACTCAGCCGTGGAAACCGTAATATATTATGACGACTGTGCCAGACAGGATATGCCGGACGGATCAAAGCGGGGCACTTTCCGCTCATATTCATTCTTTATAGATGCAAGTAATGTGACTGTCAAAAACCTTACTATTGCAAACTCTTCCGGAACTGAGGACAAAGCATGGCAGGCTATCGCTCTATATGCGGACGGTGATGATCTTTATTTTGAAAACGTGCGGCTCCTCGGTCGCCAGGATACTCTCTTTACAGGTCCTCTCCCACCCAAGGAGATCCAGCCCGGCGGATTCATCGGTCCCAAGCAGTTTGATGAGAGGATTAACGGACGCCATCATTATAAAAATTGCTATATCTGCGGAAATGTGGATTTCATATTCGGAAGTGCGACTGCACTTTTTGAAAACTGCGTGATAGAATCACTTGCAAGAGCATTTGAAGTACAAAAAAAGAGTCCGGCATCTGAGTCAGGCTCTGATAAATCTGATAAAAACAAATCCGATGAAAAGCAATCTGATGATATTGTTATCCACGGCTATATAACAGCTCCATCCACTCCTGAAGGCCAGGAATACGGATACATATTCAAAGGGTGCAACTTTGTATCCCAAGAATGCCCTCCCGGAAGTGTATACCTCGGAAGGCCCTGGAGGGATTATGCCAGATCCGTATTCATTGACTGCACAATTGGCGAGCACATCTGTAAAGAAGGCTTCCACGACTGGGATAAGCCTCACGCAAGAGAATGCTCATGCTTTGCCACATACGGATGCTTCAGGCCCGATGGTGAAGCGTTTGTTCCCTCGGCGCCCTTCGCCCGCGAGATAGACGAAAACGAGCTCGATTTTCTGACTTACGAAAAGATTTTCGACAAGTCATAGATCGAGCCCGTTAGTATGTTTTGGTCTATTGTCATGAATGATCATGTATAAGTGATCATATATCGGTAATCATTCATCAATAACCGTTTATCAATTGTCAAGCATCTCTGCAGCTTCCTTCATAAGGTCTATGATGGGAAGATGCTGAGGGCATACTCTCTCGCACTGGCCGCAGCCTATGCAGTCGGAAGCCTTTCCGCCCGCCTGGGAAACTCTTGAATAGAAAGCCTTTGCTCTCCAGTCATTGGGATAATATCTAAGAGTGTTTATAGTTCTGAACACATCGGGGATGCTTATCTTCATAGGGCATCCGTCACAGCAGTATCTGCATGCGGTACATCCGATCTGAGGTGTGCTGAGCACCTTCTCCGTCACTTCATCCACAAGCTTAAACTCATCCTCGGCAAGAGGCTCGAAATCCTTAAATGTATTTATATTATCGAGCATCTGCTCCTCATTCGACATACCCGAAAGTATCGTCATAACTCCGGGAAGCGAGCCCACAAAGCGAAGAGCCCATGAAGCGATTGATTTCTCGGGCTGACGTGCCTTGAATACCTCCTCGATGGCAGGCTGCATATTTGCGAGCATTCCGCCCTTTACAGGCTCCATGATGATCATGGGAATGTTTCTCTCGGCAAGTATCTCATAGAGTGCCTGTGACTGAACCACCTGATTCTTTCTGTCGAGGTAATTAAGCTGAATCTGAACAAACTCTATCTCGGGATGAGAATCCACTATCTCTTTTAATAATCCGGGAGTTCCGTGGAATGAGAAGCCCAGATGCTTGATCTTTCCCTCTTCCCTCTTCTTTACCCCCCAGTTAAAGCAGTCATATTTTACGTATGTATCGTAATTATGACCGTCCTCGATAGAGTGGAGCAGATAAAAATCAAAATAGTCTACGCCTGCACGTGAGAGCTGCTCGTTAAACAGCCTGTCAACGTCGGATGGCTGTTTGATCTCCCATGCGGGAAGCTTGGTTGCGAGCATAAAGCTGTCGCGGGGATATCTTTTAACAAGAGCTTCTCTTGCAGCAACTTCCGATTTACCGCCGTGATACACATAGGCAGTATCAAAATAGTTCATTCCTGCCTTCATATAATCATCAACCATTTTGCAAACCTGCTCATGATCGATCACACCGTCCTTTTCGGGAAGTCTCATCATACCGAATCCGAGCTTGGGCATTTTGGAAAGATCAATACTCATACAGTCTCCTTTCATGCAGTCATGTAATGTTATCCGAAAAATTAAATCCTATGATTAAATGATACCATTTATCAGTATATACTGCACGCAGGAATTATAATATTCATTTTTTGTAAATCACATGATCATTTTTTGTTACACACCGGGCAATGTTTTTAACGGATCATAATTGTGTTCCTTCATATATGCCCTTATAACCTGTCATATATTCCCTGTATGAATTCTCTGGTTTTGACGGCATTATCGGGCACTGTATTCTCGAGAGTTGCATGCATATAGGGCTTTTTCTCTTTGACAAACCTCAGTATGTTTTCATACTTCATCTCCCCTGTTCCGCAAGCCACCGATTTAAGATCGCCGTTTTCCACAACATAATCCTTGAGATGAAGTACCGCTATATCTTCACCCAGCAGTTCCATGGTCTGCGCAAACACTTCCTCGCGCCTGCCTATATTGGAAATATCTAAAAGATTAACGGGATCAAATATGATCTTTAGATTGGGTGAACCCACTTCATCCAGCACTTTTCTGGCTCTTTCTGGATTGCATACTATGTGCTTATATACGGGTTCGATAGCGAATATCACTCCGAATTCTTCCGCACATCTGATCACGGGTTTAACTCTTTCAATGAATATCTTCAGAGCTTTATCCGAATGATTCTCTTCTACGAATTTATACTCTTCATTTACTGCACCGGTCTCTGTTCCTACTACGCCCGCTCCCAAGAATGAAGCAAATCTGATATTTGCAAAATAGCGGTTATAGGTCTTTTTCATAGTCTCTTCGTTGGGGTTTGCAAGGTTAAGGTAGCAGCCGAGCACAGCCACATCTAGATCGTATTTCGCAAATTGCTTTTTAAGGTACATTCCAAGTCCCGGAGTGAGCGCAGCATCATCCACAGGGTATTCGCTTATCACTTTTGAAAGGGCGATGTGGCCGCATTTGAATCCCTGCTCGTGCGCTATCTGCAGCCTCTCCTCGAGGGGCGCTTTCTTTATATCGTGTAATCTTATTCCCAGTTGCATGTAAGCCTCCATATATTTCTTCTTCAGTGACGGACTTCGCGTTTCAAGTATGGATTCGCTACGTCTCCGCGCTGGCGCAAAATCCTGTCACAGCGAGTACGTGCAAATGCTATGCTGAGAGCAATGTGTCTGAGGCCGGCACTTAACGAGTGCAAGCAATGCGCAGCACGAGTTTAGTACCGCTGCTCGAAGACCCATAGCCGAGAGGCGGTGCTCGAAGCATACATTTGTGCGAGCTCGCGTAACTAAGTTGATTATTTAACCATTATTAAAACTGTATCTAAATCTAATCAGTATTCCTGAGATTTATACGCCACCTTACAACCGCCACTCCGATTATGATCACATACCCCGCGATGCTGAGCGGTACCGGAATCTCCCCCAGAAATAGCATCCCAAGTATCGCCGCATAGATCACCTGCGTGTAATCAAACACCGAAATCTCCCTTGCAGGCGCAAACTTATACGCACTCGTTATCCCAAACTGCCCCAGCGATGCAAACACCCCCGCAAGACACAGATAAAGCGTCTGCTGAAACGTCATCGGATGATAACTGAATATCAGGAATGGTGCCGTCACGATGCACGAAAATACCGAGAAACAAAAAACGATAACCGACGTCCTCTCCCCTTTTCCGCCAAGCTTTCGCACAAACACATAAGCCGTACCGGCTCCAAAGCCTCCATATAGCCCGATAAGCGCCGGCACTACCGCAAGATTACCTGTAGGTCTTATGATAAACAGCGCGCCTACAAAGGCTACTATCGTAGCTATAATATCAACCTTTTTTGGCTTCTCTTTAAGTATCGGAATGGATAAAAGGATAGCAAAAAACGGAGACAACTTATTTAACATATTCGCATCCGCTATCGCCAACCTGTCAATGGCATAAAAATTTGCTATAAGACCGCTTGTTCCGAACAGACACCTGAAAAAAATATCGCCGAAGCTTGATCTGTGAATATGGAATTTCTCCTTGGATGAAAGGAGCATAAAAAACGAGATCACTGCAGCTACGGCGTTTCTGAAAAATGCCTTCTGCATAGTGGGTACGTCACCGGAAAACCTGACGAAAAATGTCATCAGTGAAAACCCGAAAGCTGCCGCCAATATGCAGAGCATACCTTTTATATGATTGTTAAGTTTAAGATCTTTTCTGACTGTATTCATAAACCTGCCTGCCGGGAAATGCTTTTCTTTACGATACAATCATTCAAATCTGATGTCAAGCTCCCCTGTCCCTGCATTTTCGAGCCTCGGAGCCTTGTCCTCACTTCCCTGTATCACTACATTACGAGCTGTTACTTCCGCTACATTCTTAAGATAAAGCCCCACGCCGGAAAGCTGGGGGAACCCGTCCATCATAATGGGACACTGGGGAGTTCTTTTCCCTTTCGGAAGGAATGATACCTGACAGTTATCAAGCTCTATCTTTTCGATGCATGATTCCGGAAGTCCCATTGCACATACAAACGAAGCATCCACTCCGGTGCACACCACATCCTTTGCGGTGATGCTTCCGATCCTGGGTGTTCTGTAATCCACCGGGAACTCGCTCTGATTCTGGACATAATCCGTATGACCGTCGGGATCGCAGAAATAGAACATATTCACGGTAATAGGCATATGCACCCTATCCATGTAAAGGTCCTCGAATCTCATATCCGTTATATAAGATCTCTGCCCTCTGCCTCTCCTTGTCTTGATGCGAAGCCCGCGGTCGGTCTCCGAAAATACACACTTTGAAACTCTGATATTTCTCACTCCGCCTGCGACTTCCGATCCAACGGTCACGGATCCGTGGCCTCTTTCCAGCCTGCAGTTTCTGACCTCTATATTCTTAGTCTCTTTGTAGTGATAGGTGGCCATATAGAGCTTTCCGCTCTTGATGGCTATACAGTCGTCGCCGACTGATATCTTGGTTCCAAGCACCAGCACATTCTCACAGCTCTCGGGATCGAATCCGTCTGTATTCGGCGAATTGGAAGGGTTCCATATATCAAGATCAAGGAACTTGAGATTATCACTGTAATAAGGATGAACAGCCCATGCCGGCGAATTCTTGATGCGAAGGCCGCACACTCTTACATTGTCGCAATTATTGAAGAAAACAAGCTTCGGCCTCCAGGCGATGCGCTTTGTCCTTACATCCACCCACCAGTCGCTCTTATCGGCATTTCCGTTAATCTCACCGCCGCCTGTAATGTCAAGATCATGCACACCTATCGCTGTGATAAGAGACGCAAAGCAGTCGAGAGGATTGCCTTCCCATGATGCAAGGCTGTATTCCTCATTATTGTCAAATTCGTTCCTGACCATTCCGGGAAGCACCGGATAATGTGTCCTGTCGGTGTCTCCAAGTATCACTGCGTCATCATCTACCCAGAAGCTCATCTCGCTCTTTAAAAAGATAGGGGTACATAAATATTTACCCGCAGGAACATATACCGTTCCGTCCTTGGGGCAGCTCATTATCGCAGCCTGAATAGAGGCTGAATCGGGATGCACGCCATCCCCCACTGCACCGAAATCCCTCACATTAAGGAGCAAGCTCTCCTTAGCGGTGCGGAACTTCTCCTTCTGCTCACAGCCTTTTATCCCTATCTCATATTCCGTGTCGGGAATAAGGCCGCCTATGGTTATGACATTGCGGTTTGTTGTAAGAGTTTCCTCACCGTTTACAAGCACGGTCACAGTTTCCCATGTCTCAAATCTGTCGCTGTTTTCCCGCTCGATACATATGCTTCTTTTAAAAATTTCGATTATATGAAAATCCATATCTTAACCTCTTTATGGGTTATGCATCTTCCATTAACAGATCACATCAAAACTACGTGTGCATCAGCGCCTCCGGATCCGGCTGCGTTTCCGGATCTAGCTGCGCCTCAGCATTTCGGTGTATGCAAGAAGGAAGGGTGCCACTCCTTTTGCTTCGTTTTCAACAACAGGCTCGCTGAAATAATACTCAAGGGATCCGTCTCTTTTTTTCTTTCCTCCAAGCCCTGCTACAAGGCATATTCCGCCGAGCCCCAGAGTGCCATCCTCCTGCTTTACCAGGTATTTATTCACAATGCCGTCAAAGGCCTTTTCGCCGATCACCGCATACTTTGGAGAAATGAATCTCAAGCGCACTGCCTTAAGTATCGCATAGGAAAGTAGTGCGGTTCCGGAGGTCTCGAGATAATTTCCTTCCGCATCCTTTTTATCAACCACCTGATAAAACATTCCGCTCTCATCCTGAAAAGGTATAAGGGCATCTACAAGATCCTCGAGAAGCTTGCCGAAATATCTCTTTTCATAATACAGAGTCTCATCCGTTGCGCTCTCTGTCTCCACAAGTGAAAGTGCAAACCATCCCAGCGCCCTCAGCCAGAAATTAGGGCTGCAGCCTGTCTTTTCATCACACCAGTACATTTTCCTGCTGTGGTCGTAACCATGATAATAAAGCCCTGTAACAGGGTCCTTCATGTTCTTTTCAACATTCTTAAACTGCAAAAGCACATCCGGGCATTTTTCCATCTTGCGGAACTTGGTCTCGTACTTCATGTAAAAAGGCTCCGCCATATACAGCCCGTCAAGCCATACCTGATCGGGATAGATATCTTTGTGCCAGAAGCTTCCCTCTGCGGTTCTGGGCATGGTATCAAGCTGGGATCTTACAAGGTCCAGCGCTTTTTTGTACTTCTCTTCTCCGGTTGTATCATACAGATAAAAAAGATTACTTGCAGTGTTGATATTATCGAGATTATACTCCTTGACATCATAGGTCCTGATGGTTCCGTCGTCCTGAACAAAATGGTCGATAAACGATCTGGCGAAATTATAGTACCTGTCCTCTCCGGTGTATTCATAGAGAGAAAGAAGTGCCGTGATCATACATCCGTCGATGTAATTCCACTTATTGCTCTTTCCGCCGCGCACGAGTTCCTTATTCCACATAGGCTTTTCGGCAGTGGAATTATCAAGGAGATATTCTATGTAATTCTGGATCATTTCTTTTGTTTCGTTCGTCATTAATAAATCCTCTGTCAAACCTTTATCGACCGGTTTACCGGCTGTGATCGGCTTTTAATCAACCGTCTCATCTTTTTCGTAATTGTTGTCCCTGTCCGGCTTATCGATCCGGCGGATAAGTAAATCGGAATAAGGGCTTCCCAGTTCACTTAACCCCTCCGCAATAAACCCCGCATAAACCACTGCCCCATGCATGGTCAGATGTGAATTATCCTTGGGATAAACATACATGGGCCTTGATGCGAAATCGCCCACGGAAGCAAGATAATCCTCGCTGATCCTGTTAAGATCAATATATGGCACCCCCGCTTCATTTGCGGCCTCTATGGCACATTTGGGATATGCTCCGTGACTTCCCGGCTTAAAAATATTATTTTCATCAAACAGCCTTCTTGCCACCGATGTGATAATAAGAGGATGCGCGCCGTGTCTTCTTGCCACATCCGCAAACCTTTTAAGATTATCCTTATACTCCGCATCTGCTGCGGCATATCTGGAAGGATCACTCTCTTTTTCATCATTATGACCGAATTCGATAAAGAGAAAATCTCCCTCGCCTATCTCATCTTCTATCTCTTTAAGCCTTCCTTCATCGATGAAGGATTTTGTACTCCTTCCGTTTACTCCGAAGGGCCTCAGAAACACATCATCTTTAAGGTACCAGGTAAGTCCCTGGGAAAGCCCCGCCTGAGGGTATGAATCTATTTTATTGAATGTTACGGTGCTGTCGCCCGCATAAAAAAGCTTTATCAAATCATTTCTCCCTGCATCTATGAAATACTGCAGCTTCATCCGTGTTTATAAGCTGTCATTCCGCGGCATCCGGCTTTTTCCATGTCTTTATCAGCGTCGGCAATACAACAAGGAACGACACGATTCCCGTGCTCACATTGCTTGTCATCATTGTAACGCCCACAGCCTCAGGTCCCATATTGGTGAACTTCTGAAGAACAAAAAGTACCGGCACGCGGAAGATAAACACTCTCGATACATTAAGAAACATCACAGTCTTTGCTCTTCCCAGACCGATAAGAAACGCATCCACAGCGGAGGCGATTCCCAGAGTGATATATCCCATCATCTCGTACCTGTGTATATCAACTATCATATCACAGAATACACTGTCGAAGCTGTCCTTGGAGCGGGCAAATACCTCTGCCAGCATGGGAAGCGTGAAGGTTACTATCAGGTATCCTATAATGCCGACTATCACATTTATCACGGTCAGGCGCCAGAATATACGGACAGTTCTTTTATACTTTCCCGCGCCCCTGTTCTGACTCACAAGAGCCGAAGCTCCGTCATGTGTGCCCGTAAACCAGTTGGTGGTAAGGCCTCCGATATTGTTGGATATTCCCAGGGCACCCACCGTAAGCGGCCCATACATGCCCGACATGGAATTGACTATTACCTTGCCTGCCGCAAAAAGCATCTTCTGGGCAGCTACCGGGTAAGCAAGCTTTAAAATGGGGACTGTCGTCCTCTTTTTAAACTCAGCAAACTTAATATCAAATTTGAAGCATCCCTCGTCGTTTACCATGGAGATCACCGCTATGGCAAACATCACAAGCTGTGAAATAAGGGTAGCGAAGGCGATCATTATCACGCCGCCGTGGAATACATATATAAACAGAGCCGAAACCAAAAGCTTAACCACAAACACTATAATATTTAGCAGCATCAGCCTTTTGCTGTGTCCGCGGCTTCTCTCTATCGCTATATAAGCTGTGTTGAAAAATGTTATCGTCTGGATGAGTATCTGCACCCTGAAGTATCCGACACCGGCGTCTATCAGCTCTTTTGGCGTGGCTATCAGAGTAAGGAAGGGCCTTGCAAAGGGTACCAGTATTGCGGAAAGCGCAAGCCCTATCACTATCACGCTCACATAGAGCGTGGAACACCTTTTCCTTACGTCTTCATAATTTCCCTGCCCGTAGCTCTCCGACACGCGTATGGAGCCACCGACAGCCAGTCCCGTGCCCACAGCAGTTACCATCGTGGTGATCTGAGAAAGGCTTGAAATAGCAGAAACCGCCTGCGATCCAATATGAGCAGCCATAAGAGCATCTACGACGCTGAATATGGACTGCATCGCCTGATAGAGCGCAAGCGGCATGCAAACGGAAAATAGCACTTTCAGAAGAGGTGCATTCAGTGCATAATCCCTGAATCTCTCATCCTGTTTGGATACAAATCCTGCCATAATGAGTCATACCTTAAAGATTAAATTCTGTTTTCTGTCTCACTGTCAAAGAGGTACACACTCTTAAACGGGATGGAGAATGTTATTTCACTGTCAACATCGGGTGTATCATGAGGATCCACCTTGAGGATGGCCTGCTGATCACCGTTTGTGATATACACATTTGTATTATCGCCGAGCATTTCGGTAAGCTCTACATTGCAGCGAATATGATATGCATTTTCTTCCTCGCCCAGAGCGATAGCCTCGGGCCTGAAACCAAAGACGATCTCTTTTCCTTCATATCCGGATACCTTGTCGGCAAACTGCGACTTAAGATCGATCTTCTGATCGCCGAATGCGATCTTCCCGTCCTTGAGAGTTCCCTTTACAAAGTTCATGGGAGGCTCTCCTATGAAGCCGGCAACAAACACATTCGTGGGATTGAAATACAGCTCATGAGGGGTTCCCACCTGCTGTATATAACCCTCTTTCATTACCACTATCCTGTCGGCCATAGTCATGGCTTCGGTCTGGTCGTGGGTAACATATATGGTGGTGGCTCCGATCTCCTTGTGGATCTGTGTGATCTCGGAACGCATGGTAACACGCTGCTTTGCATCGAGGTTTGAAAGAGGCTCGTCCATAAGGAAAATTCCTACCTTGCGGATAATGGCACGGCCTACGGCTACACGCTGTCTCTGTCCGCCGGAAAGAGCTCTGGGAAGCCTGTCGAGATACTCGGTCAAGCCAAGGATCGCAGCGGTCCTGTTAACCTTTTCCTCGATAACATCTTCATCAACACCCTCGAGCGTAAGGCTGAATGCCAGATTGTCATACACGGTCATCTGGGGATAAAGAGCATAGCTCTGGAAAACCATGGCTACCTCTCTCTGACGGGGATTTAATTCATTTGCACGCTTACCGTTAATGAGAAACTCTCCGTCACTTATCTCCTCAAGCCCTGCGATCATACGCAGAGTGGTGGATTTTCCGCATCCGGAAGAACCAACGAAAACGATGAACTCTCCCTGCTCTATCTCAAGATTAAAATTATGAACGGCATGAAATCCGTTCGGATATATCTTGTTGAGATTCTTTAGTTCAAGATAAGCCATTTAAGCACTCCTTTTAGCATCAGCCAGTATCTTTTTAAACAGATTCTTCATTCCCACAAGAGCCATATCCGTGCCCATGCAGAAAAGTCCGAAAAGGATGGGCTCAACACCCAGAAGTATCTGATCCTGATTACCGGACAGCTTTATGTATACAAGGTTTATCGCATTGTAGAGCATATATACGATAAAAATAACTAAGATCGAATAAATAATGTTAAGGATAAATGAGACATATCTCTTTCTGGGAAACATCATCCATTTATCATACTCACCTTCTGTTTTTGCAAAAAACCTGATGGCGTTGTTTTCAAGCAAATCGATCACTATACCGTATCCGATGCCTACTATCAGCACCGTGTCGATCATTCCACCGAGCCTTCCGCCGAGCCCCCAGATGAAGAAAAAGCAGATCATGGCTGCAAACCAGAATTTGATCAGTATTATCTTGAGCACGTCCGGCAGGTGAAATCTGCCCCGTCTGCTGCGGTATTTGTTAAGCTCCTCTTTGGAATACTCGGGAGCCTTTCCTTCTTCTGCCTCGATCAGATCGTTAACGGCTTTTGTTTTCAGTTCATAATATCCGGCTGCGGACTTTTTTTCATCCTCCGAATAACCGGCCTTGTTATTTTTCTTGCCAAAAGCCACTAAGCTCACTCCTCATTCGATATCTCGATAGCACCCATCTGATCGTTGCCCGCCACATCGATAGAAGTCTTGATCTTGCGAAGAAGCTTTGAATAAAGGGGCAAAAGTGCTACAAGAGCAACTGTGATCACGATAAAGATAAAGTGAACATTCAGCATCTTGAGAGCTTTAAGGATAAAAGGATTCTTCACCAGCATATCCTTTGCCTTATCCCTGCCGTCATTTACGATGGTAAGATTGATCATGTAATTGATCTTGGAGGAATAAAACTTATTACAGAATCCTACGATACCCTGCATCAGGAAAAACAGAACAAGCATCGGCACATTAACCGGCTTTCTGTGTGGAAATGCATTGAGAAAGCATACAAATGAAAGAATGGAAAGTAGCATCGTGGCAAATCCCGCAAGTCCCATTCCTGCGATATTGATCCTCGCCGTGGTATCCGAAACTATTCTCAGATTAAGCGAATATATAAGAAATGTCACAGCAAGCACAACCATTGGGATCATCTGGGGCTTGCGCTTTAAAGCAACCATTCTTTTACGGAAAAATTCCTTTACGGCCCTCAGAAATTTCATACCTGTGCCTCCCTTGTGATCGCATTTGTGGTCTCCTTGTCAAAGAAGTGCATCTTCTTGAAGGATACCATAGCGATATCACCGTCCTTATAATCACACCATCCGCGGAATTTGCACACGATCTTGCCCTCTGCCGCTGTTCCGTCGATATGGCCGTGAACAAGAGTGTTCATTCCAAGATTTTCGTTCTTTGAAACCTTAACCGGAATGGTTCCACCCTCTGCAATATTTTCGGGTCTTACACCGAGTGTGATATGTTTGCCCTGATATGAAGCAAGAAGATCCTTCTGCTCGGGATTCATCTCCGCCTCAAAATGAGGCCCTATGAGCTTATCTCCGCTCACAAGCACTTCAAAGAAGTTCATGGGAGGAAGCCCGATAAAGCTTGCTACAAACAGATTGGCGGGATTATCGTAAAGCTCCAGCGGAGTGCCTATCTGCTGCACATGCCCCATTGACATGCACACGATACGGTCAGCAAGAGTAAGCGCCTCTGTCTGGTCATGTGTAACGTAAAGCATGGTAGCTCCCAGCCTCTTGTGCAGGAGCATTATCTCGCGCCTTGTGGAACCTCTCAGCTTGGCATCGAGGTTGGAAAGAGGCTCGTCAAAAAGGAACAGCTTGGGGTTTCGCACAATGGCACGTCCCATGGCAACACGCTGTCTCTGTCCGCCGGAAAGCTGGTTGGGCTTTTTGTTCAGCTGGCTTGTAAGATCAAGTATCTCAGCTGCCGCAAGCACCTTTTTGTGGATGATATTGGGATCTTCCTTGCGTAGTGTGAGTGAAAAGGCCATGTTCTCATATATGGTCATGTGACCGTAAAGAGCATAGTTCTGGAAAACCATAGCCATGTCCCTGTCCTTGGGAGGAAGTGTCGTTATATCTTTTCCGTCAAGGATCAGGTGTCCCTTCGAAATATCCTCGAGGCCGGCGATCATACGTAAAGTAGTGGACTTTCCGCATCCGGAAGGCCCTACAAGAACGATGAATTCGCCCTGCTCTATATCGATATTAAAATCATAAACAGCCTGCACCTTATTGTCGTAGATCTTATCAAGATGCTGCAGGGATAACTGCGCCATAATGCTTCTCCTGTTTAAACCTTTTCTACACTTTCAATATGCTTCTTCAGATTGTTGCACTTGATGATTCCTATAACAGCCGAAAGAAGCAGACACACACCCGAGCACACAAGATAGATCACTAGGCGGATAAACTGGCCGTCCTTCATAACCTGCTCTTCCACTCCCGTGGTGAGTGTGGTGGCCCTGTGTGCCATCATGGGGTAAATAAATATTCTTGCGAACTGCAGCAGAGCCACGGGTATCGCAATATAGGAATAATTTATCTGATAATTCTTGCTCCCTTCAGAAACAAGAAAGACGATCATCATGAAGAGCAGATTATATACGATGGACCCTCCGATGAGAGGCTTGTAATAATACTGTCCCACATTTGATTTATAAATACTTATAAAAAACAAAGCATTTAAGATGATGGAGAGCACCGCAAGATTGCCCGAGAGCTTATTCTTGACGTATCTCATCCTGTCCTTTTTGATAAACTCATCGGACATGTCATTAGCTTTTACAGTCGTTTCATTAGCCATCAGGCTTTCTCCTTTCCGGCTGCCACAAGCCCTGCTTCTTCTTTCATAAGTTTAACTTTCAAAATAAGATTAAAGATATGCAGTCCCACTATCACGATCACAAGACCAAAGACCGCATAATGTATATCAAACCAGAAGGTGGAATCCGAATACTTTGTGTTCCACATCTCCGTGTATGCTTTCAATGCCTCAAAATCAACCTTCATATACTGTGCTCTGAATGCATTTATATTTATATGAGCCCAGCATGTAAACACCAGTCCGTAGATAACGTTGATGGCTATAGCAATGTAGTTGCTTATGTAATAACGTCTGCGGGTGTTGGTGCAGGTGATGAATAATATAGCTCCCGCAAGGATAAAACCTATGGATGCCTTTACAAGCATGCTGTTGAATCCCTGCATATCGTAATAGATTATGGACCCTGCCACATCCGATTTGGTATGGTCGGAGTAAGGCATGGTGGTAAAAAGCGTATCGTAAAGATCGGTCATGATGCCGAGTGAATATAAAAATGTTATCGCACCGGTAATGACCGTGAGCAGACATAATATTTTTTGTAAGAGCATCTGCTTTTTATACATGTTGATCTCCTGTCAGCCTTGTGGCTGAGTGCCAAATATGAAAATCGGCGCCGGCCGAGTGGGTCGGCGCCGGGTAAAACTTTTGTCAATCACCGGATAACCGGTTTAATACTTAATTAGAAATTTCCGTTTGCATAAGCAAGGAGGTTGTTCCATGCTTCGGTCTTAACCTGGAGATACTGAGCGCCATTCCAGTCGCCTGAAATAAGAGCTGCTGCATCTGCGCCTGCAACACCTGCATCTGTATCTGTAGCTGCGGTGGTTCCGCGGATGATCACATTGAGGAATACGTTGTTCTCAAGTTTGCTTGTTGAGAAGCTTCCGTTGAGGTCTGCATTGCCCTTAAGGAGATCATTCTGTGCATCGGTGGTAGGAAGAACGGTAGGAACGATTGTGTAGAACATGTTGTCCTGAACCTCAAGCTCGGGATGAGAGATAACGCCGAGGGAGATGGCCTTGATAACATGATTGAGACCTTCCTTACCTACTGCTGTGGTGCACTGCATCTCAAATGCCTGTGACTTGTTGAATGAAAGGGTTGATCCAAGGTACTGACGAGCAAAGTTGGTGTAGTTACCCTTTGCAAGTGACCAGAGATCTGAGTAGTTCTGCTCTGAAATAGCGGGCATTCCGTAGAAATCATCAACAGTTGAATCATCTCTGAATGCTTCGGGACCGAATGAAAGGAGAACCTGTCCTTCATAGGTGTAAGCATAGTCGATGAGCTTTAAGCAAGCATGAAGCTTGTTCTCGTCATCTGCTACGTGTGAAGCGATTGCCCATCCGCCGGGCTTAGCGCCTCTCCAGCTCTCGGTAAATCTCATGAACTTCTCGCCTGTTCCGTCATCCCATCTTGCAACGGGGATAAGAACTGACATATACTTCTCGCCTGCATCTGCATCGAGCTTTCCGTTCTCGTTGAAGATTGTCTGAGTCTGGTTGTAGTCATAGCTCATGAAGCCGGTATCGCTCTCGATGTAGTTCTCTGACTTGGTATTGTTGTCCTCGGTGGAAGCGATGAAGTCAGCTGAAATAAGTCCTTCCTTAACAAGATCGTTCATGCGAAGGAGTGCTGCATAAGTAGCATCTTCCTGTCTTGCATCATGAAGGTTTCCGTCCTTGTCGAAGAAAAGGAAATCCTGACGGGACTCAAGTCCTCTTACACCGAAGAGGATGCCTGCAAGACGATAAATGTCTGCACGACGGGAGTTGTTAGCTTCCTCACGTGAGAAGAGACCCTGAACCTTGTTGCCGTCTGCATTGAGGGTAGCTGAGTTAGCTACTACGCAGCGAAGAAGTGCAACCATCTCGTCTGCATCCCATGCAGCGTTCTGTCCGATGAAGAGATCTGAACGGTTTGTTCCGTAGTATCCTGCATAAGCCTCATCGATGTAGGTACGAAGCATGTTAACAGCCTCTACACCGCTGATGGATCCTGCTGCATTCATCTTGTCGATGATGTTTCCTGCAGTGTCGTAATCCTTGGTAACCTTCTCAACGCCTGAGCCGTCTGCCTTAACTACGTCAACCTCTACCTTGCCGCTTGTGGGCATGTAAGGCTGGTAAACGGGAGCTGCGGTATTGTCGGAAGCTGCTGCTTCAAACTCGCCTTCTCCGTCAAGGAGAGCTACTACCCAGTCTGCTCTCATGAGAGGCATCTTCTCGATATCATCGAGGCCGTCGAAGTAAGGTGATCCGTAGATAGCACCTGCATCATCGCCGTCGATGGAACCGGTAAGAGACATTCTAACCATGGGGTTAGCATCAAGGAATGCCTTGAAGTTAGGCATAAGATCAAGGTACTTTGCAATGTTGAGAACTGTTCCTGCAGCTCCGCCTTCCTGAAGCTGTGCTGCTGTTCCCGAGAACATATCGATGGAAGCAAGGGTATCTGCATCTGCAGTCCACTTAACGTAGTTATCCTTGTCCGCATCGCCTGCATACTGGTCATCAATGGTAAATCCAAGAATATCCTGAACAGCTACCCAGGTAGGCTTGAAATCGCCTGTGTGGTAGGTAACGCCGTCAGCAAGGGTAACGCCGTCTCCGGCAACCTCTGCATCAAAGCGCATTCCGGTCTTTGCATTGTTATATCCGCAGGACATAACAAGCTCTGTTCCGGGCTCAAAAGCAAGAAGATCAACTGCTTCTTCTTCAACGACTTCGGGCTCCTCAGTAACTTCGGGCTCGGTCTCTGTTTCGGTCTTTGTTTCGGTCTCTACCTCTGTGGTAACTTCGTTAACGAGATCGGTAACGTCGTTTCCACCGGTACAGCCTGTGAACATCAGTGCTGCCGCAAATGCTCCGGCTGCCGATTTCATCAGTACATTTCTTTTCATAATTTCCTCCTAAATATGAAAATTGGTTTCGTGGTGAGCGATCGCTCGTCCACTGTCTGTTTCTGATTTATTGCAACCTTTCCTCAACGCGTTTATTTAAAAGGAAAGGGTAACAATCATTTTTATTGGTATTGCAGCTGTATGACGCCTCTTATTCCTCAGCTTATTCCTTAACGCCTCCGGCGTTGGTTCCCTTCGCAAAGTACTTCTGTATGAAGGGATAAATGATGAGGATGGGGATTACCGAGCATACGATAAGCGCATAGATTATGGAATCCGATGCGTATGGCTCGCTCCATCCGGCCATCTCCTCGGGATTGGTAAATTCCTCGAGCTTTAATCTGATAAATACCTGAAGAGGATGCTCGTTCTTATCACGGATCATCATTCTGGCCCAATAATATCCGTTCCAGCGGGATATTCCGAAGAAAAGTGCCACGGTGGCGATAGTGGATTTGGTCATCGGCACATATACCTTGCTGAGCACCTGGAACTCGCTGGCTCCGTCAACTATTGCCGCCTCTTCTATCTCGGAGGGAACTCCCTCGAATGCGTTTCTTAAGAGGATGATGTTCATTGCCGCCATACCCATTGCTATGACAACAAGCCATTTGTCATCCGTGATACCCACCTTTCCGAACACACGCTGCGTAGCCAGATAGTTCAGATACTGGGGAACGATACCGGCCGAAAACCACATCGTGAAGACCAGGAAGAAGTTGAAGAACTTTCTGAAAAGAAGTCTCTTCTTGGAAAGTGCGTAGCCTCCGATGATCGCTATGCCCAATGCCCAAATGGTACCGAAGAATGTGAGGAACAATGTGTTGGAATATGAATTCCAGAACATATTGTCGCTGAACATCTTTTTGAAAGCTTCAAACTGGATGTCCTTCGGGAACAGCACCACCTTGCCGTATGTAACAGCTTCGTATCCGCTCATTGCCGAAGATATGGCATATACGAAAGGATACAGACAAGCCAGTGAGAATACGGTCAAAAGCAGGTAGCTTATGATTTTAAATATGAGCTCTGAGATCTCAAGTCTGCGTTTCATTAAACTACTCCTAAAAAAATCTAACTCTTGGCTTTCCCTTGCGGGAAGCTGTCGTCTGAGACGACTGATGAGGTGTTAATACAGTGAAGTGTTTGAAGCCTTCCTTGCAATGGTGTTGGCACCGATAACCAGCAGCATTCCCACGATGTTGTTCATCATCTCGGCTGCCATCGCCAGCCCGGGATTGCTGTTACCTGCCTGTCCCACACCTCCGACTCGCTGTGCAAATGTGGATACAACGTCTGCGGTAACATATGTGTTGGTATTGTAAAGGAGGAGGACCTTCTCGTATCCTACGGAAAGGAGATGTCCGATCCTGGTGATGAGCATGATGACTACGGTTGAGAGGATGCTGGGAAGCACCACGTATCTCATCTGCGCCATCTTGCCCGCTCCGTCGATCTGAGCTGCCTCGTAGCTTGTGGGTGATATGGCTATGATGGCTGCGAAGAACACGATACTGTCGTATCCTGCGCCCTCCCATATACCCGTTATCTGGTAGATGGCTCTGAACAGACCCGGCTGATTGAGCAGACCGCCGTTAGCCACTTCCTCGCTGATCCATCCAAGGTGGTAAAGGAGCTGTGATATAACTCCCATTCCGTTGAATGTGGATGAGCTTCTGATAAGCATTATGGTGAGTGAAGTCATGACAACCGTTGACATGAACTTCGGAAGATAAGTCATAACCTGATAAACGCTTCTTGCGATATTGGACCTTACTTCGTTAAAAAACAGAGCAAGGATTATAGGCATCGGGAAGCCGAAAAGCAATCCGTAGAAGCTGAGCAGGAATGTGTTTCTCATTGCTCTCCAGAAGTCGAGTGAAAGACTTGCCGAAGGGCCGCTTCCCATAAATAATGTCTTGAATGATGAGAAGCCTATGAAAAGCCTGTCCGCAACCGGGGTTGACTCCTTGTAGAGCTTAAAACATCCCAGAAGCTCGTACATAGGTAAGTATCTCCAGAAGAGGAATACCAGGATCATCGGTATGAGCATCACGTAGAGACGCCAGTCCTTGGCGATGGTCCTCACCACATGGAGCCAGTAATGCTTTTCGACGTCATCTCTGACCGCCTGCTCGGCATCCATCTTGTAGGTTTTCTTCTCTTCATCGTATTTTAGGAAATCGGAAGCCTTAGCTTTCATTGTACTCTCCTGCTTTCTTTTCTTCCGCATCCTGAATGCGGTGTATGTAATGAACCTGATTCTCCAGCAGGCCGTCCTGCCTGGATGCAATAAGTAATATCAGTGCCGTAAATATATAAGATAATGAATCGGTGGCGTAAAAAGCCAACGCGTTTTTGATCCCGTAACCAAGGACAAGCGATATACCAGCTCTTCCCGTCTGCATAAGGAAAAGCACCGCCGCTCCGTAAAGCATTGCCAGAAGCGGATTCTTGCGCATCCTTTCTTCCTTTATTGCTTTGGCAAGGAAGATTCCCACAAGGCCCAGCAGATTACCCGCACAGTAGATCAGATACTGCTGACCCATGCTGCCGAGCACCAGGCAAATGACAAGCCCGCCGATAACAGCGTGTATCCCGGCGAACCACTTCCACCTTACGGTAACTATCGATACCACTCCGGCAACTGCCGATACGGTGTAAAGCTGATCCGGAAACCATCTGGAAGATGCCAGTGAAATAAGCGCTTCCGATACGGCGAGGATTACGGCGAATACCGCCAGATCGAACGTTTTGTATTGTGCAAGACTAAAATGCGGTCTCAATAGAATTGCTCCGTTCCGTGATAATATTCGCCTACGACTCTTTGATATTAACACTTTTGTATATATTTTTCAAGATGTAAGCGCTTTATTTTTTTCTTTTTTGTGCATATTGCACAACTTGTATTTATGCTTTCTATCAAATATTACGATGTAAAGCAAAGTTCTTTCATTAAACGTTTTCGTAAATCCGGATCACCTTACGCAACTCTCCGACAGCGAATCCGAAAGCAGTCTGAAGTACATGAAATGCTCTGAATTCCATACAATATTCGTTCCAAAGGATCCCGTAAGAATATGAAATTCCTTTCCTTCCGAATCTGTAAACGGAATGACGATGAAGGATATAAGGTCCTGCTTTTTCAGATCCTTTACCACATCCTTAAACTCCGCCGGAAGATGGTTGATATTGTTACATACATAGATTCCGTATGCATTCTTTTCGGCCTTTTCGATGTACCTGTCAATAACGGCAAACAAAAGCTCCGGATCATATTCAGCCTTTTTATTGGCTGCAAACTTACTTAAAAGCACGCTGTTATCGGCTTTATCCACCAAAAACAGGCTTGGCAGGGAAAACCTGCCCATAAGCTCTGAAAGCACTTTTCTTACATTTACATTGCTGTCGTATCTGAGCTTGTACTGTACCTGAATCAGCGCATCTCCCAGGGGAAGATCCTCTCTTCCGTTAATCAGTCCCCGGCCTTCATCCTTGCGCTGCCGGATCTCCTTTAACGAGGGATGCTTTTCGGGAGTGTAGATGATATAGCGGTTACGTCCCTTGGCTTTGGCCAGATACAGACAGTAGTCCGCCACGGAAAACAGGTCGTTATAATTATCGGCATCATCGGGATAAAGCGCGGCACCCATGGATACGGAAAGAGGACTGTCCTCTCCCGGTCCCTTTTCTTCGAAAGCTTTGCTGAACATAAGCCTTATATTCTGCAGATGATCCCTTAGCTGCGCAAGAGCAAGCGGCACGGTGAACACTATAAAGAATTCATCTCCGCCGATCCTTCCCACATAGCCCTGGGTTCCCACTTCCGTTCTCAGAATGGTTGCGATCTTTCCCAGCACATAGTCTCCGTACTGGTGCCCGTAATTATCATTTACATATTTAAAGTAATCGATGTCTACAATAACAATGTAAGTGCCGCGATTCTTACCGCGATCGATAAAGTCGATGGCGATGTTGGCGATATCGCCCTTATTTATCACTCCGGTGAGCTGATCGAGGGTGATCTCGTCTCCAAGGCTTACATTGCGGATTTTGCGTGCCTGAAAAGCACCGATGATAACACTTTCACCATCTTCCGTTTCCCTCTTTATTCCCCTCAGAACGATCCCCATTATATCGGGAAGATCATTGAGGAAATTCTGGGAAAACATTATTGAAAAGCTCTCTCCCCCCTCCTCAAGATGCTTTTCAAAGGATTCCAGAGAGGGCAGATTATCTTCGCTCAGTCTCTCTCTGAGGCCGGAAACAAACTCCGAAAGCGGAAAAGTTCCCTCTTCAAGCCGGTTGTTCCCAGTATTGTAGATTGTTATCGTCATATCGCTCCTGCGGAACAGAAAGAACGGTTCTTCGAACAATCCGAAGAATAAGTTCGCAGGAAGTTTTTTGTAATCCATTGTTTTATCTCCTTATCCCACCCCTCATAAGGCTATGGTTTAAGGATAGCGACTATCCGCGTACTTCTTTAACGATATTTGCAGCCTCTCTGGTAAGTTCCTCTATCTTGGCAAAGTTGCCGGACTTGATAAGGTCGCCTTTTACCATCCAGCTTCCGCCACAGCAGAGGATCCTGTCATACGCAAGATAATCCCTTACATTTGTGGCATTGATACCACCGGTAGGCATAAACTTAAGGCCCACATAAGGAGCAGCAACAGCTTTGATCATCGAAAGGCCGCCGTTATTCTCTGCAGGGAAGAACTTGACCACATCGAGCCCAAAGGACATCGCCTGCTCCATTTCGGAGGGAGTGGCCGTTCCGGGTGCCACGGGGTATCCGTTATTGATGCAGTGCTCAACCACCTTGGGGTTAAGACCCGGTGAAACAATGAATTTCGCTCCCGCCTCTACCGCTCTGTCTGCCTGCTCGGGTGTGAGAACCGTTCCCGCGCCCACCAGCATCTCGGGGTAATTCTGGCTGATTATTCTGATGGATTCCTCTGCTGCTGCTGTTCTGAATGTAACCTCCGCACAGGGAAGGCCGCCTTTAATAAGTGCCTCCGCAAGGGGCTTTGCATCATATGCATCATTGATAACTACAACGGGAACTATTCCAATCTTCTGTAACTGCTCTAATACTGCGTTCATTTCTTCTCCTCTTTCGTCCTGTTAAACAATTCTTAAAAAATCCTGATAAATAATTCTAAAAAATAATCCTTAAAAATAATCCTTTTGATCAATTATCACGATCAGTCTTTAACCTTGATATCGCCCTCAACCTCGACCTCATCGGCAAACTTTGACTCATCGAGGTTGCTGGGATCCTGGCCGATATATGCCGAGATACCGCCATCGATGTAAACAACCTGACCGTTGATGAAATCAGATGCGGGTGATGCAAGGAATACAGCAAGTCCCATAAGGTCCTCGGTGTGTCCCCAACGCTGCGCAGGTGTCTTGGAACGGATAAAGCGATCGAAAGGATGCATAGATCCGTCTGCCTGCTTCTCGCGAAGAGGTGCTGTCTGAGGTGTTGCGATGTATCCGGGGCCTATTGCGTTGCACTGAATATTGTACTGTCCGTACTCAGAGCAGATATTCCTTGTAAGCATCTTAAGTCCGCCCTTTGCTGCCGCATAAGCAGATACTGTCTCGCGTCCGAATTCACTCATCATGGAGCATGCATTGATGATCTTTCCGCTTCTCTGCTCAATCATGTGAGGGAGCACTGCCTTGGAGCAGATGAAGGGACCGGTAAGGTCGATATCGATAACAAGGTTCCAGTCCTGAAGGCTCATCTCGGTCATGGGGATTCTCTTGATGATGCCCGCATTGTTTACCAGAATATCGATAGGACCAACGTTTTTCTCAACTTCCTTTACAAAGTTGTTAACCTGATCTTCCTTTGTAACATCACAGATCATTCCGAAAGCGTCGATCCCGGCCTTTTTATACTCTTCCATTCCACGGTTGAAATTGTCGGGGTTGATATCGTTGAAAACGATCTTGGCTCCTGCTTCCGCATAAGCCTTTGCGTACGCCATACCGAGGCCGTAAGATGCTCCTGTTATCCATGCAACTTTACCGTCCAGCCTGAATTTTTCCATTACTCCCATGATTAGTTTTCCTCCTGATTATCTTTTATTATCTGATGTCCTTATTGTCTACATTGTCCATATCGTCGAAGTCCTGATTCTCGCCGACCATACCCCAGATAAAGGTATAATTCTTGGAACCGCATCCGCAGTGGATGGACCAGCTGGGTGAGATAACGGCATCCTCGTTGTGCATAACGATGTGTCTGGTCTCCTGGGGCTCTCCCATGTAGTGCATAACAAATCCGTCATCGGGAACCTCAAAGTACATATACACTTCCATTCTTCTATCATGAGTGTGGCATGGCATTGAGTTCCATACACTTCCGGGCTCAAGGTGAGTCATACCCATCTCAAGCTGACAGCTCTCCACCTGTCCGGGAAGGATATACTTGCAGATAACGCGATGGTTTGCTTCCTCCATGCTTCCCAGCTCTTTCTTGTTCTCATCCTTAACGATCACAACGCCCTCTTCGGGTGTTCCGTTGGGCTTGATGAGCACTGTGGGATATGTGGCATGAGCAGGAGCGCTGTTTAAATAGAACTTTGCGGGATTGGATGCGTCATCGCTCTCGAAGGAGATATCCTTGGCTCCCATTCCGATGTACATACCCTCGCGGTGAGCAACCTTTGTTACCTTACCGTCTATGGTGATGCTGCCTGCGCCGCCGATATTGATGACTCCAAGCTCACGCCTCTGAAGGAAATAATCAGCTCTGAGTTCGTCTCCCGCAGTAAGCACCAGTTTGCTGCCTGTAGGTGTAGCCGATCCGAAGATGATCCTGTCTATATGGCTGTAAACCAGGTAAATCTCGCCGGGTTTAAATACCTTTTCTACAAGAAACTCTTCTCTGAGTCTCTTGGTGTCGTACCATTTAACATCCTTTGGTGAAGCTGCTGTTCTAAGTTCCATGATCAGATTATCCTCCTTTTGGTGGCGCTCGAAGCGTCGAAATCATATGATAAAGCCTTAATACTATTAAACGTATTATGGCATATTGACCCTTGTATCATATCAAAATGAAAGAAAAATGTAAACACTTACATTTTTAAATAATCACCAAAAATGAGCATTAATTTTATACAATAATCACGGAACACCGGTCTTTCGTACCGCGTTCTCCCGCGTCCAAACGCCTTAGCCGCATCAAGCTAGAGCTGTCCCACTTGATAAAGCCCATGAAATAGTGTAAGTTTAATACCGGGTGAGTAATAAGAATATTAATAAGAAAAAAGTGAGGAAATATCATGGAAAATACTAATCAGAATAACGCAGCACAGGTTAACACAGCACCCGTTGGCGCTTCTCAGAATATGGATCAGGATGTGCTTAAGCAGATACTTGTCTATCAGAAAAAAGAAGCCAGAAATTCCAAGATACTGTCAATAGCCGCCATCTGCGTGGCAGCGGCACTGCTTATCTCCCTTGCTATCGTGGTTCCCAAGGTGTTCAGATTTATCGGACAGCTGGAGGAAACAGTTATGGAGGTGGACAATCTGCTGGTGGATGTCAAATCCATTACAAAAGATGTAAATGGCCTGGCTGATAATGTCAATTCACTTGTAGATAACACCAACAACATGGTGACAGACAACATGGGTGCCATAACCGAGATCGTCCAAAGCCTGAATGAAATCGATTTTGACACCCTTAATAAAGCTATCACCGACCTGAGCGATGTGGTTGAACCACTCGGCAATATGGTGAGATATTTCAGATAAAATGTAATACCGAATCGTCTATTTCGGATACATGCTCAAACCCGGTAAAGCTCATGATATAGCGAAGCTCTTTACCCACATTTCTCAAAAATTCAGCTGCTCCCTCGGTGCCCTTATCTTCCAGGGCGGGAAGCATCGATCTTCCGACTGCGGCTGCATCAGCTCCCAGCGCCAGCGCCTTAAACACATCCGCGCCCGATGCAATACCGCAGTCTACCATTATCTTTACTCCTCTATCCCTAACGGCATCCCTTATCTTGGGAAGTACCATCAAAGGCGGCACTGCATAAGACAGGCGTCCGTGATGATGGCTCACTATGATGGCCTTAGCCCCTATATCTGCACATTTGACTGCATCCGTCACACTCAGCACGCCCTTTACCACAAAGGGAAGTTTTGTCATCTCCACATAGGAGCGCAGCATATCGGAGGTCTGCTCTCCCATCTGCTCTCCCACGCATATATCGAGGCCTTCGCTTCCGAATATATGATCTATATCGATTCCTATCCCAAATGCGCCTGCTTCCTCGGCAAACTGCATCTGATCCCGCACTTTTCCGTTGTCGGCATAGGGCTTAACGATCCTTACCGTCTTTGCCCCGGTATCTGCTATCCTTTTAAACTGATCATTTTCCATCATTCCGCAAAAATTAAGAATATTGCATTCCTTTGCGGCAAGAGAATACTCCTCAAGGCCGTTTCTTTCCCGGCCCTTATAATTTCCCAGATGAGAAAACGCAGGTGTCATAACGGGGCTGTCAAACTTCTCTCCGAAAAACGTGGTTGAAATATCCGCAACCTTAGAATCGATAAGCCGCTCCTCGATCAGAATGGAATCCATGTACTTTTCGGTAATAACATTTGCATCAGAGAGTCTTGTATAATCCATGAAGTTCCTCCTTTAAGTAAGCAAGATATTTTAAGTAATCCTCATCTGTAGAAAGATGTTCCAGAATCATTGGCATATCGGGGTCTATCTCATGCATCTTTTCAGCATAATACCTTATGGGGAACTCTCCGTCACCGGGGCCGCACTCCTCAAGCCTTAAGGTAAATGCCTCGCTAAGGTGCACATCCTTTAAGTGGCAGCTCTTTATCAGGTTTCCCAGCTTATCGGCGCATTCTTCCACAAATTCCCTCGCAAAGAAGTATCTGTCGGCAGAATTAACCATGTTGAATATATCCATATGAACAGCAAATCTTTCCCGATCCACTTCCTCTATCAGCTTGAGATAATCATCGGGACCGGTGGGGATCATCCATGGCATGGGCTCCAGCGTAAAATATGTATGCTTCACATCCGCCCTGTCTATTATCTCTCTTACCATGCGGGCAGTTTCCCTGCGGGCTTCCTCCGAAAAATTCTCCTTGTATCCTCCATCCCATATAGGCCCGAAGGCACCCGCCACATTGACGCAGCACCTTGCCCCGATAAAATCAGCCATACGAAGCTGCTCCACGCTGTAATCAACATTTTTCCTTCTCTCATCGGGATCGGGTGAAAGAGCATTTCTCCAGATACCGACCTCAGCTATGGTCAGGCCGGCTTTTTCGGCAGCGTTTTTGTAGGCGATGATCTTTTCCTCGGGTTCATCGCTCGAAACAGGAAAATTGACTGTGCTGCATCCCAGTTTTACCTGATTTGCTGCCCAGTCTTCCGCAGAACTGTGATCAAGTGGTGATGATGTTCCAAGCCTCATTATGCCTTACCTCCACATTTGATGCGCCTTGTCAATCCGATGCGCAGTCAGCCAAGTCTCGCCGGCAATACTAAACAATTGTTACCACATCTGCAGGCGATTCGGCAAGATAGGTTGCGCCCGCTTTTGTAAGCTCCTCGCTGTCTCCATAACCATAGAGCACACCGATGGAATCAAGCCCTGCCTCTACGGCAGCAGTAATGTCGTAATGCCTGTCTCCCACCATCACGGCCTTTGATAAATCATTTATCCCACATTCCTTTATGGCATAATTGATAACGTCTATCTTGTTCGGCCTGTCGGTATCGTTGGAAGTGCCCACAAAATCAAAGAATTCCAGCAGATCAAAATGCTCAAGCACTGTCTTAGTGCCCTTCATATTCTTGGAGGTGGCCACGATCAGCTTCTTTCCGGCCTTTTTAAGCTCTGACAGCATTTCGCGTACGCCGGGGTATACGGAGTTTTCAAACACTCCTCCAAGCTCGTGATAGTACTTCCTGTAAAGGGCTATAGCCTTTACTGTATCCTCATCCGACATTCCCAGCATGTTTCCAAAGGATTCCGAGAGCGGAGGTCCGACAAATTTCATCATGCTGCTTCGCTCGGGCACCTCCACACCCATCTCCTTAAGAGTGTACTCAAACCCGTTCAATATCCCCGGGCTTGAATCAGTGAGAGTCCCGTCCAGATCAAACAAAATATAATCGTACCTTCCGCTCATCTTTCCTCCTGTACACTATGCATTATGCATACACACATTATGCCTTTATGCATTGTGTCTTTATGCCTTATGTCTTTTAGCGTAATCCTCTCTTATAGGCTCGAAGCAGGCTCCCATAGCCATAGATGCTTCCTTGCAGCTCTTTGACCTTCTTACAGCCGATATGGTGTCGGACAACACGCTGAAATTAAGCGCTGTTCCCGCTTCATCGCACTCATAATTGACGGCTCTGTCCGCGCCGATACCGAACCTTCCGGCCACTTCTATCGCATCGATATTTGCTCCCAGGAACAGAAATTCCCATCCTCGTTTTGATTTAGCCTTTTCCACCATCTTCTTAACCTTTTTGTAGTCATAAGTATGGCTGGCATTTTCCATACCGTCGGTGGTGATGATAAAAAGAGTCTTCTCGGGAACGTCTTCTTCCTTTCCTTCCTTGTGAAGCTTTGAAATATGATGAATGGCTCCGCCTATCGCATCCAGAAGTGCCGTGCAGCCTCTTACATAATACTGGCTGTCGGTCATTGGAGTGATCTTGCTTACCGGTACTCTGTCGTAGAGTATCTCGGTCCTGTCATCAAAAAGGACTGTGGAGATAACAGCCTCTCCCTCTTCCTTTCTCTGCTTTTCGATCATCGAATTGAAGCCGCCGATGGTATCGGCCTCAAGACCACTCATGGAACCGCTTCTGTCAAGTATGAATACTACCTCTGTTAATCCCTTACGCATAATGTTTGCCCTCCTTATTTTGGCTTCCCTTTTGGGTTTTCCCTTACGGGTTTGTTTACCTTACGGGCTCATTATACGAAAAGTTTTTTGAAAAACGGTCGCTTGCTGAGCGACCTTATAATTTTATAAAAAATAACCCTTATTGAATAATACAGGGCAATCCATGCTCTTCAAGCTGAATGTCCAGTTCGATCATATCATAAATCTCATTTTCGATGAAATAAGAAAATATGATATCCGTCTTATCACAGGGCGAAAGGGCATAGCCTGCCCTTGCCAGCAGATCCTTTGATTCGTCCAGATTAAGCTTTGCCCCCACACAGAGGCACAGGGCCGTCTGCTTCTGGGGATGATAATTCACATCATTTTTGATCTTGGAAAAAACCTTTTTGTCTACGATGGCTCTTTTATATACATCGGCATTTTTCATGTTCTTATCTTCTATAAGAAACATGAGATACTGGGAAAATGTGTCAGAAAGATGCTTTATCCGCTCCTCAAGACGGCTCTCATGAATCTCCTCGAAATCAAGGCATTCATCTTCAGCTTCTTCGCTCAAGGAGGCGCACATTAATACTTCAGTAGAATCGTCTTCAAGAGATTCTTCTTCAATTGCTTCTTCTGCGATGGATTCTTCTTCAATTTCTTCTACTTGCGCTGATTCACGCTTTTCATCTTCATGCGGCTCATGCAACGGAGCGGAACCCATGCAAGCATCTGCGTTTTGCTTCTTGCTCTGCCTGAATACGGTATCAAAAAAGCCACTTGATGCAGATTTTGGCGGAGCCATATTCGATGTCGCCATATTCGCAGAAGCCATCATCGAAGACATAGCCTGAGCGGGCATTGCATGAGCCCCCATTACCGCAGGTTCCCCAACCATACCATCTACTATATAATGCTTTTTTATATAATCATCAAGATCGGGATAATCCCTTTTCTTGATACGTTTTTTAAACAATGCCATATTCTATATTCCATCCGTAATAATTCAGAGTTTTTTTATTCTATACAATAGGCTTCTTAGGTTCGGATAGCGGTACTATTGCAAGCTTATATCCAAGAGGCACCAACACTCTTAGCAAGCTATCAATCTGAGGAGAATGAGTTGCTTTTTCCATACGGGAAATCAAGGGTTGCTTTACATTGCATAACGAGGCTACATCCGCTTGTGAAAGGCCCTGCTTTTCCCTTATTTCTACCATTGTCCTTATAAGCTCTTTCTCAAGTTCAATAGCACTTTCTTCTTCGGCCGATATATTCAGTTCATTTCGAAATTCTTTCCAATCACTCATGTTTTCCGAATCTCCTCTTGTAATCCGCCAATTCTTTTTTTGCTTTATCTATTTCACGCCGTGGAGTCTTTTGCGTTTTCTTTCTAAAATGATGTAGAAGTAAGAAACAATCATCGGAATAATACGCATATAATACTCGATTGGATAATGGCCTCAATTCCCAGATTTCTCCGTCAAGATGCTTAGTAACAGGTTGTCCTACCATTGTTCCCATCTCTTCCAACAGATCTATATATGCTACCGTCTTATTAAAATTTATCCTGGCTTCCTTACTCCGGGTTGATTTTTCACGTAACCCACTAATAAACGCCTTCACATCACTGTAACCACGTTCATCTTCGTAAAACTTAATATCGAACATATATTACTTATATATACAATAACATATTTGTTATAAAAATCAATATCAAATTTGTTATTGAGATATGCTTCCTTTCTTTTTTTCGTTATATACTTTGTAAGCAATCAGTCTTAACACGTACTCCGGCATAACTCTTCGCCCAAGTTCCCATTCCTGCATGGTTCTGTACGGAATACCAAGCCAATCCGAAAAATCTTTACGATTCATACCACTCTGTTCTCTGATCATTCTAAATGCATATGCCATCTTATAGCGTTCAGCATTATCACCATTCTGATCCCTTTCAAACTCAATCTCTATTCCTTCTACATTATAGGTTTCTGTTTTCATTTTTCTTCTCCTCGGTATGTAGTCAGTGCGTGTATAGATTAAAGTATAATGTAGTCAATGACTACTTGTCAATAAAAAAGGCAGTCGGATTTGACTGCCTTTAACCTATATTTTTACCGATATTTTTTTCTTCGGTCATATGAAATCCTTTAATTTGCATGCATTCTGAACCTCTTGTTCAGCGGTTGAACGATGCATCGGGTTCGGGGAAAAGTATTTGCCTTTTTAACTCTTCAAAATATCAATGTAGTATTCAATCTTAGCGTGGGGATAAGGGGAATTCAATATTTGATTTGTGACACAAGCCTAAAACATACCTCCTAGGATATCCTCAAAATAGCCCGCTATCCCCGATGTATAATCAAAGTCATCATAGTTATCCGGAAAAAGATGGTCCCTCCAATGATATTCAGGAAAAGGCAGGGATTTTCCTTTACGAAAGACATATTCAAGTTCATAAGCAAGTTCCGGGATATAGATCTGTTCACTAAGGCAGGAAATGCTATTGCACCATATGGATTCAAGCCTTTTTAGCATATCAAAAACCTTTTCAGGATCTGCTTTAATGCCTCTTCTTATATGGACTCCTCTGCATGCCTTTAAGATGGATCCGATTTCCTCTACGCTTTCTGCATGGGGATCAAAGAGTCCTTTCCGGTACTGCTCTGCATCCGGTTTTCTTATGTTCCCGTCATTATCCCGGTATACGAGCCTGCTTAAAAAATATAATCCTGAGCACGTCGCATAAAGCTTAAGATGATCATCCTGATCTATTATTCCCGTTGATAGAAGGCATACCGCGTTATGCGTTACGCTTCTTTCTATGTCGTCTATGAACGAAGCAATTGTCTTTTTTGTGGTAAGTATCTGGCCGTAATGCGGTAAATCCATATATCCTCCTTGTATCTTTCATGGTTAGCAGTTTCCTATGATCCTATCTTATCAGGTATAAATGCTCATTTTTTTGTACAAAAAAGAGACCTTGCCTTTTGCAAGATCTCAATAAAAGAATCAGGGCATATTAATGGTATTTCTCTTCCATGCCCTTTATATCTTCCTTAATCTGATTCCTTAATGACTCAGGCTCAAGCACTTCGACATATGGCCCATACTGTAATGCCCAGAAACGCATTGCTTCCTCATTACATGATAACCTGACCGTGATCTTATCCCCTTTTTGGCTCATGATCTTAAAATCATTCCCAAACCAGTCCGTAAGCTCTGACATCATATCAGAAGTCGTTTCCAGTTTAATATTCTTTCCGGGGCCGCTGAACATATATATATGCTCTGCCATGTGCTTTGGAAGGTTAAGCCCGTTTTCAAGCTCCGGCACCTGCTTCATCGGCTTTGCCTTTTCCTTAAGGACACGGACATCTGTCATCTTATCTATCCTGAAATGAGCCACATTATCGTACTTATCATAGTTCCCGATAAGGTAGAACTTTCCGTTATTTGCAACGATCTGATAGGGATTTACGATATAAGGCTCTTCCCTTCTTGGATGCATCTTAAAGTCGGTGCCGATCTCGTTATAGATAAAAGAGATCTTCTTTTTATCAGCAATGGCATCATTTATCGAATCAAGCGAGTACATCGCCTGCTTATTCTGCGTGCGGTGAAGTTCCGGAAGATTGCTGACATGCGATACCTTCATATTAAAGTAATTGCTCGCAAGGTCGCGGATCTTCTCAATAAGTCCCTTGGCCTGCCTTGTCGATATGGATCTTGAAAAAAGAACGCTGTCGATAAGTATGCGAAGCTCCGCATCATCAAATTCCCTTGAAAGAAGGCGGTAGCCTTTTTCCATGGATATGTCATAGCCCATCTCTTTAAGGCTTAAGATGTTGTTTTTTACAGAACGGCGGTCGCACTCCATCCCATAATTCTTATCAAGAAGTTTTATGATGTCCTGCTGCGTAAGTGAATGCTGCTCATCAGAGTACTTCCTCAAAATCTCCAATATGAGCATATTTAGCATTTTTTTATTTCCGGTTGCGTACATATTTCCTCCGATTACGGTGTATCAACTAAAATTTTTTCTTGTATAATCGAGTAATTCTTTATATTTATCTATAGATAAATATATAAGTTTCTTCAATCCATCTACCATGAGACACTTAAAGTCTCCCTTTATTATTCCTACAGTAGTAGTCTGCTTGCCAAACCTTAATCTCTCTGGTCTATAGAATCCATATTTTTCCTGAATTCCCAAAATATAATCTCTTAATCTGTATTTCTCGTTCTCATCGTCACCAGCCTGTTTTTCCAGCTTAAGACAGATTCTAAAATCATACCGCTTTAAATCAGTATCCCATTTCATTTCTATTTGAAGATAAAGGGCTGCTGTAAAATCGCCTTTTACAATATGATCATCATCTATTCCATACCATAATCCCCAAAAACCTCCTGATGGATTTGACACATAATCGTACCCTGCCCACAAGCCTTCACTTTCAAGAATAGGCTGAAGTTCTTCATAGAAACCGTTGACAGCTTGCCAATCAGGCCAGTTTTCTAATGTAGTGGATTTATAGCTTTGAGTTAGTAACTCGAAATTTTTCCAGTATTCTCTATAATTCCGCAATATAGCGTTATTTGATTCGCAAATTTCCAAAAGGCTCAAAATATCCTGCCTATTGAAAAGCTTATACCCAGCTTTATTCACTTCAGATAAATCAGACTGAAAACCCGTTTTAAAATAGATTCCAATTACTTCTGCATCTTTATTCTGAATACTCTCTTTATATCGAAGCAGCTGATTATCATGTTCAGATGAATGAATCTTATCTTCAACAATAATCTTGTAAACTCTATCGCAGTATTCTACAGTCAACAGAACATCAATATTCCCGACTTGCTTTTCAACATTTGTTAATTGGATTTTATCCTTTTCAACCTTCCCATCAATACCCCTATCCATGAATTCGTATATTAATTCTTTCCCACACTGAATCAAGTGCGGATCAGAATCATCTGCATCATTAAGAGCAAACGAACTAAGCCAACATATAAATGCATCCTGTGATAATTCTTTAGTAGCGTAATTAAATATGTTATTTTTTAAATTCGACATAGTGTCTAATCTCCCTCTAATCGTTTTTTATGAGTTTATGTCCCTTTTTATTCGTTCAATGGTTTCCTTCTCCCACTCCTTTTCTGGGAAGATATGGTAAGAAAGAATCAGTGTATCAAACTCTCTTGAATAGAAAAGCCCATCTTTTCTCTCAAAGCATATGAAATCCTCATCCATGCTGCACTCGTATTCTCTCTTCGGTTTTTTGCATACGGTGTAGCCTTTAGGAATGAGTTCTTTTGTTGTCATATCCTTATCCTGATGATCATAATACTCATTCTTTAAAAACATATTCGACTTCAGGGTTTCATAAAGTTCGCTCGGAGAAATAATGTAAATATGCTGATAAGTTTCATACTCTTTTCGTAATTCTTCTACCCTTAAATCATCCCATTTACCTGAGAAAATGTATATCCGCTCATATCCGGTTTCATTTTTATAATGTGATATCTCTATCTCCTGCTGGTTCTTAACCTGGCAGGTAATGGGCTTTTTATTACTTGATACAAAAGTGAACTCATAGTTCTGCTGGCTTACCTTGCAGGACGAGGGAAGAAGATAGTATCCGTCCCTGCAGTGCTTATCTGCCATATAGACTGAAACTATGTCTTCAAGTTCCTTATAGTTCATGCTGCGGATGAAATTACTTTTCTCTATATGAAGCTTAGGGATTTCATACACTCTCCTGCTCTTATCTATATGATTCTCGTACATGGCAATGACAAGCATTCTTTGTCTGTAAGGAAGTATTTTCTGAATGGTTGAATGGATCCGCTGTGAGAATCTTCCGATGATCTCGGAAGGTACCTCTTCTTCTGTGGCAAACTCTACCCACTCTTCAACCTCACATCCCCACGAAAAGTTGCGGTATAAAGTCTTCCCCGCATCATACAGGTAATGCGCGCCTTCTGATGACACCTTACCAACGTAATAATGCCCGTTCTTATTACGGGCAATTGCATAATCGCCCTTTTTTACTTCTTTATATCCGTTTACTGCTGCATCCGAAACCTTATAGCCTCCACAACTGTATGTTTTAACATACTTTAAGGCATTCTCGTCAGTCATTGGCGTTTCTTTGGAAAATCCTGGAACTTCCACATCCCATCCCATTCCAAATACTTTGTCATGTATGCAGGCCTGCTGGATTGAATCAGTCAGTTCATAATTACTCCTCTGATCCTGAGTTAATGGCATAAGATATACCATCCAGCAGTTAACATCGGCTATGTCAATAAAGGGAATTTCTTTCTTCATAAGCTTTTCTCCATACAATATATATTTTACAGTTTCAGGTTCCCGTTTTAAATCGTAAATGTGCATTATTTTGCACATCCATTATTTTACAATTTCAACAACATACCCCCAGCTAAGTATCTGAATAACTTTATCGGGAACGCCCGATAAATGCGAAAACGGGCAGTTCATCGCGATTACTATCTGCTTTCTATATTCACGCAGATTCTTAAAAAGCTCTGTAAAAGCATCCATGACATTTTCTTTTCCCTCTAAAAGCTCAAAATCATCAAATATAAGTACATCCACATCTCTGTACTCATTACCTATGACTTTATCGTATACATTCATATATGGCCTCCTTTTAAAAACCTTACTGTTTCCAACGCTTTAAGGATATATTATCAGAGGTCATGTTCATTTTTTTGCACATAAAAAGATGCCAAGGGCCTTTTCTTTTGTCCCTGGCATCAAAAGTCAAAACAGTTCATCAACGTCAGCATTAAACTTAAATTTATCAGTACCTATATTGTGCCGCTTGCAGTAATTTCTTATCCATTCAGCCTCATCAGGGGTGCAGTCTTCATTAAAATGGTGATATGCCTGCATCAGCTTTCCGCCGAATATCTCAAGCGTTATAAACGGGGTATTTACATCATCAGCTTTTCGCATAAACAGTACAGTTGTATCATTTTTGATGATTGCGTCTATGTAAGTCATCAGGCAGTTTCGCATATATACCGCTTCCCTGCAAAGGTCGTTTATCGTCTGGGGGTATCTTACATAATAATCCTTACCCCTCTCCTGCAGGTTATAATCTCTTTTTCTGTTAGACCTTCTGATTAACTTGTCATATTCTTCCCTGTGAATAAGAAGATAATACTCAAGGTGCTTAATGTTATCAGAATAAAGGATATCGAAATATATATCCTTAACATAATCCCTGTATATGGGATCCATTTTTTCTAAAACCTTGCATATCTTCCTGATCTGATCTTCCTGCATTTCTTTCTGAAGGAAAAGATCAACCTGCGACATTGTCCACAAGTAGCTAAGGTTTCGTCTTCTTGCCTGAAACAATCTCCCGACTTCGCCTGCGGTCAGATCACCCTTAATAAGATACATAAGATAGCTGCACTGCGCATCATTTAATCTTTCTTTGAAAAGATCCGGGAATTTCTGATTAAGATCCTTTACAAAATCCCTCCTGGCCTTTTTTTCAAGAAGAGCAGCTCCGCAGCTGCAGTTTAGGCTCCTTAGGACCTTCATGGTGATCCCGTCATATATTTCGGAGGGCTTAGAAGCAAGAAGGTTAAGCTCATCGATGTCATCAACATGAGCAGCAAGTTCATCAAGCCCTGCCTTGTAAAGCATCTCTTTTGCGGTGTTTTTTCTCATGCAGTTATATATGTGGTCAAGGAGTCTTAAGCTTTTTGTATAATACCTCTTAACATGCCACTCAGGGCGCTCTTTTAGGCACCTTTCATAGATTTCATCGATCACACCGCCGTTATAGGAGCACTTTTCTTCCTTTACGCAGTGCTCGATAAAATATTCTTCGTCTTCTGCATCCCACCTGTATCCCTCATGAAAAGCAAAACGCCTTACAGAGCATGGATGATTTAAGGAATCATATTCAACATAGATTGAATCGATATAAGGCTCAGTCCTAAAGATATACAAAAACTGATCATTCTGGCCTGCATTTACATCTTTAAGCGCCAAAAGGGCATAATCATACTCATCAATCTCAGGCAGAGTCCAAGTATTTTTTTCTGGGAATAATTCAAGAGTGCGCATATTATCACCTGAAAGTGTGTTTGTGCTATAAGCTCCTTAGAAGGTTAAGTACTTCTCTGTCAGAGATCTCCTTATTCCAGTGCTTCAGGATCAGTTCCCAATTTAAGCTTACCCATCTTAAGACTTCGGCGCTTTCGTAGAAAGGCTCATCTGAAAGAATCTTTGGCTTTTCCGATACGGATATAAAGATGACCACAGCTTCCAAAATAACCCCGATTCTGGGACTGCACGCAGGAATCCTTTCTTTCCCAAGAGAATCAAGAAGGATATCGTACCTAAGTTCGGTATCTTCCTTTACTGCCCTTAAAACGGTAAAACCATCTAAATCCTTTAGTTTTATGGGTTTATGTTTCATGATCCTATACCTTGATACTTATGCCCTTAGCAAACATCTCCATTACAACTGGAAGCTCCAAAAACAGCTTCTCCTGGTTCTTGCCAAGCCTCTGCTTTGCTTTAAGCTCCATATATTTTTCTTTAGCAGCCTCATATCCAAGGCGTACATATTTTAGGGTTTCGTTGTGGGCATATACATCAAGCCAGCAGCGGTAGAAAGCTTCAGGGTGATACAGCTTGTAATAAAGGATCTGCCATGACATAACAGCATACTCTGCACAGTGCGCCTTCGGGAAAAGATACCATATCTTCTCGCATGACTTTATATACCATTCAGGGACATCTGCTATCTTTAAGTCTTCTAGCATTTCATCTGTAAATCCGCTTCTTTTGGCTCTTCCTTTGCGGACATATTCCATTATGTTAAAAGCCTTTTCCTTATCAAGACCATTTTTCATAAGGTACATCATTACATCTTCGCGTGTTGAGATGCATTCATAAAGCGGTTTTTTATCATACTTTATAAGGTCTTTAGCATTACCTTCCCATGCGCCGGAGCTGTGGACCATGCTGAATGCCCTGATAAGATCGGATATATTTTCAGGAGATATCTCCTTTATGGCATCTGAAACCCTCTCCCTGCCTCCGTATTTATACCCGTCAAACATGTCAACTCCAAGGGTTCCGGTACTTATCCCGCCTATCTGTTCAGGTTTTACTGACAGAGCTTCCGGGGAGTATATAAGGCTCATCATCTTTTCGTCACGCATCCTTATGGTCTTTGGATCTATCCCCGTCTCTTTCCACAGTTTTGTAAGCATCTCGGTTCCCGCCTGCCCATAAATATCGATCGCAGAAAGGGCGCGGTCAAGGGAAAAGTACTGCAAAAACGTTGTCCCTATTACCTCTCCTTCGTCCTGAGATACCGGGGTTATAATGTTTATGTCCATGCCTTCAGGAACAAGTACTATCCCGCCTGATGAAAGTCCTCCGTAAATGCGTGTTCCGTCAAGACGCTCTACAATCTCATTAACCTTTTCCTTAGAATACTTAAGACCAAGATCCTTCATCCATACTTTAACATCTTCTTTTGCGTTATCGCTTGATCTTGTTAAAATGTATGTCTTAGCATAGATCTCCCCTATTCCGTCAATTTTCCTTACGGCATTCTTTATATCATCCGTATATTCATATGGCATGTTAAAGTCAAAATCAGGCTCCTTATCGTAATGAAGGGAAAGGAAGGGTTCAACCGGGATATCATATCCATCTGTTAAGAGCCTTTCTTTGCATACAGGGCACTTTCTATCGGGTAGCTCTGCACCTGCGTTTCCAATTTTAAAGCCGGGAGCTTTTCCTGTTAGAAAATCAGAAAAATGGCATTTAGGGCAGTAATAGTGAGGAGGCAGCGGATTTATCTTAGTTATCCCTAAAAGATATGAAACAAAGGATGAAGCACAGCTTCCTCTTGTTCCCATGATAACGCCATCATCCGAGGCCTTTTTTGTGATCTCATACGATATCATAAACAGGGACTCAAAGCCATCTTTGTGGATCCCCGACAGTTCCTCATGTAGCCTTTTTCTTACTTCATCAGGTAATTTTTCTCCATAGATCTGCTTTGCCCTTTTTTCGCAGATCTTTTTCATCTTTTCGTAGGCACCCGGATATTCAGGAAGGCATTTTTCGCTATTAACAGGATTAAACGTCTTTATATCCTTAACAAGCTTATAGGGGTTTTCTACGACTATTTCTTGTGCCCCTTTATCCCCTAAGAAGGAAAATTCGGCCTTAAGCTCTTTATCCGTCATAAGATGGTGCTTTGATTTCCACCCCTTAGAGTCGCCGTAATTTTTTAAATACCTTCTTGCCTTAAAGGCATCAAGGTCCTTTTTATCGACGTAGTGTACATCTGAAGATGCTATTAGCGGAAGAGAATTCTCTTTGCCGAAAAAATAGGCCTTTTTTGTTATCTCTTCAAATAATATTTGAGAAACATCGTTCTTTTCTGAAGAATGATTATCATATATGTAATTATTTATAGGCTCTACTATGGCAAAATCATAAAGGCCCAAAATCCTTGATAATTCCTTCTTTGATCTGTTAAGTAAAAGTGCCCTGAATACTTCACCGAACAGGCCATCACTCCCGATAAGAAGGCCTTTGCGGTATTTTTTTAAAGAGCTTAAAGGGTAGCACCATACGCCCTTTGAATAAACCGTGTGCGCTTCAGATATAAGGCGGTACATGTTATGAAGACCATCTTTATCTTTTGCAAGGATTACAACAGGGAAGGCCCCCACAAAAGGAAGAACTTCCATATTTCCCTTAACGGCATCAGAAAGGTCAGAAAAAGTGTTTATCCCCTTATCTTTAAGCATTGATATAAGTGAAAATAAGATCTTTGCCTCACTTTCTACGTCATCCATTATTCCGGCAGATGGTTTAAAGGGTATATGAAGCTCTTTCATCACATGCTCAAGCGTAAAGACATCATCAAGCTCTGTAAGGAGCATATATGCGATATGCCTTATGCTTACAGCCGGATACTCCGTATTAATTCCAAGCCTGCCTAGATTAATATCCAGGAAATCGGAATAATAGTTGCAGGAATAGTCCGCTAAAACGGCCCCTTTGCAAAACGAAGCAAACTTAGGAAGTACAGTCTCTATGCCTTCTTCTGTCAATACTTTCTCATCATCTATACCTGTAAGAGCAGTTACGTTTTTAGGAATATGCATAAAAGGATTAACTAAGCTGTAAAATGAATCTTTTTTTATCTTTCCATCCTTAATCCTTACTGCCCCTATCTCTATTATCCTGTCAGTAACAGGAGAACTTCCTGTTGTTTCAAAGTCAAAGACGACATATTCGGTATCAAGGTTTTTATCCGGCTTATTTCTGACAACAAAACCTTCATCATCCCATATAAGGGTTTTTATTCCGTAAATAAGCTCCGGCACGTCATCTTCCGGGAATTCCTTTTTAATCCTGTCCCACTTGTAATAGGCTTCCGGAAAAGCCTCCGGACTGTCCGCATCCGTAATGGCAACAGCAGACAAAGAAAGTTTCTTTGCTTTTCTTATAAGCTCATCTGCGGTACATAATCCAAAATAAGTATCCATTTTTGTATGACACATAAGTTCTGCTCTTTTACCCATATCTTTTACCTCTGTATTGTTTTTTATAATCTTACATGATGTATATGTGCATTTTTTTGTACAAAAAAGCCTTCCGAAGAAGGCTCTGCATTTTGGGGCTAGCCCTTTAGTTTTCTCCGATGGAATACATCATACTACTACATCAATCTCGTGCTACCCAGCAAAATCTCTAAACTATACTTCCTTAATCCTCTTTGCGATTTCGATCGCTATATCAAACTTCTCAAATGAGTGATTGGCTTCGCTTAAGCCCTCGGGATCATATTCCGGCTGGTCGACCACATCACCTGTGGCGAGGAAATCGTAAAGTTCAAATCCATAATAATCGCATACCGCCTGCACGCCCGCAAGCTCCATCTCGACCGCAATGCATCCGTCCTCTTTGCGTCGTCTTACATGCTCTCTCGTCTCCATATATACAGCATCTGTGGTCCACGCTTTTCCGAGCACAAACGGAATCCTCTTCTCCGTGAACAGTTTCTCCAAAAATGCCGCATTTTTGATCTTAATATAATCCGCAGGCGGAGCATAATGATACGACATACCTTCGTCCCGATAACTCTCAGTTGGAATAACGTATTTACCCGTTGTCAGTTCCGGAGCCAGCGCTCCCGCCGAGCCGAACATGATAAATTTCTCAGCACCCGTTTTCCAGTTGACCTCTATCACATCCGTCGAAGCAAGCGCCGACCCGATCTCAGATATATAAAAGATCACCTTGATCCCATCTACCTTGATAAGGTGAAGCGGCTTTACCTTATTTGCTGCTGTAATCTCGCCTATAACCTCACTGGGATACTTCTCCAGTACAGTTGCATAGATTTCCTTTGAAAAAGTCAATATCGCTATATCGCATATATTCTTTTTCTCTCCGAAGAAAGCCCGGGGAGTTATAATCGCTTCACTTACATTATCGAATGAATCTGTTATCATTGTAGTATATCCTCCCTCTAATATAAAAATAATCTGTAAGGAAATAACTATGTAGTCAATTATTTATGCTTCACTTCTAAAAACAAACTCCTCACCGAATTTCTCTTTATACAATTTCTTCCAGTATGCATCAAATCCGGGGTAGTTGAGTTCATCACCACTGTTTCCGCGGTAACCTTTTATATTATACTGAGGATCTTTCATCATTATTGTAAAAGTATAATCCAGATTATATTCGTGATCTTTCTCCTGTTTTTCCGAAATATGCTCAGGCAGTTCGTCTCTTATACTTTGTACTTCCTCGTCTGTAAGATCTGCGCTCTTCTCGGCATCTGTGTAATCTGAAAACAGTCTTGTCGCATAATAAATCTTTTTATTCTTAAGATCCAGTGTCATTCTTCCGGGATAAGCCAGCTCGCCGGCATAATACATCTCAAACTCGATAACGATCACATCGGCTGTTTTTATATATTCTTCAAGCGGAAGTTCACTCGGCGTTCCCAGAAAAATACCGCCGGTGTCCGTTCCGTATACTACACCGTTGGCATAATCCTCTTGGGCCACAGCCCAGTAATCTTCTTTTGCCAATGTATCTTCCCTTAATCTGTACTGCATAATAAAATCCAGGATATAGTCCCTTGGGATATCTGTATCCGTAACGCCATAGTACTCCATGAATCTTTCAACACTGACAATCCCTGTATCCTTTGTATCTCTATCAGATGAATCAAGATTGGGATTTTTACTACACCCGACAGTAAATATAATGATCATAACGAATAAAGTGATCACCGAAAAGACTCTTTTACTCATTTTTCGATACCCTCTCGCATTAACTTGATTATATATTATTATGAGCCCATCAGCTTAGTCAATTATTTACGCTTCACTTTCATCATTCGTCTGTATGATCTGCGCACTTATCTGCATCTGTGCAATCAGAGAATAATTATGTCACATAATAAATCCGAAAAAGCTGTTGACATTCTAACAGTCGTTAGATATCATTACTCTAACAGTTGTTAGAGAGGAGCGGAATCATGTCAACCAAAGACAAAATAATGGATGTGGCGCTTCATATGTTCTCCGAAAGGGGCTATGAAGCGGTCTCAATAAGGGACATCTGTGGTGAGGTCGGTATTAAGGAAAGCACCCTTTACTATCACTTCAAAAACAAAAAGGATATCCTGGATTCGCTTATCACCAGGTTCAAAGATCATATCAGCGGGCTTTTGAGTCATCTGGGGGAGATGGCAAATATCCCTTCCGGAAAATCAAAAAAGAGTAATGCCGGTACCTCTGATATCGTGGATAATTATATGATGGATAGCTATCTGTTCGATCCATTCTGCAATCTCATGATACGTCTTATGATTATCGAGCAGTTCCACAATGAAGAGATGCGCGCCCTTTACGAAAAAACAATGTTTACCGACCCTTATGATATCTATCTAAAAGTATTCCAAGCGCTTGCCCTGCAAGGTACTTTTACCGAGGCTCAGGTCGAGGCGTATGTCCGCCGGTATCATGCCTATATGACCACGCTCACTTTCAGATATCTTCTTAACGGCGAACTTACCGAAGCCAGAAAAAAAGCATACAAAAAAGAAGTTCATGCACTTATGAAAGGCGAAATGATATGAAGAAAATAGCTATGTTCACCATGGGTACAAGGGGCGATGTTCAGCCGTATATCATCCTCTCCCGCGCACTTATGAAATCGGGATTCGATGTAACGCTGGGTTCTCACCCGTGCTGGCGCTCCTTGATCGAATCCTATGGTGTGCACTTTGAGCCTGTGGGACCGGATATCGATATCGAAGCTGAAGCCGCTGCTATAAGAGGCAGATCACGCAATGCAGTGTTAAGTATGATAAAGTGCATGAACTTCATAATGAAGATTATCCGGGATTCTTCAAAGGAAGTATATGAGTTCTGCAAAGGCAGTGACCTGATCGTCGTGACACACAGCAAGATGGGCGCTGTTGAAGCAGGTGTGCTGGGGATCCCGACAGTGGATGTCACCCTGCAGACCGAAATGATCCCGGAAAAGGACAAACCTGTAAGCTTTAAGGACAGGATCATCGGAAAAATGATCGGCAAACAGATCGACAAACCTTTCAACAAGATCCGCAGACAATACGGCTTAGGCCTCGTGAAAACCGGCGACGAGCTAAGGTCCGATAAGCTCAATCTGATCCCAATAAGCAAGTATGTTATAGAGCGAAGCCCTTACTGGGAGGAAAAAAATATACTGACCGGCTACTGGTACGATGAGGAGCCGGAATATACTCCGGACAGCGATCTTTCCCGCTTTATTGAATCAGGCGAAAAGCCGGTGATACTTGCACTCGGTGCAATGTCCTTTGAGGACAGATCTGATAAGGCCAAGCTTGATATGTTTGTTAACGCATTTCAGAAGACCGGGTGCCGTGCAGTTATCCAGGGCTTCCAGAAAACCCTCAGGAACTACGATCTTCCGGATACAATGATCGCCTGCGGCAGCGTGCCGCACAGCTGGCTCTTTGGGCAGGGAAGCTTTGTTATTCACCACTGCGGCTTTGGTACCACTGCAACGTCAATGATCTACGGCATCCCATCCATACCCGTGCCACACGTGTTGGACCAGCTCGGATTTGCCATGCAGCTCGAAAAGACCGGTGCTGCAACAACCCACATAAATGCCAAGGACCTGTCCGAAGCCGCACTTATCAGATCTATCGAAGAGATGAAAAACACCTATCCGCTCAAGAAGCAAAATGCCGAATCGATCTCAGCGAAGATCCGCACCGAAGGCGGTGTCGACGAGGCGGTAAAGCAGATAATGGAGCATATTTTCTAAGACTCTTTATTGCTTAGAATGTACTCTATTCATGCATCAGAGCTTCCAGCTCCGACCCTGATCTGCCGCTTAGCTCCTCGACATTATAAAAACGTGTAAGAAGCACTCCTATCGCTTTTCCTTCGTAAGTAAATACAAAATCGTAATAACCCGGCTGATATTCATCGGGGTTCAAATAGAAATCTCCCCAATACCACTCATCGGGATTATCTTCATCAACAGGATAATGAAGATCACAATAAGCTGCGAATCCCGGCATCAGATCAGAGAATGAACATGTATTGTAATAATCCTGATCATCGCGGTGCTCTAAAACCCATACACGCAGATAATAGTCAGCATCCGCATCGGGATAGAACTCAACCCACTCGTTAAGCTCAAAAATACAGCGGACATCATCAAGAGACTTTTCCTTACCGTTGATATCATCCGCACTTCCGGCACTCAGTCCACAGATCTTTATTCCCCTAAGAACAGAAGCATCCCTGTCATCAAGATCGATCAGGTTTATCTTACCTGTCAATTTAGCAGGCTCAGCTTCCTTTTTCTCTGTCTGAACCTCATCGGACTCAATCTTCGTACCATCCTTTGTTTCCGTCACCTGATTCTGAGTGGTAGAACTGTCAGGTGTCTCAACAGTTACGCTCTTTACGCAAGCACATCCCACAAGAGCAGAAACCATAGTTAACGTTAGCAACAAACTGAATAGTTTACGTGTTTTCATACAATACCTCCTGTGTTAGATAAAATACATTTCTAGTGACTGATCGTACATTTCGGACATGGTCAGAGGATCGGAACCATCCATTATCCTCTGATAGAGATTCTGCAAAAAAGTAACATCATCCTCGGAAGGATTTCTAAGACTCTGTAGATCTAAGAATAATATGATGGAAAAAGGCAATATCCCTAAATTCGGGAATCTCTTCTGCTTTACATTCAAGATCATACATATTCGCGAACCATTCTTCGCCGGTCTTAAGTTCATTTCGTTGTAAAGCAAAGAATATGCGCAGTCCGTATATCTTATCTATCTTCAGTCTGTTTTGGCTATACTCTTCCAGTTCATGATCTTCGTACTCATTTATTGTTCCGAAATTAGCAGAAGCAACATTTTCATTATTAAGAAGCTTCATCGCCTCATCGATATTATATTCAAATACGGCTTTCTGCATTATTTTTCCGGCTTTATTGTGTTTGATGATAGAGACAAAACCATCCTTAGCCAAGAGCCTGCTGAATTCGAGCAATAATTCTTCCCGGTTCTCCAAATATTCCAAAACATTATGGCATATTATCACATCAAATGAATGATCCGGCATCTGCTTCATATCGCTGATATCGCCTTTTATCTGCCGGTACTCATTTTCCGAAAAACGGTTCTCTATAATTTCTTCGTTTGGCTCAACAGCGATCACTTCATTGCTTTTGGCAAAATGATCTGCCGTGTATCCAAAGCCGCTTCCAAAATCGAGGATTCTCTTTCCCCGGCATTCGGTATTATGCCATGCTAATTCATAGAACAATTTGCCCCATGGCATTTTCATATACTCATAATAACCTTGAACATTAACCTTTTCACTCAATTTCAACACCTGATCACCCTAAAAACCCACAACTATCATTACTACCCCCAGAATAAGAAGTCCTAAACCTCCCACGAATCCCAGCATTCCGGGTAGTATGTAAAGCTGCCTTATCCAGCAGTACATTCCTGCCACAACAAGCCATATTCCGAATATCCTTCGCCCATAATTCTGAATGAATGTTCTCAAAAAGAATCTGGCTATGCCATAAACGATAAAGCTTATCCCAAGCGGAACAAGAATATCATCATCCCCGGGAAGCGGTATGACCGAATAAGCCAGAACAATATATAAGATCAAGGCTATTCCCAGCACAATGTATGCTATTGAAAAAGTATTGTATCTTTTCAGATTCATCACGTATTTAGTCTTTCAAGGTTTCTGCGAATGAAATACTCTCTTTTATATAATCGTTCTCTTTTGTTCTGATAGAGACCTGCCCTGAGGAAGGTCTGCCCAAAAGGCTGTCCATTGCCTTGATCTTGTCCATATAATCGCTTTTAGCACCCATATGTGTCACTACATAATATACTTCGGCGGGCATTTTTTCACTGTACTTTTTAATCAGGGCTTTTCCTATTGCACAAGGTCCCTCAACCCACACAGGCATGCCTATTATCACGCGGTCATATGCTGCAGGGTCGAATTCGCCCTTTATAGATACTTTGGATATAGTATTATTTACAGTGGCAAAGCAAGCTCCCACATACCCCGGGAATCCCTTTCTGCTCTTGCCATCCGTGTACTGCGCCACATCCGCACCGATGGTTTGGGCAATAGTCTCAATAACTTCTTTCGTAGTATTCGTTCTTGTGTAGTATAAGCATAAAGTCTTCATTTAAGTCTCCTCTTTATAACGGCTCCCGCATATTATCACCGGCTCTTACTTGGCTAAACACCCAGGCCCTGTGTTCATCAGATATCAATTAAAAAAGTATCCCGCTCTTTTTCAAAATCGGAACCATCCATTATCCTCTGATAAAAATCCTGCACAAAAGCAACATCATCCTCGGAATAATTCGTCCCATCATCCGTGACATCATGAACCATGGCATTTCGGATATGCCTGACTTCCTTCAGCCTTCTGAAGTCCCTGTCCCATCCGGGTATATACTTCGTGTTAAATCCGGACTTGGACTCCATATCACTGATATACTGAGTCACGCCATTATTCTGATTGTAGATTTCGTTACAGAGCTTTTCCAATTGCTTATAACTGTCGAGGAAATCATTCATGTTAGACCCAGCCTTGTTCTTTAGCGTTTTTCTTTATGGCAATCAGATATTCCTTTTATGATATATGTTTTTTATTTTGTATCTCCATAATTAGGGGTATCCTCTGCCACCCTAGATAACGTTTCTATACTATCTTCATTTAAAGAATAATTATTGTTTTTAGCCTTAGCTGCACCTGAATCAAAGGAATATATCTTTGCACTCATATCGTTATTATCAGTCCATAACTCGCACTGCATCATAACGGTCTCTAATGCTCCATCTTCCTCATTCGGTGGATACTTGTATTTTCTGAGAAGTTTTTTAACCATCATTCTCATTCTGGCTCTGGCATCACCACGCTTTTGCCAATCAATGGTTTTATTTCTCCTTAAAGTATCTGTTAGTTCTTTAGTCATAGCGACCAGCTGGTCATTCTTATAAAAATCCCTTACTGCTTGAGGCTTTGTTAAGGCATCATAGAAAGCAAGTTCTTCGTCGGTGAGTCCTAAATCATTTCCAATCTGTTTGCTCTGTTGAATCTCCTTAGCAAGTTTCATGAGTTCTTCAATAACTTCTATATTAGTAATCAAGCCATTGATATACTGGTTCATGATCTTTTGAATCATTTCACTGAATTTCTGGGATTTTACAAGATTTGTCCTTCTGTAAACAGATATCTGTTCTGCGAGCAACTTTTTAAGAAGTTCAACGGCAAGGTTTTTTTGCTTCATTTTAGAAATTTCTTCTAGAAACTTCGGGTCAAATAATGAAAACTCCTCTTTAACACCGTCAAACAGATTTATTACTCCGTCACTCTTAATGCTCTGTTTTAATAGATTATTAATTCTATCATTTATCTCTTTTAACGAAAGCTTACTTTTGCCTCCGGCCACCAGTATCCTTCCTGCCATTACGCGAACTGCCTCGAAAAAAGCTGCCTCTAATCGTTCATCTTCGCTTGTAAGTGAAGCACAAAGTGATAAAGCCTGATGTAAAAGGAATGCCTCTTTAATATATGTTTTAAGCAATTCCTCCTTATCCGGTGCTGCCACGAAGTTTACCGCACCGGTAATCACCTTAGCTCTTTCAAGATTTGAGCCATTCATAAAGCTCTCATATTCATAATCATGGAGCAAATCTCGGCAAACCTGTAACTTCTCCTGGAATTTAGGATATGCTACCTTAGCAACGTCGGTATCACCATAGTTCTTTCTATCACGAGTAGTATAATCGTTCATTGCCTGCTTTAATGCGGTTGCAATGCCGACATAATCTATAACAAGACCACCCTCTTTATCCTTAAATACTCTGTTTACTCTTGCTATCGCCTGCATTAGGTTATGACCTGACATCGGCTTATAAACGTACATGGTTGCAAGTGAAGGTACATCAAAACCGGTCAGCCACATATCTACTACTATAGCTATCTTTAAAGGGCTGTCATTATCTTTAAACTTCTTCGCAAGTTCATTCTTATGCGCCTTATTTCCTATAATCTGACGCCACTCTTCAGGATCCTTGTTGCTCTCCGTCATTACCACTGCAATCTTTTCAGTCCATCCCGGTCGCAGTTCAAGAATACGTTTGTATATATCCATTGCTACTGCACGAGAATAAGCTACTATCATAGCCTTTCCAGTGAGCAAATCTGCACGATAGTTCTCATAATGGTTGATAATATCGGTGACAAGTGAATCTATCGTCTGAGGATTACCTAAAATAGCTTCCATCTTTCCAAGCATCTGTTTGCTCTTCTGAATAACAGCCTCATCTGCCTGATCTGTGGCTTCTATCATGTCGTATTCTTGATCTATGAGTTTAATAGTCTCTTCATCAAGATTAAGCTTAACGACGCGGCTCTCATAATAAACAGGTCTTGTCGCTCCGTCTTCTACAGCCTGAGTCATATCATAAACATCTATATAATCACCAAATACCGCCCTGGTATTGTGGTCTTTTGAAGAAACAGGCGTGCCTGTAAATCCTATAAAAGTAGCATTAGGGAGACAGTCACGGATAATACGTGCGGTACCAATTACCCTTTTTGCTTCCTTCACTCCGTCCTCGTTGGTAACCATTTTTATACGCTCAGACAGACCGTACTGGCTTCTATGTGCTTCATCAGCCATTACAACAATGTTCTTTCTTTCAGAAAGTGCAGTGGCAGATTCTTCAAATTTCTGCATTGTTGTAAATATAATTCCGTTTGCATTTCTTGCAGCAAGCCACTTCATCAGATGCTCCCTGCTTGTGGCATGTTCCGGCTTTTGACGCAAGAAATCGCTACATCTTGCAAACTGTGAGAACAGCTGATCATCAAGATCATTTCTATCAGTAATAACTACAATTGTCGGGCTATCCAATGTCTGCTGAAGCAAATGAGCATAGAAAACCATCGACAAGGACTTTCCGGATCCCTGTGTATGCCAGAAAACACCGCCCTTGCCATCTCCACCTTCAGAAGCTGCCTTACGAGTACTTTCTATTGCCTTACGAACAGCAAAGTACTGATGATATCCCGCGAGAATTTTATAAGAATCGATACCCTCAACATCAAAACATATAAAGTTCTTCAGGATATCTAAAAACCTGTTCTTTTCAAATATTCCCTCAAAGAATGTATCAAACTGCGCATACTGAGTATTTTCGTAGTCACCGTCCTTGGTTTTCCACTCCATAAAACGATCCTCGCCGGATGTTATAGTCCCGGCTTTGGATATCGACATATCACTCATTACGCAGATAGCATTATAGATAAACATCGAGGGGATTTCCTGCATATAGTTCCTGATCTGAAGAAAAGCTTCCGATGCGTCCGTTTCTTCTCTTGAAGGAGATTTTAATTCAATCAAAACTACAGGAAGGCCATTCAGGAAAAGCAAAATATCCGGCCGCTTATTGCTGTTTTCAACATATGTCCATTGGTTAGCTACTATAAAAGAATTGTTCTCCGGATTCTTGTAATCTACAAGATAAACGATATCAGACTTTGTTTCGCCATTATGATGATAGCTAACTTCGATACCGTTCTGAAGATAGTTCATAAATACGGTATTCTTTTGAACCAACGTACCATTTTCAAAGTTCTTCAGCTTATAAACCGCATCTTCAATAGCGACATTAGGTAGTGACGGATTTAAACGCACCAAATAATCCACCATAACGTCTTCATACAAAGGATTTTTATAGTCTCTTTCTATATCCGGTCCATATACATGCTTGTAACCCATGTTTTGAAATAACTCTATTAATGATTTCTCGTAATCCTCTTCAATAAATCCCGGCATACTTTTTCCTCTCAAATAGTATTTTTGCAAGAAAATAATAATAACAATTCCATTTCGATATCCGTCATTTTTTTGTTCAAGAAACTATCTGTAATAACATATGAATAGTTGTCTATTACAGCCAAATCATTATAAGATTTACGATATTCTTCTAGTAACTCTCTCATTTTGTGAATACTTATTGTTTCTCCGGATCTCTCATAATCCATATGTGCAATACTGGCATTGCGTAAAGATCCGATACCGCTAATTGTTCTTTTTCCTACATTAGATATTTTCCCTTTTTTTACTTTTTGAAACACGTTATCTTTACAAATAATCTTCTCCTTGAGATTTCTCAATCTTGAAATAGTGCATGCTTCTTTGTCCGTATCACTATCCGCTTTCCACAAACATAAAGCAAAATCTTTTTGAAGTAAAAAAATAACATGTTTAATAAAGGTCGGTGAAAATAGATACCAATTATCATTCCCCTCATTATGAAAATATTTGTCTAATCCATCTAAAATATAACTATCACAGTATGCCTCAATTAATGTACTAAATAGTCCTTCTCTGACTTTTTCATATTCTTCTACATCAGTCATATTTTTTCCCATATAAACGATAATTTA
>CAMUYA010000022.1 GCA_947164865.1 uncultured Lachnospiraceae bacterium
CCGGGCGTTTTTGATACGCGATTTCTCCGCTAGGAGAAATTTCCTATAAAGCAAAAAAAGACCGCCGCATAATAGCGACGGTCTTTGAAGTAATACGATAATTCAGTGTGCTGTGAATTACAGCTGAGGTCCTGCTGCAACAAGTGCCTTACCTGCTTCATTGGTCTCATACTTCTTGAAGTTCTTGATAAAGCGGCCTGCAAGATCCTTAGCCTTCTCTTCCCACTCGGAAGGATTAGCATAAGTATCTCTGGGATCAAGGATCTCTGTTGATACTCCGGGAAGCTCTGTGGGTACTTCGAAATCGAAGTAAGGAATCTTCTTGGTAGGAGCCTTTCCGATGTCACCGTTAAGGATCGCATCGATGATTCCTCTGGTGTCGGGAATAGAGATTCTCTTTCCGGTTCCGTTCCATCCGGTGTTAACAAGATAAGCCTTTGCTCCGCTCTTCTGCATCTTCTTAACAAGCTCCTCGCCGTACTTGGTGGGATGAAGCTCAAGGAATGCCTGTCCGAAGCAAGCTGAGAATGTAGGAGTAGGCTCAGTGATTCCACGCTCGGTTCCTGCAAGCTTTGCAGTGAATCCGGAAAGGAAATAGTACTGGGTCTGCTCGGGAGTAAGGATAGATACAGGAGGAAGCACTCCGAATGCATCTGCTGAAAGGAAGATTACATTCTCTGCTGCGGGGCCTGCAGATACTCCGTTAACATTCTTGGCGATATTCTTGATGTGCTCGATAGGATAAGATACACGAGTGTTCTCGGTTACGCTCTTGTCTGCGAAATCGATCTTTCCTGCTGCATCAACGGTAACATTCTCAAGAAGAGCATCTCTCTTGATAGCGCCGTAGATGTCGGGCTCATTCTCCTTGGAGAGGTTGATAACCTTAGCGTAGCATCCGCCCTCGAGGTTGAATACTCCATTGTCATCCCAGCCGTGCTCGTCATCACCGATGAGGAGTCTCTTGGGATCGGTTGAAAGTGTTGTCTTACCTGTTCCTGAAAGACCGAAGAAGATAGCGGTGTGCTTTCCTTCCATATCGGTATTTGCGGAGCAGTGCATGGAAGCCATTCCCTGAAGAGGAAGGAAATAGTTCTGCATTGAGAACATACCCTTCTTCATCTCTCCGCCGTACCAGGTGTTAAGGATAACCTGCTCGCGGCTTGTAACGTTGAAGAGAACTGCTGTCTCGGAATTGAGGCCGAGTTCCTTATAATTGTCAACCTTTGCCTTGGAAGCGGTATATACTACGAAGTTGGGCTCGAAGGAAGCCTCTTCTTCTGCTGTGGGCTTGATGAACATATTTCTTACGAAATGAGCCTGCCAAGCAACTTCCATTATGAAACGAACTGCCATTCTGGTGTCCTTGTTAGCGCCGCAGAAAGCGTCAACAACAAAGAGTCTCTTGTTTGAAAGCTCGTCAACCGCAAGCTTCTTGCATGCATCCCATGCAGCCTGGCTTGCGGGATGGTTGTCGTTGGGATACTCAGGTGTGGTCCACCATACGGTATCGTGAGACTTAGCATCGTCTACGATGAATTTGTCTTTGGGAGAACGTCCTGTATAAATACCGGTCATAACGTTAACTGCATCGAGCTCGGTAAGCTGTCCCTTATCATACCCCGTAAGATCAGCCTTTGTCTCCTCTTCGAATAGAAGCTCGTACGAAGGGTTGTAGATGATTTCTGTGGCACCGGTTATGCCATACTGACTTAGATCAATGTTCTTCATTTGTTTCATCCTTTCTCTGTTTCTGTATATTTTTGACGCCGGAAAAGATAACAGACCAAAAGGTTCCCCGGTTAACTTTTCGCGGACGAAAAAATACCCTTATTATATTTTAGCAAACACTTGGAAATTGTCAATATACCACAGCTCAACATCCCTGCAAAAAAATGAACTTTTCTATCATTATGGACACACCTGTCAGATATCACCCTATCAGCCTCTTCCACTCATCCGCGACCATGACTGCCAGGTCGAAGTCCATGTCTTCGCATGCCTCTTTGAGCCTTGAGGGGAATTCTTTTTGATCCTCGGGATAGCTGTAGCTCCTGATCTTCCCGGTCACCTCTTCCAGGCTGTCAATGTCAAGATTGTCGGCTATCTCCGGGATGCTCTCAAGCAATTCCGTAAGAAACTCTTTGTCTGCCGCCGGTTTATCCGACAGATCTTCGTCCTCCTCCCCGGAAAACAGCTGTGCAAGGATCGGTTCATAGGAAAGATACTTTTCGATCGCAGGCCCCGTGCGCTCTGTGATATAGTCTATATTCCTGTCGTTTCCCGCCTTTTCCAGAGCGGCAGCCATATCAGCAAGCTCGGTTGCTCCGATCTGCCTGGATGCACTCTTTAAAGCATGCACATTTATCGTATAATCATCCCAGTCCTGCGTATCAAAGCACTCTTTTATCTGGTCTGCTTTTGTTTTGATGACGCGATAGTACTCCTTTAATATCATCCTGTAGATAGACTCGTCTCCAACCATCGATATAGCCTGCTCGGTATCCAGATCAGCTATCCTCAGAGTTTCCGTGCTTTCCTGCACTATCTCTTCCGACATGCCTTTTTTGATCTTGTCCGAAGGGATATAATCCCTGAGCTTTGAAACAAGTACCCGCACATCTATGGGCTTAGCCACGAAATCGTTCATACCGCCTTTAATGAACATCTCCTTTACACCCTCAAGGGCATTAGCGGTAAGGGCTATTATAGGCGTATCCTTAGCGGAAGGGATCTGCTCTCTTATTATCCTGGTGGCCTCCATGCCGTCCATCTCGGGCATCATGTGATCCATCAGGATTACATCAAATGATTCTTTTGAAAGCATCTCGATAGCCTTCTTACCGCTAAGCGCCCCGTAGCATTTTGCTTTTATGGGTGCAAGAAGTCCCTCCGCTATCGTTATATTTATCTCATTATCATCGACTATCAGGATCTTGGCACCCGGAGCAGTGTAATCAACCACAAATGCCTTCGTTGAATCATCCCTTTCTCTGATCTTTTCATTATTAAGCAGCATGACAAGATTAAGAGTTGTCTCCGGCCGTCTCATTACCCTGAGGTTGGATTTTCTGCTTATAAAATCCGAATCGAAATCCACCAGGATTATACCCATAACTCCGGGATGCGCATCAAGAAAAGCTTCAATGCTCTCATCATACAGCTCCTTTCTGAAAAACACATAATCCTTCTTTCCCGAAGGCTTATATTCCTCAAGCGAAGCTATAGCGCGACTTGCTATACCCAGTTTATCCATTTCCTTCAGGAAAAGATCCTGCATCGCACTCTTTTCATCAACACAATATGCAAACTTTTCGGAAGCTTCTCTTACCACAAGTTCAATCGCGGGATCTACCACCTTCTGCGGAATGGTGAACCAGAAATCCGATCCTTTTCCATATTCGCTTGTGACGCCTATCTCACCGCCCATGGCATGAATGAGCCTCTTCGAGATCGCAAGGCCGAGGCCTGTACCTTCCACATTACGGTTTCGCTTTGAGTCAAGCTGCTGGAAGCTGGTAAAGAGTTTTCCCAGATCTTCCGTCTTTATTCCCTGTCCCGTATCCACTATATGATAGGTGAGCACCACATTTTCATCATCCTGCTTTTCGCAGGTTATGTTCATGTACACATAACCTTCACGGGTGAATTTGATCGCATTGTTTGCAATATTGATGATGATCTGACGGATGCGCATGGCATCGCCCAAAAGGGCGTGGGGTACACTTGTATCACTTGCAACAAACAGCTCTATAGGCTTGTCTCCTATTCTGGTCACAAGCATATTTGATATATCATTTATCTCGGAAAGGGGCTCGTATGCTTCCTGTACGATCTCCATCTTTCCGGCTTCGATCTTGGAGAAATCAAGAATATCATTGATGATATTGAGAAGGTTTCTTCCTGCCACCTGTATCTGGATCAGATAATCCATCACATTCGGCGGCAGTTCCTCTCGCATTGCGATCTCGGCCATTCCGATTACAGCATTCATGGGCGTGCGTATCTCGTGGCTCATATTTGCAAGGAAATCGGATTTCATCTTGGCCGCATGCTCAAGTTCTTCATTTGCCTCCTGCATAGCGGTGAGCCTGAGCACCGAATCCGTGGTGTTGTGAAGAATGTAGATGGTACCGATGTAATGATCTTTTTCCTTCAGTTCAATCTTCTGAGCCTTGTAATAGACTATACTGTTTTCGTTTTCATATACTATGCTCTCGATACCGTCGATATCAACAGTGTGGCTTATCCACTCATCAAGATTCTTCTTGTCACGGAAGTGATCTATCATCTCTTCCGATAAGGTATCCCGCAATACATCATTCATATAAAGCGGATCGTCAAATCCGTTATAAAGAATAAAACCGTCACTCATCTCATTTGCAAACCGCATAAGCGACCAATCGCGCAGTTTTCTGTTGGGATAAAAGACGATAATATAAAGCGTCCCTACACAGATCGGCGTCATAACAAGGCAAAGCATCCATGCAGGCCATCTGTTTTTGTGTGAAAAAAATTCGAGAACGGAAAAAGCGATCTGTACACCTATCAGCAGATAGTATCTTGTTCTGAATACTTTGGCTGTGTGTACCAGCCCCATGATCAGGGTTACGATAATGATCAATGCTGTGATATACAGTAACCCTCTGTAGGCTCCAAAGCCAAAAATCGCTTTGCTCTTTTCAGACTTTTCCGCAACCCACCATGTGGATCCGAACATGATCCTTTTGGAAAAAACTATCGGTTTATTATTTAAGAATCTGAAATAATTGCTGATGATTATCGCAATTTGATAAAGACTTATAATACCGGCCGGAACAAGAAAAGTATATACTTTCTTCCCGCCGCTCATTATGATCACTGTAAGAAGTGTTGAAAAATAAATAAGCGCATGGCAGGCATAATAGATTGAAAGATAATTCTTGATATGGGAAATTCCGTAATCGCCCGTGACAAAAAAGCACGCGATATCGCACACGATAAGAAGAGTAGTCGTGATCAGGAAACCGTAATTACGTCTTTTGACCGCTAACCCAAGAGCAAGGCATATAAGTGCTATGACAGCACATAAAATGAATACAACTCTAAGTATCATATTCCGTCATTCCCATCGTGAACTTTGTTCTTATCCTGCTCAGTTAAGTACTTTACTCAGCAGCTCTGCATCGTAGCTGTTCTTAAAAATATCAAAAGCTTCTGATGTGGCATCCCTAAACTCATCAAGGTCGGGATAAGTTATATTCATTCCGGCATCCTCAAGAGCTGAAACAAAATCTTCAGTCTGTTTACGTATAAGCTCTCTGTCTTTCTCCTGGGCTTTGAGAGCCGCCTCATGAAGAATCTTTTTATCTGCTTCCGACAGATCATCCCATACATCCTGTCTGATCACAAAAAGCATAACATCATAGCTGTGATTTGTGATGGCAAGATTCTTCTGGACCTCGTAAAGCCCGTTATTGTAGATGACGGGGATCGGGTTTTCCTGGGCATCGAATTCGCCCTTTGCAAGCGCATCCTTCAGTTCATTAAAGGGAAGCACTTTGGGCTTCGCATCAAGAAGAAGCATCGTCTCCATCACTATCTGATTCTCGGGAGTGCGTATATTCAGGCCGTTCATATCCGACACCGAATTAATGGGGCCGAAGCTCTCGGATGTGGTTACGCATCTGAAGCCGTTATCATAATGCGCAAGCACCTTGATATTGAAATCGGGAAGATTCTTTTCCGCAGTTTCTTCCAGTTCCCCGTCTACAAAATCCCAGGCTTCGTCAAATCCATCAAATAAAAAGGGCATTGCGGATATCCCCACATTGGTATCATACATCGCAAAATTACCCGCGCTGGATGCGGTAATATCCACTTCTCCGTTTACGACACCTTTTATCAGATCCGAATCCGCTCCGAGCTGACTGTCGGGGTAGATCTCTATCTTGATCCTGCCATCCGTCGCTTTTTCCACTTCTTCCTTGAAAAGCTCGGTGGAGATCACTCTCGGATCAGATGCACCGGTAGAAAAACCGGCCTTTAATACTATTTCTTTATCGGATATCTTACCGCCGCCGCAGCCTGCCAGTAAAGCACACATCGACGCAGCCATAAGAAAGATCCCAACCTTTTTAAACTTCATAAGGTTTAAACCTCCGAAACATAGAACTTAAAACTATTTAAACACCTTGTTTACCATGGCCATGAGTGAGTCATAGCTCACAGGCTTGGGAATATATCCCTGGGGCTTAAGCTTTACTACTTCCATAACACGCTCTTTATCTTTAACACCTGTCATGAACACGATAGGCACACTTTGCATTCCGGGCATCTTCCTGATGTTGACAAACACTTCCGGTCCCTTTTCCTCAGGCATTTCGTAGTCGAGAAGAATAAGATCGGTGCGTTTTTTCTCCAGAAATTTATATGCGAGCTTTCCGCCTTTGGCGGTGGCTATCTCATAATCATCATGCAGATAATCCTTTATAATCTTGAGCATAAGAGGATCGTCATCGATGATCAGGATGTGTCTCTTGTTGGAATCTGCAGCCTGCGTGGGTGCCTGTGTTTGAGCGGGTGCCGGGGCAGGGGCGGGAGTCGGCGCCTTTTCCTCAACCGGCGCTGCACTTTCAGCAGATGCATTACTTTCAGCAGGCGCTGCATTTTCAGCAGGTGCGAGCTTGCCTCCGTCTTCTATCTCATCATCTACCTGCGCAAGTATATCATCCCATGAAGATGAGCTTCCGGCAGAGGTTTCCGACTCGTGAGCACTCGCTGTTTCCTTCCCCGAAAGAAAAGCAGCCACGACCTCCTGCGCTTTGGCTGAAGTAGAAGCATGATCGGCCTTAAATGCCACCCTTGCATCGCAGGCGCTTTCGAAATTTTCGATCTCATAACTGCTTCCCACAAGTATCAGCTTGACCTGCGGCTGTCTTTTGATCGCTTCCGATACATTTATCATAATATCGGTCGCTTCATCCGACATACAATAAACCAGAGCCTCGGGGGCAAAATGATTAATATGCTTTTCGATATCTTCTTCGATGGATTGGCATCCAATGGGGTCGAATGCGGCATTTCCGTCTTCGAAAAAGCCTCTCATCACCCGGACATTCAATCCCGTAAGCAGTATCTTATAAGCCATAAAGAAATCCTCCGTTTTGATCAGTCTTAATCTATCGGCGCAGTCTCCTGCAAAAGCCATTTTGCTTCTTCTTCCGTAAGGTAAGGAGTTATCTTATCCTTTACCTTTTCGTGATAAGCATTGAGAAGCTCTTTATCCTTATCCGTCATAAGATCCGGATCGATGCTGCGCCTGTCAAAAGGCACCATGGTGAGGGTTTCAAATCCGTAGAACGGGCCGTAATCGGCTTCATAATCCGGATTCATTTTTGATACGCTTTTCTTTTCCAGCTTGTGCGCAGGAAGGCATACCATCATGTTTTCGAGCCTGATCCCGAACTTTCCGTCAAGATATACTCCCGGTTCATCGGAAGTGATCATGCCCTCCTCAAAAGCAGCCGTCAGCTTTCTTCCCGCAGCGCTTCTGTTAATACTCTGGGGTCCCTCATGTACATTCAGTAAAAAGCCCACTCCGTGGCCGGTTCCGTGGCGATAGTCCGCGCCCAGTTCAAAGAGCGGCATTCTGGCAATAATATCGAGATTCTGCCCAGTTATACCCTCGGGGAACACCGCGTCGGCAAGCCTCAGATTTCCCACAAGTACCGCTGTATAAAGCTTCTTTTCTTCTTCCGACGCTTCACCCATCATTACCGTGCGGGTGATGTCCGTAGTGCCGGACATATACTGTCCGCCTGTGTCCATCAGAAGAAAGCTGTCTTTTTCTATAACCGCATTGCTCTTTTCATCCGGTTCATAATGGATGATGGCTCCATGTGCTCCCGTGGCAATTATGGGAGCAAAGCTCTGGTCGAGGAATCCCTCCATCTCTTTCCTTAGGCTAAGAAGGATATCCGCTACCTCGAGCTCCGTAACCTTTTTCTTTCCGGATTTGAACTCCTCGCTTTCGCGAAGAAGGTGCAGCCGGTATATAAGCTTTGTTACCGCAGCTCCGTCGAGGATATGAGCCTTTCTCTCAAACTCTGTCTCCTCCGGAGTCTTTCGGGATTTCATCAAAATGATAGGGCATTTATCTTCGATAATGTCCTCTTTTGATGATCCCTTCTCAAGTGAATTATACAGAGTATATGAAATGCGATCGGGATCTATCATAGATTTTCCCGCAGATAAAGCATCTGCATCCGATCTGCCGGCCGGCGACTCCAGATCACTGTATATCCGGTCGTAATCCTTTAATTCAACCCCGTCCTTTTCCAGCTCATCTCTTACTTCATCAGGTATCACCGATCTGTTGACGTAAAGCACTGCTTCATTATTGCGGATCAGCGCATAAGAGAGAACAACAGGATTAAAGTCAATATCTCCTCCCCTTAAAAGAAACAGCCATGCGATATCATCAAGACTTGAAAGAAGGAGCATCCGGGCGCCTTTCTTTTTCATGTCGGCTCTGACTCTCGAGAGCCTCTCCGCCCTTGATTCACCGGTGTTTTCTTTTGAGATGAGCCAAGCCTTGTTTGCGGGAAGGGCAGGCCTGTCTGCCCACACTCCCTCTGCGATATCCGTTAATACGATCCCCGCTTTAACGGGATTCTCGGCATCCGCGCATGCCTTTTTTTCAGCCTTTTCACAAACTTCCTCAAGCTCTCTTCCGCGCCCTAAAGGAATGCATCTTCCGTCAAAGCCAAGCTTTTCGCCGGGGAGCATGTGCTCCTCCAGAAAGCCTTCAACAGTGGGGACACCTTTCATCCCCATCTTCATAAGCTCTATTCCGGTGCCCTCTAACTGCTCCGATGCCTGAAGAAAATATCTTCCGTCTGTCCAGAGAGCCGCGCCATCCTTCCACACAAGCAGATCACCGTTGGATCCGTTAAATCCGCTGAAATATTCACGAGCTTTGAAATAGTCACAGACATATTCCGATCCGTGAAAATCAGCTGTCAAAAAGAGGTAATAATCAATGCCCTCTCTTTTCATGGCCGCCCTTAAGCTTTCCAGACGACCCCTGATCTTATCGTTATACATATCGCACTTCCTGTTTATTACTTTTTTACAACTGTATTATGTCTTTCCGATCAGCCTCCAAAATAGGCAAATGCACCGTTAAAGAAAGCGATCAAAAATACGATACCGCATATGATAAATGCGAGTATAAGCACGCAGAATTTTGAGCGCGCATAATTCCTGAGGTTGACATTTCCGCCTCCGCCAAGGGCAAATATAATGGCAAAGATGAATCCCACCACAGGGATTGAAAAAAGCACCTCAAGCCAGAAATACTTCCATGGGCCGAGGGGTCTGAACTTTGAAGGTAATGATTCTTCGTTCATGAAATCAGACATACTTATATCCTCCTGAATCTGTGTTGTTCGGTTTATCAGCGTTCAGATCCGCTGTTTTGCTTATATGCATTTTTATTTATGTTCATATTCGTTATTTTGCTTGCATGCTGTTTTATATCCTTCAGGATTCACTTATAAGCCCTACGGCCCTTGATGTACCTACGCGGTCACAACCGAGTCCGATAAACTTCTCAAGATCCTCAAGGGTTGACACTCCTCCGGCTGCCTTGATCTTTACATCCGGGCCGATGTGCTTTTTGAAAAGCTCGATATCCTCAAAGGTCGCACCGCCGGTTCCAAAGCCCGTGGATGTTTTGATATAATCGGCACCCGCATTTGTGACAGCTTTGCACATGGCGATCTTTTCATCCTCTGTAAGATAGCAGGTCTCTATTATAACCTTAAGGATCTTATCGCCACATGCTTCTTTGAGCTTATAGATCTCTTCTTCAACAGCGTCGTATCTTCCGTTTTTTACATCGGAAATATTGACCACCATATCGATCTCATTTGCTCCGTCTTCGATCGCCTTTTTTGTCTCAGCGATCTTGCTTTCCGTAACGCTGTAGCCCAGTGGGAATCCCACCACCGTACAGATATTCAGATCCGGGAAAGCTTTATGCACTCTCGCTATGTAACAGGGAGGAATGCACACACTCGCGCATTTAAATCTTATAGCCTCTTCGCAGAGTGTTTTAATATCTTCCCACTTGGCAAAGGGCTTTAAGAGCGTGTGATCCACATGGGAAAGCATTTCTTCGTTGGTCATATAACACCTCATCCTTCTGCTTCGCAGACACCCTTCCTTCAAGTGGAAGGCTTATTTTAAGAAGTTGCGTACCACATTCGGCATCTCGTTTATCTCGCATACATGATCATGAATGACCGGTGCGCTCCTTATCTCCTCAACCGCATTCGGAACCTTCACCTTTGCGATCTTTGAAAGTTCATCCACAAGTGCAAAATCATCCATCGCATCATATTTGGGATCTATAGCGTTCATTACGCTTCTGGTAAACTTAAAGGGACTTGCGGTGGATGCAATGACCGTCACAGCCTTGTCGCCTGTCTTTTCGGCATACTTTCTGTATACGTAAGAAGCAACCGCTGTATGAGTATCGATCACATATCCGCAATCCTTATATACTCTTGCGATCTCCTCAGCGGTCTCTTTTTCATCCGCAAATCCGCCGTAGAAATCCTTAAGCCCCTTTCTCTCCTCATCAGTGATGGAATAAACTCCTTTAGAAGAAAGATCTGCCATAAGCTCGTTATTTCTGGCAGGATCGTTGCCCGCAATACGGTAGATAAGTCTCTCAAGATTGGATGAGATAAGGATATCCATCGAGGGAGAACTGGTTAAGTGGAACTCCCTGTTCCTGTCATAATCTCCGCTTTCAAAGAAATCATAGAGCACCTTGTTGGTGTTGGATGCACATATGAGCTTTGCGACCGGAAGACCTATATTCTTGGCATAAAACGCTGCAAGGATATTGCCGAAATTACCGGTGGGAACAACAATATTTATGGCCTCGCCGTCCTTGATCTTCCCATCCTTTAAAAGCTGAGCATATGAATAAACATAGTAAACGATCTGAGGAACAAGACGTCCGATATTGATGGAGTTGGCAGATGAAAACCTGAAGCCTTTTTCACCCAGTTCCTTCTCAAGCTCCTTGTCACCGAACATTTTCTTAACGCCGGTCTGGGCATCGTCAAAGTTTCCTTTGATGCCGACCACAAGCGTATTTGCCCCTTTTTGAGTGACCATCTGCTTTTCCTGGATCGGGCTTACTCCGTTCTTGGGATAGAACACGATGATCCTGGTTCCCGCAACATCGGCAAATCCCGCAAGTGCGGCCTTTCCGGTATCTCCGCTTGTGGCTGTAAGAATGACTATCTCATCTTTGATGTCATTCTTTCTTGCAGATGTGATCATCAGATGGGGAAGGATTGAAAGAGCCATATCCTTAAATGCGATGGTAGCACCGTGGAAAAGCTCGAGATAATAGGCTCCGTCCGCATACTTAAGAGGTGCTATTTCGGGCACATCGAACTTTGAATCGTACGCCCTGTCGATACAAGTCTTAAGTTCCTCCTGCGTAAAGTCCGTAAGGAACAGCTTCATTACCTCGTAAGCCACCTGCCGGTAGCTCATTTTTGAAAGATCCCCCAGGCTCACATCAAGCTCCGGGATCCTGTCGGGAACAAACAATCCCCCATCCTCCGCAAGCCCTTTAAGAATAGCCTGCGAAGCCGTGATCTTTCCTCCATGTCCCCTGGTGCTGCTGTACATAATTTCCATAATCTGTTACTCCTGCAATTCTTATATTTTATGTTCTATCATAATCTTCTGTTATTTGGGATGCAAAGCATCAGCCACGGGCAATGATAGCTTTTGTAAGCGCACCGTAGAGCGACGCCGGCACTTAGCGAAAACAAGCCCCAGCGCAGTTTGAGCTTAGTACCGCTGCCGGAGCGGCCCGAGGCGAGAGCCGTGTGCGCGTCAAAACTATCATTGACCGGGGTGTTACTAAGTTAATGTATATATACTATAGCTTAAAAAGCGTCCCGATTATGCCGCGCCCAAGCGACGCTCCCACATTTCCTCCAAGCGTCTTTCCGAAGGATCCGCCTGCACTTCCCAGGCTCTTTCCGAGCTGACGTCCTAAAGTTCCCGCCGTAGTGGAAGCAATACTCTTTGCCGCGCCCTTTACAGCCTTCTGTTTGGCCAGTGCTTTCTTTTCGGCTTCCTTCTGCGCGGCAAGCTCAGCCTTTTCAAGAGCCTTCTGTTCCGCAAGTGCAGCCTTCTCCTCGGCCTTTATCCTTGCGAGTTCCTCTTTCTCGGCCGCTTTCTCTGCGGCAATACGTTCCTTCTCAGCAGCTTTTTCCGCGGCAATGCGCTCCTTTTCAGCCTGCTTTTCTTCAGCGATCCTCTGCTTCTCGGCTTCCTTTTCCTCTGCTATCCTCTGCTTCTCGGCCTCGGCAGCTTCGGCAAGCTCTATATTTCTTCTCTGAAGGAACTCGTATGCGGAATCCCTGTCGAAATAATCAACATACTTTGTGTAAAGAATGTTTGCATTTATCTCACGCTGTCTGACATCCGGAGTGATACCTCCCATCAGGCTCTGAGGCGGAAGTATGGTGGTACGTTTTACCACGCCGGGAACACCGTCCTCGTCAAGCATGGAGACAACGGCTTCACCAGTCTGAAGCTCCATGATCGTGTCGTATGTATCAAATTCCGGATTCTCGCGATATGACTGTGCTGCTGCCTTAACCGCTTTCTGTTCTGCGGGAGTGTATGCATGAAGGGCATGCTGCACTTTGTTTCCGAGCTGAGCCAGCACTCCATCGGGAATGTCTCCGGGGCTCTGAGTGATAAAATATACTCCGACGCCCTTGGAACGGATAAGCTTTACAACCTGCTCTATCTTGGTAAGGAGCGTCTTGGGGGCGTCTTTGAAAAGAAGGTGTGCTTCATCAAAGAAGAATACCATTCTCGGCCTTTCCAGATCTCCAACCTCGGGGAGATTCTCAAAAAGCTCCGACATCATCCACAGAAGGAATGTGGCATACATCGTAGGGTTGTTTACAAGCTCCTGACAGTCGAGGATCTGAATGGTTCCCTTTCCGTCGGGATCTCTGGTGATCCAGTCGCTGATGGAAAGCGCAGGCTCTCCGAAGAACTGATCCGCACCCTCTGTCTCGAGTGCCACAACCGATCGGATTATAACCGCAAGGCTCTGCTTGGTGATATTTCCGTATTCCATCGAAAGCTCCTGAGAGTTATCGCCGATATACTGGAGCATAGCCTTTAAGTCTTTTGTATCGATAAGAAGCATTCCCTGATCGTCGGCGATCTTGAATGCTATGGTAAGAAGATCTGTCTGTACTTCCGTAAGTCCAAGTATCCTTGCAAGAAGAATAGGACCCATCTCCGTGATGGTGGTACGAAGAGGCATTCCTGCCTTTCCGTATACATCCCAGAAGTTTACGGGATATTTCTTAGCGGTAAATTCTTCCTGTGAAATTCCGAGCTTTTCAAGTCTCTCTGCGATCTTTTCATTTATCACGCCGCTCTCGCAGCATCCGGCGAGGTCCCCCTTTACATCCGCAAAGAAAACCGGAACGCCGGCGTCACTGAAAGATTCCGCCAGCACTTTAAGAGTGATCGTCTTTCCCGTTCCCGTTGCACCTGCTATAAGTCCGTGGCGGTTTGCCATCTTTGGAAGCAGGAATACTTCCTCTCCTTTTGCGGTTTTTCCAACTAAGATCTTTCCGTCCCTGTACATTCCTTCTCCTCCTTAATCAATGATGTTCAAAAAACTCATCTATATCTCTTATCCAATCCTGCGGGGGCATAGTCTTTAAGAGATACTTTTCAGGTTTTAATGCCAGTACTTTCATGACACTTTCTTTATCATTCTTGGATGTGAGGAACATTACCGGTATCGATTCGGTGGATACCTCGCTCCTTATCATTTCAAGCACCTTTGCTCCGCTGATGACAGGCATCTCGTAATCCAGCAGAATAAGATCCACTTTATTTGTGGCAAGAAAAGTGATGGCATTCATTCCGGAATTGACCACAAACACATGATACTTGTCCGATAAAAGGCCCTTTATCATGCGCAGCATGGTGGGGTCATCATCCACCACCAGGATCTTCTTTCTCTCCTCAGCCTTGCTCCCTATTTCGTATGCTTTATCAAGCTTTACCGCAAGGTCTTTTACATTCAGAGGTCTTATCAGTTTCTCGAATGGGATATCTGCGGTAAAAATGCCTTTTATGTCTTCAAATTCATCTATGCTGCCTATGACAAAAAGACCTATCTCTTTTTCCACCACGATATCTCTCAGAAATACAAGGAAATCCGTCTGGGCCGTGATATCGGAATCAAGATATAAAACAGCGAGCTTCGGCAGATTTTCGATCTTACTTAAGGCATTGACCTTCGCCTCACAGGGAAGTATCTCATATCCTTCCTTCTTCAGGCCGTTAATTATGGCATTTACCATAAATCCGCCTGTTTCGCCTATGATAAGAACTGATTTGTCCATATTTTACCTCTTCCGGCGCTTTGCGCCGCCTTCCCGCAATGGAATAATCATAGGAAAGCATTATACTTTATAGTAATTCTAAAAGAGCATCTCTGTCAAGTGAAGTAACGAGACTGCACACCTTTTCGAACCGCTCTTTTTTATCATCAGGGAAGCTGTAATCCTTAAGCATCAGAACTATCTCGTCGGCAGTGTCAAAATCAAAGGCCTGTGCGGCTTCCTTAATGCCCATATACGCCTCGGCAAGAGCATCTTCGCTTATGAGCGGGGCATCTTCTTTTCTTTCGTCAAGGCGTTCATACAGCGGCGAAAGAATCTCCCTGTATGCTCTGTACTTTTCAAGAAGGACGGGGGTCTCTTTTTCTATGGATTCCATATCTCCTTCATCGCCGCATTTTTCAAGGTGAGCCGCCAGCTCGCTCAGTTCAAGCGCCCCTATAAGGCGTGATGAGCTTTTAAGCGCATGCACGGTTACCGTGTAGTTTCTTATATCCTTATCTCTCATAAAGCCCTCTATTTTATCGGAGCCGTTTTCAAGAGCTACATAGTAATCATGCAGGGCTTCCTTCAGTATATCTTCCTTCATGCAGTTTTTGAGGGCTGCATCATAGTCAAGCCCGGGAGCGGAGCGCATGAATTTCTCAAGTTCCGAAGCTTCTGCCGTATCAACAGACCCTTCTCCTTGGGAATTCTCCGTCTTTTCTCTTTCAGCCTCCCGTATAGACGCTTTCTCCTCTTCGGATAATATCCTCACCTTTTCCTTGGGAAGATATGAGGCTATCATCTTCTCAAGCTTTACGGCATCTATTGGCTTGCTCAGATAATCCGCAAACCCGGCTTTAAGGAAAATCTCCCTCGCTCCGGAAACCACATTGGCCGTAAGACAGATAACGGGAGCGCCAAAGCTGGCATTTTCGGCATCTGTCATGGCTTTAATCCTGCCAAGAGTTTCCGTTCCGTCCATCTCAGGCATTCTCTGGTCCATGAATATGATGTCGTATTTATTCTTTTTAATAAGCTCGATGCACTGAAATCCGCTTGTTGCGGTATCCGTCACAACCTCTGTCTCCTTAAGGAGTCCCTTTATGACGGTAAGATTCATCGGCGTATCATCAACCACCAGTATCTTTGCCTCGGGTGCCTTAAAGCTTACCGCGTAGGCATCCGCGTTTTCGAGAGATTTTTCATATGTCTCGTTGAAATCTCCTATTGGCTCGTCTTTTACGATCTTCTGCACCACCTCAAACGAAAAGTCGGAGCCCTCACCGTACACACTCTTTACCTCCAGCCGGCTTCCCATCATGTCAAGAAGCTGCTTAACTATGCTCATACCAAGGCCGGTTCCCTCGATCGTGCGGTTTCTCGACTCTTCAATACGCTCAAAGGGTGAAAACAGCTTTGAGAGATCTTCCTCTTTGATCCCGATACCTGTATCTATCACATTTACCCTGAGCGCCACCTCTTCATCCGATATCCGGCGCCCGGCAAGCCGGAAGGTCACACTTCCCTCATGGGTATATTTCACGGCATTATTAAGAATATTGAGGATGCACTGCTTCACCCTTATCTCATCACCATACAGGACATGAGGTATATCCTTCGCCACATCCACTTTAAGCTGAAGGCCCTTTTCAGCCGCCTTGGATGAGACCATATTTATCAGATCGTTTATCACCGAGCTGAGCTCGTACTCGACGGGAATGATATCCATTTTTCCGGCCTCGATCTTGGAAAAATCAAGCAGATCGTTTATAAGAGCAAGCAGAGTCTTTCCTGAATTCTTGATATCCGCGGCATATTTTTTGATCTGCTTTTCGCCGCTTTCACGTATGATCATCTCGTCAAGGCCAAGCACAGCATTGATGGGTGTACGGATCTCGTGGGATACGTTTGAAAGGAAATTGCTTTTGGCCTCGCTTGCGGCCTTTGCAACGCGCAGGTCTTCGCGAAGCTGCTGCTCCTCTTTTATCTTATCGATATAGCCGTTGAGCTCTCTTACGGTGTCGTATAAGGCTCCGAAGAGCTCCTCTATCTCATCTCCCGTTCTGATCCCGAGATTTGCAAGTTCATGGCCTGTCTTTATCCTGCTCTCCGGATCGGAAGAAAAGCCCTTCATGACCCCTGTCATCTGCTCCACCGGCTTTACAAACATAAGCTGCACAAGCGCATTTGCAAAGATAACGATGGGATGGATGGCACACAGAAGCATCATGATCAGCTTCAGGTCAAAGGATACACCCTGTTCGTTATATTTAAATCTGTCCCTCTGCCCGTCTATTCTGGCGATAGCATAGGTCTCGTCAATTCCGAAATCATCAAGGAAATGGTTGGCCATCTCTATTGCATTATCATTATATTTCGGCGCATCATCAGGTTCCGGCACATCATCATTCGTAGCATAGATTTCTAAATCTGCATTATCCTGCTCCTTCAAAAGCGCTGAGGATTCCGGATTTGCAAAAGAGATAACATCCGAAAGATCAGGAATCAGGCTGTTGGCAAACCCGGCTGCGGCCACGCCGAGAACTGCAGCTTCGATCAGAAGCACGATAAAAAGCTTCTCGCTTATTCCGGCCTGCTTTCTTCCTTTCCTCAGACTGATAAACTCACTTTTGAAATCAATATCTCTGTCTATGACTCCCAGTCTTATCTTTGCTTTATCGGAAAAGACCGTTCTGAACAAATGTAGAAAAAGGCAGATCAGAAAGCTCTGAGGAAGCACGCTCCCCGTGTGGAACAGAACCGGTAACACATTCATGCCTCTAAAGCTTGCACGCCCGACCATCACAAACACGGAATAATATGTTCCTGAGAGGATAAGTCCCATTACTATCGAGCAGATAATTGTCGATCCCCATGTAATGCACTTTCTGTTCTTTCTGACGATCCACACACAATAGATCAAAACCAGATGTAAGAACAGCAGATATACATTACTTGGCTGCATAATAAGAGCGGCTATCAGTAAAATGGTAAAACTTCCTATACCGCCGTCAAAACCGTACAGCACTATGATAAATGCAATAGGAATAAGATATGCGGAAAAAAGTATTGCAGGCAGGATCGTAAATGAAAGACCTGCCGCAAAGCAGAAATAATAGAGCACAGAAGAAACGGCAGCGGCCAGAATGATCATACAGTCTCTGAATATCCTGCCTGCCCTTTCTGTCTTATCCAGATTCTTCCAGCTGAGCCTGTCAAAGAAGTTCATAAGAAACCAGATGACGTTTTCTCTTCTCCTCTGCCTATAGTTTTCGAGGTCACGTTTTCTCTCTTCCCTCAGGGCTTTTCTTTCCTCGGAGTGCTTGCATTTTGCCGATCTTTTATCTGACAGCTTATTATTCGAATCTGTTTCGGTATCCCGGTTCATTTGTTCATCCATATCTTTATTCATGTCTTTGTTCTCGTCTTTATTCATAAATTTGTCTGTATCTATTTTTATATCAAAACTTTCTGCCGTACGGACTGTACTAATAATACCATATTCCTGCCCCTTCTAACGCAATTAAATCTACAATTATTATGTGTTTTTCAAAAAAGGATCAGTAAATATATAAATAAACTCATGAAAAAGAATAAAATAGTCTCAGAAATGGTTTACATATTTCAAATATAATATTATAATGCAATTATGAGTAAAACAGAGATGAAAAAGTCAAAGAATCCCGAGGGAGTGTTCCCGGCGGTCAGAAAAAACGGCACCCCCTTCTACCGGTCTTCTCTGACTTACAAGACAAAACACATATCCCTGGGCAGCTATGACACCGCCGAGCAGGCCCATCAGGCGTACCGTATGGGGCGTCTTCTTCTGGCGCAGCCCAACTCAAGACTGGAGGATTACACCAATGAGAGTCCTCTGGATTTTGAAAAGTGGGTGGTGCTTCTTAATTTCAGAGATAATGATATATATATCGGGACTCCGATCTATATCGGCCAGAAGATGTTCAGCTATTATCTCTCGCCCGATAAGGTGCTGAAGTTCGATATGGACGATCTCTTCTATTTTTCCGCACATAAGATAATGCAGAGGGGCGGGCATCTGTTTGTATCCGACTACGGCTCACAGATTACGCTCTATACCCGCTACGGCATCCGTCCTTATGCGGTGGAGGGTGTGGATTATAAGTTTATGAACGGGGACAGCCTGGACTTCAGGAGGCAGAACCTTAAGGTACTTAACTCCTACCACGGGGTAAGGCCCGGTGCAAGAGGCAAATTTCATGCGCGTATACATCTAAACGGCTATTTCCATATAGGAACCTACGAGACGGCCCTCGAGGCTGCCGTAGCCTACAACAAGTCGGTGGATATAGTAAGGCGTGCCGGATGTAAAAAGAATTTCCTGCAGAACTATATCGAGGAAATAACCCCCAGGCAGTATGCGGAGCTCTATTTCAAGCTTCCCGTATCCGACAATATACTTGAATATAAGGGATAACAAGAAATCTTCATTTCTGCGCGAGTCGAATTCCCGCGCAGATTTTTTTGCCTTACAGAAAAGTTTGATGTACTTTCCTGTAAGGCAACACAAAACCGGCGCCATATCGGCGCCGGTTTAATTATTCATTCGATTTATTTATGCTTTATCAAAGAGTGAAGAATGAAACTGCCTCGGTGAGGTGCTCGTTAATAGCACGCATCTCCTGAGTCTGTGCCTGTGTATCGGTACATGCAACCGTTACTGTCGAGCAGCTTGCGGATACTTCCTCCGCGCTTGCTCCAAGCTCTTCTGAGATAGCTCCCAGATCAGTAGTTGCATTGGTGAGCTCGTTCTTGATGGAGTCAAGCTCTGCAGCCATATCAGAGATTGATGTGATACCTGCTACAGACTCATCAACAGCACCGGAAAGAACTGTGAACTTGCCCTGGGTTTCTGTGATGTATCCTCTCTCGGATTCGATGATACCCTTAACCTTTTCGGCAACCTGTACTGTCTCGTTGGAAATATCGGTAACTTTCTTAACAATATCGTTGATCTTTGCTGCATTCTCGGAACTGCTTTCAGCAAGCTGCTTGATGCTCTCCGCAACAACTGCGAATCCGCGTCCTGCCTCTCCTGCTCTCGCTGCCTCGATTGAAGCGTTGAGTGAAAGGAGCTGTGTCTGGCTTGCGATATCATCGATCATCTGAACGGATTCGGAGATGTCCTTAACCGCATCATTTGTAGCACTGATCTTCTCGCTGATCTCGGTAACTGCCTGCACGCTTTCGTTGCTGGACTTAAGCACTGTATCCATATACTCGGAAGCTTCGTTGTTTGCTACCATGATCTCATCGGAAGCATTCTTGAGAACTGCGATGTTCTCGTTAAGTCTCTCGATGTTATCACCGAGCTCGATAGCCTTCTCGGACATATTCTGAGCCGATTCGGCTACGCTCTGAGATGTCTGAGCCACCTCATTGATAGCCTCGTTGATCTGACTTACACTTTCAACATTGTGGGTGGTCTTTTCATCAACTTCCACAACAGCAACCGCAAGGCTGTCAGCTGAAGTTACAACTGTTCCTACTGCTCCGTTAAGAGCTTTAGCCAAAGCACCGGTGGAGTCGACCATGGAAATGATCTCTCTTACATGGCTCTTGGCATTGATAGAAACATGCAGCTTTCCTTCCGAGAGCTCTTCGCTCACATCTGCGATCTGCTTCATAGGAGTTGCGATAAGCTTTGCAAGGAAGAATGCAACCGCTGCAAATATAATAACAACTCCAACCGCGATAGCTATACTCATTGAGATAACTCTTCTCTCCGCGGCCTCTACTGTAGCCATGGGTTCGCCTGCAAACGACATGCCCCAGAATTGATTATTCTGATCATATATAGGCGAATAGAAAACAAAGTATTTTTGACCGTTTATTATGACATTATTTTTGGCAACGGTCTTTCCGGACTTAACAGTCGCATATATGGCATCATCAGCGGTGGTGCCGATATTCCTGCCGAAAGGTCCGTCAGCTTTTTTAAGGGAAGTGATATAACGTTCATTTCCCTTAAAGAGCGTTACATCAATGTCGCTTGCCAAAAAGCTGTCAACATAAGCAAAGCTTTCATCATCCTGAGCCAAAATATCATTGTCGATATCATACTCAAAATACTTGGCAGACGAAATACATGCAACTTCAAGCTTCTCGTAAGTGTTCTCTTCCATGTGGGAAGAAAGGGTTGATGCCGATACGATGGTAAGCACCAGTGCACCGACCAAAAGCGGCGCCAATGCGATCATGATCAGCATCAGATAAATCGAAATTCCTCTTTTTTTCTTCATCTCTTTTTACTCCTTGTTAATAGATTAGTATTACATCCGTGTAATACCTTTTAGAACTATTTGGTACTATATAGAAATGCTATATAAAATATATAACAGAGCTATCATAACACAATTGACGTGAAAACACAAATAAAAAAGGTAATCGCTGAATTATTGTCTATATATTCACTTAATTATCAGAATATTCATTTCTCTGCAAAATCTACAAATGATATATTCAGCGATACGAAACCTGATATTCCGTTAACGCTTCCCTTTCTGCTGTACTGCCACATGGAGAACTTGTAGGGGTAATCGGGGAGGTCTCCCTCCTGCTTAAGCCAGAAATCATATTCTGTGAGCTTTGACAGGTCAACTTCCTTTATAAGCCATTCCTTATCGCCAAAAATGCAGCCGGTAAAACCGCTCTCCGTGATCTTTTGAAGAAACGCAAGTGCAATTTCGGTTTTCTCACTCTTTGAAAGAGCCTCTATGCGGGCTGTATCATTATCAACAAACCCCATATCAAAGGCCACAGGGTATTCCAGATGATATTCGCCCACGGAATCAATCACAAGCTGGGCTTCTTCCTGTGCTTCCTCTACAGTTATAGCCTGGGAAGAAAAATAAACACCAACATCAAGCCCCGCATCCTTGGCGCGCTTGATGTTGTCGAAGAAGTATTCGTCCGCTATTATCTGACCTGTACCGTATCCCCTTGTTCCAAGGCGGATCATCACATAATCGATACCGTCCTTTTTAACTTTATTAAAATCAATATAATCCTGATATTTGGAAATATCCACGCCGACATATGACACCTTGGTGCCGTCGACATAGTATTCCATCCTGTTATCCTTGCATATCAGGTTGGTGTAGTCGTAATCCGATTTGGGAAGATACTGCGAGATGGTGACCCACTCTTCCTCGCCGTCGCGGTTTACCACAAGGGTATGCTTTCCGTCATTGGATTCATCGGTTACATTCTCTCCGTCGCCGGTTCCTTTGTCATCTGTTTTATCACCGGTTTCTTTGCTGTCCTTACCGTCCTTATCTTTTCCGGAAGATGCCTCTTCTTTTTTATCGTCGTTTTTCTCGTCGTTTTTCTCCCCGTTCTTAACCGCATCGTCGTTTTTTTCCGCATCTTCTTCATCGGTTTCCGCGTCGTCTTCCGTGTCGTCTTCGGTTTCCTCCGGATAAGCATCCCAGAAATCAAGCTCATCCGGCGACTGAACTCCGGATGTTTCCGGTTCGGGTTCTTCTTCAAGGACCGCCGAGGTTCCGTCAGCTTTTGACATTGCGTTCTCTATCGTCTCATCAACCTTGCTGTCGATCTTTTGGGATATCTCGGTAAAATCCACTTTTTTATTCTTATTCTTAACGGCGGGGACAACGGCTATAGCCAGAATCAGAACGACCGAAAGACCCGCTACGGCCACTACCGCACCAAGCTGTGGTGTTATCTTATTATCGCCCGGATCTTTCAGTTTCATTTGATCTATTACGCCTCTTGATTCTTGTCTGTGACTGAATACCATCACAATTAAAGTTACGTATTCAAAACAGATATCATTTTACGGATTAACAATGATCTTCTTGGGGCATTTGGATGCACATATGCCGCATCCCACGCACTTGCTCTGGTCGATCACCGCATGGTTGTCCACAAGCTCTATGGCAAGCTTAGGGCAGTTTCTTACGCAGATTCCGCAGCCTATACAGCCTACGTTACATGCTTTCATTGTTACAGGGCCTTTATCCTTTGAGCTGCAGCCCACAGCATATTTTGCCTTGTAGGGAATAAGAGAAATAAGATGCTTGGGACATGCCGCCACGCACTTTCCGCAGGCTTTGCATTTCTCTCTGTCAACCACGGCTACGCCATTTTCGACATGTATTGCATCAAAGGGACAAGCCTTTACACATGTTCCGAATCCGAGGCATCCGCTGTTGCAACTCTTGGGTCCGCCGTTCGGAACAAATTCAAGCATACGGCAATCCTGAGCACCTGTGTACTCATAATCGGTATTTGCCTTTTCGCAGTCACCCTTGCAGGCAACATAAGCTACCATCTTTTCGCTCGATCCGGCATCTACACCCATGATCTCGGCGATCCTTTTACCCACTGCCTCTCCGCCTACAGGGCAGCCGTTAACGGGAGCCTCCCCGGCAGCTATGGCTGCGGCAAGTCCGGAACATCCCGGATATCCGCATCCTCCGCAGTTATTCCCGGGAAGAGCCGCAAGCACAGCTTCCTCCTGAGGATTGACCTCCGTCTTAAAAGCTATTCCCGCAAATCCGAGGAAAAGCCCGACAAATACTCCTACCGCCGCCACTATTCCGGCAGCTATAAGGATTCCTGTTATATTCATCCTTCTTTTCCTCCCTTAAAGTAATCCCGAAAACCCGCAGAAGGCGATGGCCATAAGCCCTGCCGTAAGGAGCACGGAAGGCATTCCCTTAAAGCTCTGCGGAATATCGTTGTATTCCATTTTTTCTCTTATTCCGGCAAGGATCACGATAGCAATGGTGAATCCAAGCGCAGTAGCAAATCCGTTTACGACTCCGGTTCCTATGCCGTAGTTTTTCTGCACATTGGTGAGTGCCACACCGAGTACCGCGCAGTTGGTGGTGATTAGAGGCAGATACACGCCCAGCGCTTCGTAGAGTGAGGGTATTGCCTTCTTTAAGAACATTTCAACAAACTGAACCAGTGCCGCTATTACGAGTATGAACACGATTGTCTGCAAAAATGTGATGTTGAGCGGTATAAGAATGAATTTGTAGATAACTCCGGCTACAGCACTTGCCAGAGTAATTACAAATATGACCGCAGCGCCCATTCCGGCCGCAGTCTTTATCTTCTTTGAAACGCCAAGGAAGGGACAAAGTCCCAGGAACTGGCTGAGCACAACATTCGATACCAGCGAGGAACCCACCATGAGGATCAAAAGATCTCTGATACTTGTGATATTATTCATCTTTTTCTCCTCCTTCCCAACCTTCTGCCTGCGCGTTTTCTTCTGCCTCTTCCGTCTCTTTTACAGCGTCTGCCGATTCATTGATGGTTTCAGCGGATCCGTCTGAAGACTCGGCCTGTTCATCGGCTTTAACCTCTTCCTCAGCATTTTCTTCTGCTTTTGCATCAGCATTTTTTTCTGCTTTCGCACCGGTTTTTTCTTCGGTTTTCTCTTCGGTTTTCTCTTCGGTTTTATCTTCTGCTTTTTCAGGTTTTGCGGCTGTTTTTTCATTCTTTGCCGCATTTACCTCGGGATTTTTGACGGGAGCTCCCGCATCGTAAAACCTCTTTGAACATGCGGTATCGGAGCAGGAAGCACAGTCTTCGCTGCATCCGGAGCCAACCTTGGAAACGTCTTTCCCTTTGGCGGCGAGCTTATTCTTAACGAAATTCTGAATGGCTGTAAGCATCGCAAGCACAAAGAACGCACCGGGCGCGAGCACAAATATATTGATGTTTACATATCCGTCCGGAAGAATGTGATACCCGAATACCGCACCTGTCCCGAGCAGCTCTCTTACAGCGCCGATGATGGTGAGCGCTATGGAAAATCCTATTCCCATTCCCAGTCCGTCAAAGAAAGACGGAATCGGAGGATTGTGATATGCGTAGCTCTCGGCTCTTCCGAGTATGATACAGTTAACGACTATCAGCGGTATATACACACCGAGCGCTACATTGAGCGAAGGCAGATAGGCTTCCAGAAGAAGCTGCACCATGGTAACAAATGATGCGACTATAACTATGAATGCCGGTATCCTCACTCTGTTAGGAATAAACTTCCGAAGAAGTGAAATGATGAGGTTACTGAGTGCCAGCACCGCAGTGGTGGTAAGTCCCATACCAAGGCCGTTCATTGCGGAAGTGGTAACCGCAAGGGTGGGGCACATTCCCAGTGTAAGTACAAGGGTGGGGTTTTCTTTGATCACGCCGTTAAAGAGGCGTTCTGCTACACTATTCTGTTTCATCTACAGTCACCCTCCCCTCTGCTATGGCTTTTTCAAAGATCTCGGATGCGGCTTCAAGGCCTCCGTTTACTGCGTTAACAAACGCTTTGGTAGTGATGGTCGCGCCGCTTATGGCGTCGATCTCGTTATCCTCGGTCTTTCCCGTCTTGGTATATGTGAAGGACTCCTCCTGCTTTCCCGCAAACTGGGGAACAAGCACTTCCCCGGCTCTCATTCCGAGGCCTGCCGTCTCGGATATAGAAAGGATCGATACTCCCTTGAGTACGGAGGGCGTCTCATAAGGATCCACTCCGATGTAAAGGACTATATTTCCGCCGTATCCTTCGGATGATGTAGTCTCTATCACATATCCCTTAAACTCATTTGAAGAAGTGTAAGCCTCATATACAGTACCTATGCTCACACCGTTCTCCGACAGATCCGCCGAAACATTTCTTCCGGGTTCGTACTCTATTTCTTTAAAGTCAGAGGCATCCGGCATAACCTCGCTGCAGGCTCTGTTGATGGCGAGCTGCTGCTGATATTCACGGGGCTGCTTGGTAAGCTCGTAAACAAACCCGAGCAAAAGCCCTGCTACCAATGTGATGGCAATGAGAGCACCGGCTTCTTTTAACATCACACCGTAATCTTTGGGGGATGCTTTAGCTGTCTTTGATGACCCTGCCATATCACTTCACCCCCTTCTGCTGTGCCTTGAAAGCCTTTCTTGTATATCCGAAAGGAACAGGCGCAGTTACTTTTTCTATAAGCGGAACAATAAGGTTTCCGATGATGATCGCATAGGAAACACCTTCCGCTCCGGGCCCGAATAATCTGAACACTCCTGTGAGAAGCCCCAGGAATATTCCATAGAATATCTGACCCCATTTTGTGATGGGCCTCGTGGTGTAATCGGTGGCCATGAAGAAAGCACCCAGCATGAGTCCGCCGCCCGAAAGGTGTGCGGCGATATATCCCGGATCGGCTCCGTGCCCGCCAAATATCATGATAAATACAACAAATGATATAAGATAGCTTGCAGGTACGCGCAGATCTATAACTCCCACAAGGATCAGGAAGCAGGCACCTATCACGATGGAGATCATCGATGTCTCACCGATAGTTCCCGCTGTCTTTCCGATGATCATGTTCTGGATATTGATCTCTTCTCCTGCCTTTAACGCAGCAAGAGGAGTGGCTCCCGTAAAGGCATCGGTCTCAAATGCAGTCATTGCAGTCGGAAACGAGATCAACAGAAAGCACCTTGCTGCAAGCGCGGGATTCATAAAATTCTGCCCGATGCCTCCAAAGAGCATCTTGACTACAAATATTGCAAAAAACGATCCAAGAGCCGCCATCCACAAAGGAATGGTGACCGGAAGATTCAGTGCAAGCAAAAGACCCGTAACAACTGCGGAAAGATCCGCTATCGTCTGCTTTTTCTTAAATATGAGATTTGATAAAAACTCGGTAAGAACAGCCGATGCGACACAAGTAGCAACTACAAACACGGCCCTGATACCGAAATTAAAGATTCCAAAGCCCGTGGCCGGCATAAGACCTATAATTACCATGAGCATGATGGAACTTGTGGTTACCTTCGACCTCACATGAGGATTCGAGGATATTTTATAAAGCTTTTCAACGTTTTTTTCTTCAGCCATTTTACGTTATTACTCTCGCTCCCTTCTGTTATCTGCTTTATTCATTGCTCCTACTTTTTTCTCCTGTTTGCAAGCTCGATCTTTCTCATGGATTTGATGCTTTGCGTAAGAGGTCTCTTTGCAGGACAGATAAAGCTGCAGCATCCGCACTCGCAGCACTCCATTCCTCCGCCTTTCACGAAGCCTTCCATGTCGGAATGCTCCGCACAGTCAGCCAGGTGGCTGGGCATCACGCGCCCGGGGCAGACATCCACGCATCTTCCGCACTTAATGCAGGCTGTGGGCTCTGATGCGGATACTTCATCTTTGGTGAATGCAAGAAGCGCCGTTGATGTCTTGGTTGACGGTGCATTGAGGTCAAACATCGAAAAGCCCATCATCGGTCCTCCGCATATGATCTTTTCGGGCTTTGTCTTAAATCCGCCGTCAGCGTCGAGGATCTCCTGATAACTGATCCCTATGGGGATCTTGAAGTTTCTGGGATCGGCGACCGCATCGCCGGTGACCGTAACGATCCTTTCCATGAGCGGCTTTCCGTACACCACAGCGTTATAGATAGCAACAAGGGTATCCACGTTGTCTACGATACATCCCGCATCGGCAGGGAGCATGGTAGAGTTGATCTTTCTACCGGTGGTGGCGCTTATGAGCATACGTTCGGCACCCTGGGGATACTTGGTATATACTCCCTTTACCGTTATTCTTTTGTCCTCGTGAGTGAGCTTTTTAAGAAGCGCTATACAGTCGGGCTTATTCTCCTCGATAGCAATAATGCCGTGAGCATTGTCAAAAAGACGAAGGAGGATCTTCATTCCGCCTACGACCTTTTCGGGCTCCTCAAGCATCCTGCGATAATCGCTGGTAAGATAAGGCTCGCACTCCGCGCAGTTTGCTATGACGTAAGAAATATTGGACGGATCCTTGGGGGAGAGCTTAACATGCGTAGGAAATCCCGCACCACCCATACCTACTATGCCGGCATCTTTGACCGCATTGATGATCTCTTCGCTCGTTGAAAGGTTCCAATCCATAAGAGCATTATAATTAACCTCTTCATCAAGTCCGTCATTTTCGATGATTATGCTGTTTACCATATCGCCGGTCACAACACGCCTTGGCTCGATGGCAGTAACGGTACCTGACACTGCTGAAAAAACAGGTGCGGAAACAAAACCTCCCGCTTCGGCTATCTTCTGCCCGCGAAGCACCCTGTCACCTTTTTCCACAACAGGCACTGCGGGAGCGCCTATATGCTGTGAAAGAGGGTATACCAGCACTTTTCCGGCCTTTAATTCTGTGATGGGCTTATCCTTTGACAGTTCCTTTCCCTCGAAAGGATGGACACCGCCCGAAAACGTAAATCTGGGCATCTCAATCTCCTATTGATATTTTTTGTAAATAGATGTGTATAAGAGCAAACACTAAATTTTATTGTACTCTTTTTCTCATAAAAATACCACTATATTCTTGCCTTTAAATATGATATGATACTAGGGTCGAAAGGTCATAAATGCGAGTTATGCTCGCATAAACAAGCATTTTGACCTTGAGACCCGAACAAACATGAGTAAGCAGCAATTTCCTTGTTCGCAGGGAAATCAGCGGATTACGAATGGTTGTAGGATTGCGGGAGTTTCGAAGAAACGAAGCAATCCGCTGTATCATTAGAGGATCGGTACAAGGGGCGGGAACAGGAGCCATACAATGAAGATTTCAAAAGAAACCCTGGAAGAATTTGATATTGATTATGACATTTCGCGTCTTGCGCCTCCTGAAGAAGTCGTCTTTCTTGACATAGAGACGACGGGATTCACCGCGCGCAGTTCATACCTGTATATGATAGGATGCGCATACTATTCAAACGGACGCTGGTGCACCATCCAGTGGCTGGCCGAAAGGTATGAACAGGAAGTGGAAATACTTAACGCCTTTTTTGAATTTGTAAAAGGTTTTAAGTATGTAGTACATTTTAACGGAAATCAGTTTGACCTTCCTTATATCACGCAGAAATGTGCCCAGCTGGAGCTTGACTGCCCTCTTGATGATCTCAAGGGTATAGACCTTTATAAAAGGATCTCTCCCTGTAAAGTATTCCTCGGGCTTTCAAACTGCAAGCAGAAAACAATGGAGAAATTCCTCGGTATCGACCGCACCGATGCTTTCAGCGGCGGCGAGCTTATCGGGGTTTATCATGATTACGTAAAAGATCCGTCCGAATTCTCAAGGAACACTCTCCTTCTTCACAACGAGGATGATCTTAAGGGAATGCTTTCCATTCTTCCGATGCTTTCGTACCATGACCTTTTCAACGAGAGCGTGCATGTAAAAAAAGCTTCCGCTGAGACCTACACTGATCGTGCCGGAGAAACCAGGCAGGAGCTTATTCTTATCGCAGATCTGCCTGTATATCTTCCAAAGCCGGTCACCGCTTCGGCAAACGGATGTTATTTCCACGGGGAAGGTGCCGAAGGCTCATTCCGCATTCCCATCTACACCGAGGAAATGAAGTATTATTACGCAAATTACAAGGATTATTACTATCTTCCCGAGGAGGACGTAGCGCTTCATAAATCCGTGGCATCATTTGTGGACAAGGATCACCGCACCCAGGCCACTGCATCCACCTGCTATACCAGAAAGGAATCACGCTATCTTCCTCAGTTTGAGATACTTTTTGAGCCCATCTTCCGCCGCGAATACCGCAGTAAGGAAGTTTTCTTCGAGCTCACCGATGAATTAAAGCGCGACCGCGCCGCATTCACCGAATATGCCAATCACATATTACAGATGATCGGAACCACCTACTAAAGAGGCCGCATCCCCGCGGAGCGTTTTCACATTACAAAGGTTTGGACAGAAATATATACCAACAAAAATAAGCCGGGAGAACCCCAGCTTATTGCTTTTGATTAAAAGAGCTACATACTGATTGTCAACAGTTATGATCACATCGGCTTCTCATAGAAGAATGAATTCTCTCTTCCGTATCCGATATCTTTGTAGTTAAGTATCTGCTCGGTGCTTCCGATAAATAGATATCCGCCCTTTTTGAGGGAATCAAAGAACTTCTGGAACACTTCGTCCTTAGCTTCATCCGTAAAGTAGATGATAACATTTCTGCAAAGGATGAGGTTACAATCGGTAGGATACTTATCCTTTAAAAGATTGTGCTCATGGAATTCAACGCGAGACTTGATCTCGTCGGAAATCTTGAAAGAAGGCCCTACCTGAGTGAAGTACTTCTTCTTGAATTCTTCGGGAACACTTGCGATACTCTTTGCATCGTATAGGCCCACTTTAGCCTTTGCCATGACTGTCTTATCAAGGTCGGTGGCATAGATCCTGATCTGATTGATCGGGATATGCTTGGAAAGTGCCATTACAAGGGAATAAGGCTCGTCACCCGTGGAGCATGCTGCGCTCCAGACCTTAAGGTTCTTTCCGAATCTCTCAACCAGCTTCGGAAATACCTTCTCATCCATAAATTTCCACTGTTCGGGGTTACGGTAAAACTCCGAGACATTTATGGTGATGTAATTGATAAATTCATCAAATCTTACTTTGTCCGTCTTGAGAACGGCAACATATTTATCATATCCCTGAATATTATTCTTGGAGATAAGAGTGTCAATACGACGCTTCATCTGACGCTCCTTGTAAGCATTCAGATCGATCTGTGTCATCTTGAGCACTTCTTTTTTGAGATATTCGTAATCGTATTCCATAGGTTTTCTCCCTTCGGATTCCTTTACATTGATCGTATATTTCTCTTTAAAAGCAAACTGGCGGCTGCAATGATCTTTCCGCAGCCGCCGGTTGTTATTTCTTATTCGTCTTTCGCTTCATCCTCGGATGCGATCACTGCGTCGATATCAACCGAAACAACATCTTCGTTATCGTCCTTCTTGGGATCCGGCGCTGTCAGAGCTTTGATGCTCAGCGAGATCTTGTGCTCAGCTTCATTGAAATCAACAACCTTGGCTGTAATTTCCTGTCCGACTGTAAGGGCATCGCCGGGCTTCTCGATATGATCCTTGGAGATCTGTGATACGTGAAGTAGTGCATCCACTCCATCAGCCAGCTCAACAAAAGCTCCGAAATCGGTCATCCTGGCAACCTTACCGGTAACCACGTTTCCGATGGCATACTTCTCAGCTGCGTCCTTCCAGGGATTCTGATCGTCAAATTTGAGTGAAAGAGCAACCTTATTTCCGTTGATCTCCTTGATAAGAACATTGAGCTTATCGCCGATCTTGAAGACCTTCTTGGGATGCTCAACTCTGCCCCAGCTCATCTCTGAAATGTGAAGCAGGCCGTCAACCCCGCCGAGATCGATGAATGCACCGAAATCTGTAACGTTCTTGACTGTTCCCTCTACAACATCGCCCTCATGGATCCTGGCAAATACTTCCTTCTGAAGCTCTTCCTTCTTGGCTACAAGAAGCTGCTTTCTGTCACCGATGCAACGACGCTTTCTGGGATTGAACTCGATAACAACAAATTCGATCTCCTGATTCAAGTACTTGGTGAGATCTCTTTCGTAAGTATCGGATACGAGACTTGCGGGGATAAAGATCCTTGTCTCATCAACGATAACGGTAAGACCGCCATCCTGTACCTGTGTAACGACAGCCTTGAGGACCTCTCCGTTGTTGTAAGCTTCCTCGATCTTCTTGCTGCCGCGCTCCTGCTGAAGGCGCTTATATGTGACGAGCACCTGTCCGTCACCGTCATTCACTTTAAGAATCTTAACTTCGAGGGTATCTCCGACTTTAACTACAGTCGTAAGGTCAACGCTGTTGTCATTTGTGTATTCATACTTTGTAAGAATACCGTCAGCCTTGTAGCCGATGTTAAGAATGATCTCTTCAGGCTTAACGTCGATTACAGTACCTTCTACTACCTCTCCCGTATGAATTGTTTTGAATGACTCTTCCAGCATTTGTTCAAAAGTAAGTTCCTCTGACATTATTTTGAACCTCCTCGATTAATTTTTGCGGGGTGGAAGCCCCTGCGGTAATACCCACCAGATCTGCCGACTTTATCTCCTCCATATTCAGCTCATCCGGCGTATGAACGTAATAAGTTTTTTCGCACTTGCTCCTGCATATTTCATACAGCTTTCTTGTATTGGAGCTGGTGCTGCTTCCTATCACGATCATAGCATCGGCTTCAGCGGCCAGCGCTTCTGCCGATCGTTGTCTCTCATCCGTAGCGTTACAGATTGTATTCACAACATTAACATTGTACCCTTTTTTTTGTAAAATTTCAATAATTTCTTGATATTTCTTGCGATTAAATGTTGTTTGAAAAACAAGTGTATATCTTTTTCCTTCTTCGGGCGCAAAACTTTCAAAGTCCGAAACGTCTTTAAGTACTGTATTTCTTCCTTCCGACCATCCGCAGATACCAGCAATTTCGGGATGATCCGGATCCCCTGCGATAAGGATTTCATCCCCGTCTTTCGACTTATCCCTCACCGTTTTGTGAATCTTTTTTACAAAAGGACAGGTGGCATCCACAACTTCAAATCCCTTTTCCTCCAGCTCAAGATAAATCCTTTCCGGAATGCCGTGGGCTCTGATAACGATTATCGCGCCCTTCTCCGGCACCGCTTTTTTGAGTGCTTCCTCATCCGCGATGACCTTCACACCTCTCTCCTCCAGTTCCCTCACAACCTCCTCGTTGTGCACTATCGGACCATAGGTATATATCGGTCTTCCCGTCTTCAGTTTTTCATACACGGTATTAACTGCCCGTTCAACTCCGAAGCAGAATCCCGCATGCTCGGCAAGTAATATTCTCATGTTTATTATCCACTGATTCAGATCATATTACATATAGTATCAACAACTTCTTCGATACTCATATCGGAAGTATCCACAAGACGTGCATCCTCCGCCTGCTTAAGCGGTGCGATCTCCCTGTGCATATCCTGATAATCTCTCTTTTCGATATCCGCCTTTATCTTTTCGAAGTCAGCTGCCTCCCCTTTCGCAACCAGCTCATCGAACCTTCGCTTTGCACGCACATCACTGCTCGCGGTAAGGAACACCTTAAGCTGTGCTTCCGGAAGCACAACCGTACCAATGTCACGCCCGTCCATTATACAGTCATTCTCCTTCGCAAGCTTTCTCTGGAGATTAAGAAGATGCTCTCTCACAGCGGGATTGGCGGATGTTTTGGAAGCAGTGTTACCCACCTCTTCCGTGCGCAAAAATGCGTTAACATTTTCACCGTTAAGATACACCACCTGCACGCCCTCTTCGTATCTGATGGTGATATCCGCTTCCCTGCAGGCCGAAGCGACTGCATCGGCATCATCAAGATCTGTTTTCTGCCTTAAAATATACAAAGCAACGGCACGGTACATTGCCCCGGTATCAACATAAATGAGATTCTTCTTTTTGGCTATAAGCTTTGCTATTGTGCTTTTACCTGCGCCCGCAGGTCCGTCTATCGCAATATTAAGTGGCATTTTTACTCTCCTGTGCTGCTTCCGGCAGCGTATCCCGTGGACCATGCGATCTGAAGGTTAAAGCCCCCCGTAACAGCATCCACGTCCAACACTTCGCCGGCAAAATATAATCCCTTTACTATCTTCGATTCCATGGTTGTGGGGTCGATGTTTTTTACGGAAACTCCTCCTGATGTTATTATCGCTTCCTCCGGCCCGGCGGATCCCGTAACGGTAAGATGCAGTCCTTTAAGATTCCGTATAAGTTCGGCTCTTTCGGCCTTTGTGATATCATGCACTTTCTTGTCATTATCTATTCCCGACTCGGAAACTATCACGGGAATAAGACTCTGTGGAATAAGTGCGGAAAGAGCATTTATTATGCTTTTATTCTCGTTCTCCGAAAAATCCCTCAGCACTCTTTTATCAAGCTGTTCTTCCGAAAGCGCAGGCTTGAGATCGATAAAAGCATGTACATCCTTCATCTTTTCAAAATCCGTATAACAGCTTGCAGTGAGCACAAGGGGTCCGCTTATCCCGTGATGGGTAAAGAGCATCTCTCCGAAGCCGTTTGATATCTCTTTGTTACCGTTTTTTACGGTCAGAGACACATTTTTTAAAGACAGCCCCGCAAGAGTTCCCGTCCACTTTTCTTCCGTAATGAAGGGTACCAGTGAAGGCCTTGGTTTTACGATAGTATGTCCTGAAATATGCGCAAATCTGTATCCGTCCCCGGTGGATCCCGTAAGAGGATAAGTAAAGCCTCCGGTGCATATTATCACGGCATCCGCGCTGATCGGAACCGTCTTTGATGCAGTATGATTCGGATTCTTTTTTATTACTCTCACTCCCAGGGCTTTCCCGTCTTTTACTATCAGTTCTCTTACAGTGGTGTTTAACCGTACCTCCACACTAGCTTCATCCAGCATTCTTTCAAAGGCTTTGATCACATCGGATGATCTGTCGGATACGGGAAAAACTCTGGCTCCTCTTTCCGTCTTAAGCGGACAGCCCGCACTTTCCACCATTTCGATCACAGCTCTTGAATTAAACCCGTAAAAGGCACTGTAGAGGAATTTGGGATTAGTGACCACATTCGCCAGGAGTCCCTGCTCATCGCTGTCATTTGTGAGATTGCATCTTCCCTTCCCTGTAATAAAAAGCTTCTTTCCGAGTTTTTCATTTTTCTCAATAAGAAGCACTTCATTTCCGTTTCTTCCGGCGGCTATGGCTGCCATCATTCCGGCTGCTCCGCCTCCGACCACTACAACTTTACTCATCGCCGCGCTCTTTTCTTCTCAGGGAATAGCCCAGAATGGGCTCATCATTTATAAAATTGATCTCATCATTGAGGTACACCTGATAATTCTCCCACACCTCTTCAAGCATTTTCAGATCGCTGTTTACCGCCTCGGGTCTCTTAATGCAGAGTGCAACAACAATGGCATTTATAACGCTTAAAGGCGCAACGAGCGAATCAACGATCGAAACCATATCGCTTCTCGCCAACAGATTGCATGAGGAATACAGATTCATGGGCGAATGAATGGAGTCGGTGATGGCGATCACTTTAGCGTTTCTGTCGTTGGCAAATTCCATCGCCTTCAGAGTACGCATGGAATACCTCGGAAAACTGATCCCCACAAAGCAGTCCTTATCACTGATCCTGAGCATCTGCTCAAAAGTCTCGGTAGTGGACGTGGAGTTGAGCAGTACAACATTTTTCCTTATCATATTGAGATAGAAATGCAAAAAGGCCGCAAGAGGTGCGTTGCTTCTGAGTCCCATAATATACACCGTGTCGGCTTCAAGAAGCATATTTACCGCCATGTTGAACGCGTTGGTGTTAAGGTTGTCGATGGTATCCTGTATCTTTTCGATATCGGAGGCAAGCACCGAGCGCACTATCTCCGACTGCGAGCTGCTTCCGTACCTTTCATCGATGCGCTGCATTTTGGATATCTTGCCGCGCACACATTCTCCCAGAGCCTTCTGATATTCCGGGTAACCGTCAAAGCCGAGAGCCATCGCGAATCTGACGACCGTGGATTCGCTGACACCGATAGCGCTTCCAAGCTTCGCCGCAGTCTGGAACACAGCTTCGTCATACATATCGAGAACATATTCCGCTATTTTTTTGTGGCTCTTGCTCATAAAGGGAAGTCTTTCCCTTATCAGTGCAAGAACATCTTTTTCTGCAGTGTTTGGCACCTTATACACCTCAAATACAACTGCCGGCTTTGCCTAATCTCTTCCGCTTTTCCGGCTTCTCTTATTCTCGTACATATACTCGTCCGCGCGTTCGGACATACCCTCGACATCATAGCATCCCTTGGACTTGCTATAGCCGGCGGAAAACCGTACCGTAAGCTCAAGGTTATCCGCAAGTAATACTCCCACTGTATCCTGATTGGCAAACACCGCGTCGATATCAGGCTTAAGTTCCTCGCCGCTGTCATATCCGTAAAGGAACAGCACAAACTCATCTCCGCCAAGCCTTGAAACAAGCTTCTTTTTAGAGCCGATACCGCTTATGATCTCTGCCACCTTCTTGAGATACATATCTCCGATACCGTGTCCGTATCTGTCGTTGGTTTCCTTAAGGCCATCCGCGTCGATCATAAAGAATGCGCAATATCCCGTTTCCTTTTCATTATTGCGCAGGGTCTCCAGCCTTGTTTCAAGTCCGCGCCTGTTAAGAAGTCCCGTAAGAGCATCCATATCGCGCTCTTTTTCAATTCTGTGTCTGTCATTTATCTGAGCCGTAACATCGGACAGGACACCTATGATCTCTCCGTCGCGGCTTACCTCATCGCAGTAAATATATACAGATCCGGATACTCCATCCTCTCCGGTTTGACTTATCTCATAGACACTCTCGTTATCGCCTTCGGGGGTCTTGTGAAACTCCCGGAGCTTTTCCTTGAATATGCGTTTTGAACACATTCCGCTTCTGTCAAGTCCAAGTATATCCGCCACATACTCCGTATATCTTACCTTCGACGAAGTGTTCTGATACTCGTAGGTTCCCATCAGAACCCCGCTCTTTTTAAAGATGTACGAGAGCTTTTCGGTATTGGCAAGGAGGCTCCTTACCATGGCATTTATATGACTGCTGAGCTCGGAAAACTCGGTGCTGCTCTCAACCGATACTTTCGTGTCAAGGTCGCCGTCGGTTATCTTTCTCAGTTCCCCGTTTATTTCATTTGTGGCATCAAAAACATATTTCCTTATATGCTGTGTCACTGACAGGATAAGCGCAAAAGATACCAGCATCAGCCCCAAGAGCAAAAGAACGATCGGGAGCGTCACATAATTGATCATTTCCCAGATGGGAATAACAAAGGCTATAACACTTTCACCCAAAAGCCTGTATGCCACAAAACAATGCTTCCCCGAAACCGTATTGTTCTCGTAAACAACGTGTTTGCCTTCAAGAACTTTGGGCGGCACGCGCAGTCCGACCTTCTCGGCGCTGTCATCCCTTGAATGGTTTGTCGAAGCAAGTATATCTCCGTTTTGGGGATCAATGGCATACAGGGACACATTATTATCGGTCAGAAGTATTGAGAATATATAAGGCAGTTCATTTTTTTCCCTCAGCCTCATGATGCTGACCGGATACATTCCCACCTGGACGATAAAACTTCCGCTCTCGTTCCACAGAGCCGAATACTGTACAAGCTTTCCCTCCGCTGTATTCGGTGTTATATCCTGAACAAGCTTAAGCGATTTATCCGTAAGCAAAGGCTTAAAGAAATTCATCTGCTCGCCGGAATCAAAGCTGTATCCGTAATACTCCGGATGAGTTCCGAAAAAGATCACACCGTTTTCATCAAAAATATGGATCTCGTCCACTCCCATAAATGACGCGATCTTTTTCAATTCATCAATATCCTCAAGAATAGAATTGTCCTGATCTATGATATAGGCTATCGCCTGAGCATTTTGTATGCAGGACTCGGAATAATCCTCCATGGTTCTTGTGAGGTTTTCGTTATTCTGTTCAAGAATCCTCTCCATCTGCTTAAAAATGTTTTCTGCATCCACCTTTGTCCGCTCGATGGAGGCAACGACCTGGATGACCACATTGATCAGCATGATCACCAGCATGACTATTAGCGTTACTTTTCCGAGAAATGCCGCCAATATTCTTTGTAAAGACCTTTTATCCCTCATGATCTATCCTGTTACTCCGCAATATTTTATCTTATCTGCGCATGACAGCTGTTTCTACTGTGAAAATGATTCATATGATTTTTCCAGCAGCGATATTGTTTCCTCATCGGTGAGGTCATAATCGCCTGTCAGGGTCATGCATGCCGCTCCGTGAATGAATATCCACATCTTCATAAACATTGCTCCCGGGTCGGCACATCCACGGCTTCTGGCAAGATTGATCTCTTTTACAACGTTTCCTTCGGTACCGTTTAAAAGCTCATACATGCTCTTTCCGCCCTTTACACCTTTAACGAAAAGGAGCTTGAAGTAATTCTTCTCTTCCCTGGCAAATGCTATGTAGGTAAGCCCCAGATTGGTAAAAGGAACCGAGCTTGGCTTGCTGGCAGCCTTATAGTAATCAAGAAAAAAATGGATCGACTTTTCGTACACCGCATGCTGAAGTTCATCCATATTCTTGTATACTCTGAAGATCGGCTGTGTGGAACAGCCTGCCCTCTCTGCAACCTTTCTGGCGGTAATGCTTTCAAATCCACCCTCTTTTACCATTTCGAATGCTGTATCCAGTATCATTTGTTCGGTAACTGATTCTTTTCTGGCCATTGTCTTTCCCCTTTATTTATCAAGATGTTTCTTTATCATTTCCTGCAAGGATTTTACCTCGATAGGTTTTGACAGATAATCGTCAAAGCCGGACGAGATATACTGTTCCTTTGCCCCTATTATGGCATTTGCCGTAAGTGCGATAACCCTGGTCTTTTCCGGCAGCAAATTCTCTTTCTTCATATTTGCGAGAGTTTCTATTCCGTCCATTCCAGACATCATATGATCAAGGAAAATGATATCATACTCCTTTTTCTTGACCGCTTCTATCGCCTCCGGTCCGGAGGATACGGTGTCTGATCTGATATCGCTGAGCGCAAGCAATCTGGATGCCACCTTCAGATTCATTACATTGTCGTCGACGACAAGCACTTTTGCATCGGGAAACTTGAGATCCTCCGCCCTTTTTGTTCGCTTAATTTCAGGCGTTCCCTGCCTGTATGTCCCAACCGGCGTCTCATCCTCAATGCCCTGCTTAAGAACAAATGAGAAAGTGGATCCCTTGCCGTACTCGCTCTCCACATGCAGCTTTCCGCCCATCATATCAAGAAGTCCCGTTACTATGGACAATCCAAGCCCGGTTCCCTCTATATTGCGGTTTCGCTTTTCTTCCAGTCTTGAGAAGGATTCGAACAGCTTCTTCATATCCTCCTTGCGGATACCTATTCCGGTATCCTTTACTTCCACATAGAGCAAAACTGAATAAGCGTCACGCTCCTTCTCTCCGACGGTGAGGGTCACGCTTCCCCTTTCGGTGTATTTGATGGCGTTGGTGACGAGATTCAGGATCACCTGTGAGACTCTGACATCGTCACCGTAAAGCTGCGAAGGCAGGCATTCGTTTACAGACACCTTAAGGTTGAGTCCCTTTTCTCTCGCCCTTACACTGACAGAACTGATCACGCTGTTTATCATATCAGCGGTCGAGTACCTGACAGGTACGATCTCCATCTTGCCGTCTTCGATCTTGGAAAAGTCAAGGATGCTGTTAATGAGCATCATAAGGCTTTTACCGGCATTCTGTATATTGTCGGAGTATTCAAGAATTCCCTTATCCGAGCACTCTCTCTGGATGATCTCGTTCATTCCGAGGATGGTATTGATGGGCGTACGTATCTCGTGCGACATCTGTGCAAGGAAATTGCTCTTTGCCTTGTCGGCAGCTCTTGCTGCATCCGCCGCCTTTTCCATTTCCGCGCTGTGGATCCTCTCTTTGGTCACATCGGCTATAAGTATATAGAACCCGCATATTCTGTTATTATCCCTCATATAATCGGGATGGAGCTCATAGATCTTGCCATCCTTTTTGAATGAGAGCGGAGTTTTTGATATCTCATAATTGTAAAACCTGTCAAGGCATGTAAGGATGTCGGTATATTCCTTATTATCGCGGCTTAAGTGGCTGTCGGCTTTGGCCCTGACAAGAGAAGGTATTATCTTTTTAGCTGTATTATTGCATACCAGATAATGCTTTTCTCTGTCAAAGCATATCAGACCATCCTCACCGTTTTCGATAAGGCTCTCGGCCACACCTGCCGAGATGCTGTACAATCTGAGACGCTGATAGAGAATCAGAAAAGCAAACTCTGCCGAAACATAGAAAGCAGGCATTACCTCGATCGGCGTACCGGTCGCTTTCGATACCATTCTTCCGCCCAAAAAAGCCATCACACTTATGATGTCCACCACGATCAGGATAAAAAGATTGCGCAGCGACACCTCGGGATGCTTGACAACACACACGATCAGTGCAATAACGCTCGCCATCATAAGGCCTATCATATAGACATAGAACACCGTGTGCATCGGTCCATAATCCTTGATCAGATATGAAACACCGTTCGACTGTGCAAGCTCGGCACTTTTGTAAAAAATGGGCAAGTGCCCGATGGTAAGAACAAACCCGAAAAGGACAGAGCTAAGCGAAAGAAGAGCCGCCCTCACCCATGAACGGATCTTGAAATTGCAAAGCGACAGGATCCCCATAAAAAGAAACATATGAAGAAAACATCCGCCCACATAGGTCAGCTTTGTGGCATTGAGAGCGGCCTCAAGAGTCTGCGCTCTCGCAAGCCACGTGTATCCGGCATTTACTACGGGCACAAGAGCGAATGTAAAAATGAATTCCGATGATGAACTCTTCCTCCACTGAAACATAAAAAGTATCTGCATCAGTCCGGAAAGGATCACGGATACTGTATAAAAAGTATGAACCATATTAAATACCTTCTGAATAAATCCTCTGGATTATATGATAACATACGATATGTATTATTTCCATAGAAAACTAAAAAAGACCACCGATTTTTTCGGTGGTCTTTTGTACAAAAATCACAGTATTAAACAGGATATGCCTTGTTCTGGGTATCTGCCTGAGTCATATCGACTTTCTCCTGCTGAGCCTGACGATACTTGAAGAAGTCGGTAGCAACCTGAGGGAACAGTGCATAGGAAAGCACATCCTCGTCCTGCTGCTTCCACTCCTTCATCTCGCTTTCAAGCTTATCCATCTCGTTTTCGAGATTATCGGCAAAGCGTCCGGTAAGTCTCTTTTCCCCGGGGATAACCTTGTCGATTACTTCCTGGTTCATAGGCTTAACAGTCTGACCATACTCGCCGCGAAGAACCGCTTTTGTCTCCTTGGTAGCCATCTTGTATCTCTCGCCCATAAGAACGTTAAATACAGCCTGTGTTCCGACGATCTGTGAAGAAGGTGTAACAAGAGGCGGTTCGCCCAGGTCTTTACGCACGCGGGGGATCTCCTCGAGCACTTCACGGTACTTGTCTTCCGCGTTCTGCTCCTTGAGCTGGCTTACCATGTTGGAAAGCATTCCGCCGGGTACCTGGTAAAGAAGTGTCTTGATATTAACTCCGAGCACCTTGGGTGAAAGGAGTCCGTTCTTTAAGCACTCATCCCTGTAGGGAGCGAAATAATCGGCGATCTCCGCAAGAAGATCCTGATCATATCCGGTATCATAAGGTGTGCCTCTGAAGGTCTCTACCATAACCTCTGTAGCAGGCTGTGAAGTACCCATTGCAAGAGGGCTCATTGCGCAGTCGATCACATCAACACCTGCCTCAACAGCCTTAAGGTATGTCATCGAAGCAACACCTGATGTGTAATGGGTGTGGAGCTGTATAGGAAGCTTGGTGTTCTCCTTCATAGCCTTGATAAGCTCGGTAGCTCTGTAGGGAACAAGGAGTCCTGCCATATCCTTTATACAGATGGAATCAGCTCCCATCTCCTCGATCTGCTTGGCCATACCTGCCCAGTACTCGAGAGTATATGCATCGCCGAGGGTGTAGGAAAGAGCAACCTGTGCGTGTCCTCTTCCCTCCTGCTTCTTGATCCTGTTGGTGGCATTAACTGCTTCCTGGAGGTTAGGCATGTAGTTAAGGCAGTCAAATATTCTGATGATATCGATTCCGTTTGCGATGGACTTCTCAACGAAAGCATCGACAACGTCATCCGCATAGGGTCTGTATCCTAAGATGTTCTGACCTCTGAAGAGCATCTGAAGCTTTGTGTTCTTGAATCTGTCACGAAGCTTTCTCAGTCTGTCCCACGGATCCTCCTTTAAGAATCTGAGGGACGCATCAAATGTTGCACCGCCCCAGCACTCAACGGAATGGTATCCGACCTTATCCATCTTCTCGGCAATGGGAAGCATAAACTCGGTAGGCATTCTTGTAGCGATAAGGGACTGATGTGCGTCACGGAGCACCGTCTCCGTAATCTTTATCGGTTTCTTTTCTATATCTGCCATTTTATATTCCTTTCTCTATATCAAAAGACTCCAAATATTGCCATGAATGTTCCCGCTGCAACCGCTGTTCCGATAACTCCGGCCACGTTGGGTCCCATCGCATGCATGAGCAGGAAGTTGGTGGGATCTGCTTCCGCGCCGACCTTCTGGGATACACGGGCTGCCATAGGCACTGCGGAAACTCCTGCCGATCCGATAAGAGGATTTACCTTACCCTTGGTCGCAACACACATGAGCTTTCCGAACAGCACTCCTGCCGCGGTTCCGAAAGCGAATGCGATAAGTCCCAGCGCAACGATCTTGAGTGTGCTCACATTCAGGAATGACTCTGCGCTGGTGGTTGCTCCTACGGATGTTCCGAGGAGTATAACAACGATATACATCATCGCGTTTGATGCAGTCTCGGTAAGCTGTCTTACCACTCCGGACTCCTTGAAAAGGTTACCGAGCATGAGCATACCTACAAGAGGTGCTGTGGTAGGAAGGATGAGACATACAACAATGGTGATGATGATCGGGAAAAGGATCTTCTCGAGCTTTGATACGGGACGAAGCTGTCCCATCTTTATAGCACGCTCTTTTTTGGTGGTCAAAAGCTTCATGATGGGGGGCTGAATGATCGGCACCAGTGACATATATGAATATGCCGCCACCGCTATGGGACCCAAAAGCGCCGTCTGGCCAAGCTTACCTGCCAGGAAGATGGATGTAGGGCCATCCGCACCGCCGATGATGGAGATGGCGGCTGCAGCCTTGTCGTTAAATCCAAGTGCGATCGCTCCGAAGTACGCCGCGAAAATACCGAACTGTGCAGCAGCTCCGAGAAGAAAGCTCTTGGGGTTGGCAATTAAGGGACCGAAGTCGGTCTGTGCTCCTACGCCGAGGAATATCAGCGAAGGAAGGATCGCAAGCTCATCCAGCTTGTAGAAATAATAGAGCAGTCCGCCCTGTCCGTTTGCCGCACTCTCTGCGCTCCTGATGATATCGGGATAGATATTAACAAGAAGCATGCCGAATGCGATCGGAACAAGAAGAAGCGGCTCAAACTCATGGCGTATCGCCAGATATAGGAAAAAGCAGGCAACGAGTATCATCAGGAAATTTCCCCAGGTAAGATTGAGGAACGCCGTCTGATGGAGCAGGTTGCTCAGCGTATTAGCTATGTAAGCCATAAATTACCTCCAAACAGCAATTAGTTAAGGGTTGCAAGACAAGCGCCTGCCTCGATAGCGTCTCCGACTGCTACATCGATGCTGGCTACGGTTCCGTCCTGGGGAGCAACAACAGGGATCTCCATCTTCATGGCTTCGATGATAACAACTGCATCGCCCTTCTTAACTGCGTCTCCGACGTTCTTTTCGATCTTGAATACCTTTCCTGCAGCTCCGGCCTCAACCTTTACACTGCCTGCTCCGGCAGATGCTGCCTTGGGCGCTGCTGCGGGAGCTGCCTTGGGAGCTGCCTTGGGAGCGGCGGGTGCCTTTGCGGGAGCGGGAGAAGCACTTCCTGTGCCCTCTTCTACTGTAACATCATATACATTTCCGTTTACGGTAATGGTATAATTCTTCATCTGGTTTTTTCCTCCGTTATAATTGATTATCTGTATCTTCTTCTGATCGAACGGACAACGAATCCGTCGGCAGATGTGCCCTCACAGGCAGCTATAGCCGCTGCTATTACCGCAACAAGCTCAGTGTCCGCGGTCTCGTTTTGCGTCTCGTTTTCGATGATCTGATCTATAGCATTATCTATGCCTGATGTCGCCGCGTTCTTCTGCTGCTCGGTGAGCTTTTTCTTTTCAGCGGAAGCTTTCTGGATCTTGGGTATAAGTCCAAACAGGCTGATGATAAGGCTGATCAGTATGAGAACAATAAACACCGTTCCCATTCCGAGAAGAGTGTTAAGACCTGCTTTGCCCATCTTGTCAGACATTGTGAAATTCTGATTGATCGATGCGGCTTCAAGCTTCATGAAAAGGTCATTGGAGAAAATAACTTCAATGTTTGCATCTCCCTTTTCGCACTTAACCGGTACATTGACCACTATCTGATCATCATCGATATAAGCAGTTGCTTCGCCGTACTCATAATTGCCGGCCCCATCCTTACTCATCGCTCCGAGGGTCTCTTTTGAACCTTTGAAGCTGTTTATGGCATTGTAAAAGCCATAGCCGTCAACTTCGAATCCAAAGACCTTCTTGGCGTAGGCAGCAACCTCATCCATGGTGAATTCATCCCAGGGAATCGGCTGATACTGCATCTCGTACTGATCCATGGTACCGTCGGAGAAAAATCCGAGAGACGGTATCACCTGACCGAGTGCGTACTCCTTTGCAGTCTCGATCTTTTCGGACTCGAACTGTGTGAGCCCGCTCTTCCCCGAACATGCACTTAGGCATACAGCACTGAGGGCGGCAGCTATAAAGATAATAAATTTCTTCATTCCTTCTCCGCCTTTCTTAAATGGTAACGTGCTTCTTATCGTAGGAGTTCTCCTGCTTTGAAAGGAGCATTTCAAACGCGCCTATCACATATTTTCTTGTATCAGCAGGCTCGATGATCTGATCGACATATCCTCTTCTTGCAGCACTTGTCGCTCCGAGAGTGAGCTCCTCGTATTCCTTTGCCTTGGCATCGATCACGTCGCTTCCCTGACCTTCATACATGATCTTGGCTGCAAGCTTTGCATCCATGGTACCGATCTGGGCGTTCTTCCATGCGATGGTGATATCCGCTCCGACCGCCTTGGAGTTCATAACGTTCGCTGCGGTTCCGAAGGCCTTTCCGATCACCACGTTAACCTTTGGAACAGTTGCGGATGCAAATGCTGCGGTGAGCTTTGCTGCCGCTCTGGCGATGGTCTTTTCCGATGAAACGGTCGCATCATATCCCGTTACGTTGGTGAGTGAAAGAATAGGAATCTCGAATGCATCGCAGAATTTGATAAACTCTTCTGCCTTGTAGCATCCGTTTGTGGTAAGCACGGTTCCGAACTTTTCTCCCTCCATATCTCCGTCGGGAAGGATCTCGCTTCTGTTGGCCACCGCTCCGACGGTTACTCCGTCGAGTCTGATAAATCCGGTCACCATCTCGGAAGCAAATCCGGGCTTGATCTCAAAGAAATCATTGTTGTCTGCGATAACCTTGAGTGCCTCGGCGGTATCTCCCGCAAAGCCTTCAAGGTTTTCGAAGCTGCGGTTTAAATCGTCATCACACTCAACATCATTTACATCATAATTATTTGCGGGAAGGAATCCTACGAGGCTTCTGATTGCTGCATAAAGATCATCTTCATTATCCACCACATCGACAAGACCCGCTTCGATGGACTGGAATGCCGCGGATGAAGTGTCGTTCTTGTCTATCCTGTTGCCTTCAAGCGCATTGGGAGAGTTGACAAAAAGCTTGGCATTATCCTTAAGCATGAATGTAAAATCTGTAAGAGACGGGAAGAGTGCGAGGCCTCCTCCGCATGTTCCGACTATGGCGGTTATCTGCGGTACAACGCCCGAAGCAGAAACCTGGGCGGCGTATACCTCACCGAACGCGTTGAGGGCATCTGTCGCCTCCTGAAGTCGTAATCCTGCACAATCGATGAATCCGATCACCGGTGCACCCATCTTGAGCGCGAGATCATAGATATTGACGATCTTGCGCGCATGCATTTCTCCGATGGTGCCACCGAGAACAGAAGCGTCCTGGCTGTAAACGTAGACAAGCTGTCCGTCTATCGTTCCGTAACCGGTCGCACATCCGTCTGAGGGCATATCGGCAGGGGTTAAGTTGAAATCTGTAGCTCTTGCGGTTACAAGACCACCTATTTCAACAAAGCTGTTGTCATCGAGCAGACTGTTGATCCGTCCGATAGCTGTTTGCGTAGTGCTCATAGGTTTTCCTCCGTATATATAATAATGTCGGGAATCTCTCACAAATAAAGATTTTCCCCCATTTTCACAATCTTTATAATTGTACCACAAAAAAAGCGATTCGCAAATAGCACGAACCGCTTTTTTAAAAAAATCCAAATACAAAAAATGCTATATAATCTCTGCTGCGCGGATCAGATATCCAGCTTGAGCTGAACTTCCTCTTCAGCCTGCTTCTTAAACTCCTCCACCTGCACGGGGTTGATCTGCGGGAGTTCATCTATGCTGCGCACTCCGAAGCTTCTGAGAAACTGCTCCGTAGTCCCGAAAAGGAGCGGCTTACCCGGTGCATCAAGGCGTCCCAGTTCCTGAATAAGATCGTACTCGAGAAGTTTGTTTATGGCATGATCGCAGGCGACTCCGCGGATCTTTTCGATCTCTATTCTCGTCACAGGCTGCTTATATGCTATTATGGAAAGAGTCTCCAGCACCGTATCCGTGAGCTGGAATTTGGGCTGAGCTTTTGCTATCTTGATAAGATACTCATATATGTCCGGTTTGGTGCAAAGCTGCACGGAATCCTCAAACCATGTGAGCATAATGCCTCTGTCCGAAGCCTGATACTCCTCCGACATTTCCTCAAGGATCTTTCGCGTTTCCCTTTTGTTTTCCTCTATAACATCCGCAAGGCGCGAGATCTGCACAGCTTCTCCCATGGAGAACAGCACGCCTTCAAGAACTTTTTTTGATGTCTCTCTATCCATTGTCTTTTGGATACGGAAAAAACTATCCCGCATTTTCCTCCATGAAATTTGAAGTTATGATTATATCGTCAAACAGATCGTTCTGTCTGATCGTGATCTCCCCGTCGTGCATCATCTCAAGAATGATCAGAAATGTGACAATTATTTCCGCACGGCTGTGCTGGCTCTCAAGAAGTTTTGTAAAAGAAAAGGTCTTGTGGGTCTGGGCAAAAGCTCTCACATAAAGAGTCTTAAGTTCCATGTCCACTTCTTCCTTTTCGATCTTGCCGTACCTACTCCTGATGGGATCGATACGGTCTTCCTGTCTCTTTACTATGGTCTTGAAAAGCTCGTGCAGTTTCTGGAGATTCATATCTCCTATCAGTTCCTCGTAGTCAACGGGAGGAACATATGAAAGCACCTCTTTGGGAAGATCCTTTTTCCTGTAGAACACCGTGGCTGCATCAACCTGTCTGTCCCGGAGTTCATAGGACATATATTTGTACATCTTGTACTCAAGGAGTTTCTCCACCAGTTCGGATCTGGGATCGATCTCCTCTCCTTCCTCGTTAACCTCGGGAGGAAGCAGCATCTTGCACTTTATGTCTATGAGAGTTGCCGCCATTACGAGGAACTCGCTCATCACGTTCATATCCTCGGTCTCCATCTTTTTGATGTAATCGAGGTATTGCTCCGTGACCAGCACAATTGGAATATCATAGATATCGATTTTGTTTTTTTCTATCAGATGAAGCAAAAGATCCAGCGGACCTTCAAACACTTCAAGCTTTACAGGTATAGCCATTTTTTATTACCTTTACATTTGTCCCGCAGCCTTTGGCCTACTGCCCGTCGCCTTCGAAATCCACTACGACAAGATCGCCGGGATTAAAGAGTCTTACAGGAATGGTATGGGATCCCAATCCTCTTGAAACGATCATGGTCGTGTTTTCCTTGCTGTATTCCCCTTGATAATACTTCGGAAAAAAACGGACATTGGGTGATAATACACCTTTTTTAATAAACGGGATCCTCACTATCCCTCCGTGCACATGCCCGGAAAAAACAAGCTCTGCTCCATAATCGACATAGTCTTCAAAAAAATCAGGATTGTGTGCGAGCAGAATGTTACAGGTATCCGCCTCGGGTGCTCCGAGTTCGGAAAGGAGCTCTCCTTCTTCCATGGGTACTATACCCATTCTCTTATAATGCTTTTTATTGATCTCAGAGCCTATGATCGTCACACCGAGGTCGTGAACAGTAACCCTTCTGTTTACCAGAAGCTTTATCCCCGAATCCTCTATCGACTTGCAGAATTCGTCATAAGAGTCCCCAAACCTGTCACGGTACAGGTCCATTCTCATTTCGTGATTCCCGTTGGCATAATAAACGGGGTACTTCTGTGCAAGCCCCGCCAGGAACGAAACCGTGTGTTCATACTTCTCCCCGGCATGACCGTTTATCATATCACCTGCTATGAGGATCATATCGGGTTCGCACTCATCTATTTTTGCGATGAGTTTTTCATTATCCCTGCCGTACTTTTTATTGTGAAGATCTGCGAGTACGACCGCGCGGAACCTTTTTTTAATTTTTTTGTTTATAAATACATAGTTACTGACCGTAAACCTGTTGGTGTCGACCACAGCCACCCACAAAAGAAAAAGTATGAGCAGCGCCAGCACTGTGATTATTATATCTTTGACCATTTGAAATTGTTTATTATCCATAGCGGAGCGCTTTTAATGATATAGGAATTTCGGAGAAATTTCCTATATCATTAAAAAACCCCTGACATCCGCCAGGGGGTAAATGCGCGTTTAGTTGAATTTACGCTTTCTTGCAGCCTCAGACTTCTTCTTGCGTCTGACACTGGGCTTCTCGTAATGCTCACGCTTACGAATTTCCTGCTGGATGCCTGCCTTTGCACAACTTCTCTTGAAGCGGCGAAGTGCGCTGTCCAGAGATTCATTCTCTTTTACGATAACACTTGACAATCTTCTTACCTCCCTTCAGCCCCTTCGACTGAACGGGTTATTTGAACTGACTTTGCGACAATCCGAGAGTTATTATATCCATAATAGCGGGATGTGTCAATGTTTTTTTTATTGGGCGATCTTTTTGCAGATCTCCTCAAATGACGATCCGTACTCAATTGTGTAGGTGCCGGGCTGGATTGTTCTGTCATATCCGTGCTGGATCATGTAACGGTTAAGCTCTTCCGCACTGTCTATAAGCCCTGCATTTCTGAGGATCGAGCATGCGGTTTCCGAGGATGAACCACCGTTGATCGTGATGGTGGCAGTTCCCTCTTTAGGCGTAGTCTGCTCTTTTGCCGGCTCGGGTTCTTTTTCCCGGGGCTCGGCAGCTTCCGCCTCTGTTTCCGTTTCGGTTTTCGTTTCGGCTTTTGCTTCCGTATCTGTCTTGGTTTCTGTTTCTGTTTTCGTTTCTGTTTCCGCCACTGTTTCCGTTTCAGCTTTTGTTTCCGTATCTGTCTTGGTTTCTGTTTCTGTTTTCGTTTCTGTTTCCGTTTCTGCTTCCGCCTCTGTTTCCGTTTCGGCTTTTGTTTCCGTATCTGTCTTGGCTTCTGTTTCTGTTTTCGTTTCTGTTTCCGTTTCGGTTTTCGTTTCTGCTTCCGCCTCTGTTTCCGTTTCGGCTTTTGCTTCCGTTTCCGGCTCTGTCTCCGTTTCAGTCCCGGCTTCGGTCTTGTTTTCGGTTTCCGCTTTGCTTTCGACTTCTATTTCGGGCTCGACTTCTGCCTCGGTTGTCGTCTCTGTATCCTTATCGCCCACCGCATCAGTCAGAGAGTAGGAATTTGCATCCACCATTCCAAGCTGCGTGGCGCGCTCTCTCACCTGAGCATCGGTCATTTCACCATGATTATTCTTAAGATTAACGAGCGAAAGTATCAGGGCTGTAACAGCCATCCCGATACCAAGTCCCCGTAAATAAAATCTAAGTTTGCTGTTCATATATACCTCATCTGCCGGCTTTAAGCCATTTATCCTTTGAAAAGAAAGATTCAAACACAACCGGCAACTGTCCTAAGAGTTATTTCGCATGAAGTCCGATAATGAGTGACACTTCACCCACACCTATTCCCAATGATCTGGCTATCTCCACATCCGTCTGACCAAGCTTATGCAGCGCTATAACCTGATCATGCAGAGCCTGTTCGGATCTGTTCTCATCATTTAAAGCGGACGGGTCAGGAAGTGTGATGCCTTTCTGTTCGAGGTCTTCATCCGCCTGCTCGATAGCAAACTCCGCCCATTTAAGCGTTCTTACCTTCGGCTCTCCCTCCCGGGATTTATCCTGTCCGGCGGTATCCGTGACATTTTCTTCCTGCTTTGAACCCAAGGGTAAAACGTCTACCGTCTCGGGAGCAAGGCTCTTAAAACTGCTTACGGCCGCCTCTGCCTCTTTTGTGCTTTCATGAACAGCTTCAGCAGCTTCAGCTGCCGCCTCGGTATTCTCCTTGACTGTCTTTGCCACCGCAGATGCTTCCGAAACAGTGGATATCAGATCGTCATGCTTGTTGTTGAGCATGTCATAAAGAAACATAACTTCTTTATGATTCTTGTTGATCTCATCGAGGACGGTATCCGAATACTCATTCACCGCCATGATCTTTTCGTTGGATATGCGCTCAAGACTTCTTTCGGTCTTCTCCTGGGCATATTCTATCGCTTCGTCAACCACATCATCTATATGAGAGCGGAGTTCTTCTATTTCGCCTTTTACTTTAAGCTTTACCTCGTCGGAGATCATATCCTTTACATCATCCGCGGTTTCCTGTCTCTTTACGGGAATGATAAAACTCAGTACAAAAATTACTGCGCCCCCGGCAAGGAGCGCTATTTCCAATGCTGTCATGTTATTAATCTCTCCAAAATAAACTATTCAGACCTTAAGATCAAAGCCGCCGCTTACGGGCCCTTTTACGACCACTTTATCCTGCGGCTTTTCGGGACGGTTTTCACGCCTTGCGCTTCCGCCGTCTCCATAGTATTCATTCGATCCCTTTTCACGTGCATCGGGATCTTTGCTGTTCCACCTGCTCTCGGATGTGTTCACCACCTCGGTATTCTGCTGGGTTTCCCTGCGGTCCCTGGCAATGCCGAAATTGTTCTGATCTACATCGTTTTTTACATCTTCATTATGTTTGATTATAGTATAATCCTGCGCTCGCACGATAGGCGCTATATCCATTCCTGCCATTATAATACCTCATTACAAAGGAAGCATCTTTACTTCACCGCCCTGTTTTTCAAAGCGGCAATATCTGTAACTGTCGTTTACCCTCATTGACAGATCGCCGATAACGATCGTGGCTCCGGGATAAACTTCTCCCGTCACACGAACCGACGCAGTCTTTATCTGGGCAAACATTTCGTCCAGTTCCTTGAGCTCCGCACTCTTTTCTTCGAGTTCCTTTTTCTTCTGTTCGAGAAGAGCTGCACTCTTTTTCACATATTCTATCTGCTCGGGCGTAAACCTTGCACCTTTAGCCTTTTTCTCGGTGAAGTTCTGTATTACCGGCTGTGTATTCTTTATCGTTTTGACTATTTCGGATACTTCTTTCTGAGTGTCGATATACTTTGTCTTGAGCTTGGGATTGACGCCGACCTCGACAACTGTAGGCGCACCCATAGTGGATCCCAGAGTTCTCACTTCAACCACACTCTCGGCCTGCACACGTCCGCCGGTGATAAATCCCTTCTTACCGGTTACCCTGATATCGGATCCGGACTGAACATTACTGTGAAGGATCGATTCCGTATCGATAAATCCGCCTGCCTCGACAGTGGAGTTTTCGATAAATTTGGAGATAACGTTTCCCCCGGCTTTAAGAACTCCCTTGCTCATTCCCTTCATTCCGCGGGCAATAGTGATGTTACCCTGAGAAATGATCGTGGCGCCCTCAACTACACCGTTAACGATAACATCGCCTGTCGCATCGATCTCAAAATTGGTCGCGACATTACCGTTTACCTTTACACTGCCTTCATACTTTATGTTTCCGGTAGAGTTGTCGACATTCTCCACCTCATATACATTTGAAACGAAAACCTGATCTCCCACCAGCATAACATGGCCGTTTACCTTGGAAGTGAGCGTGAGCTTGTCCTCCGACAGAGCGATGTTGTTTCCGAAATGATGATGGAGAGTGCGTACATCACGCGGTCTCACTGTATTGCCCTGGATCGTCGTTCCGGGATCACCTTTATCCTCCGGAATGATCCGTGCAAGTACATCTCCCTCTTTACAATGGTTGAGCATATTCAGATGGAAATAATCAACGCTGCCATCCTCTGCCATTTCGGGATGTGCGGAAATCTTTGTATTGAAATAATACTCAATCTTTGCATCACTTCCGTGACGCGGCTTTACGCCTCTTGCCACCGGAACCTGGATCCCGTAAAAACCGGGGCCGTCAAAATGCTTACTCAGGATTTCTTCCTGAATACCAAACCTTATCTGGCGGTAAGCAAGATCCTTCAGGAACTCATCTTTAGACAGTCTCTCTCCGGTATCCGAAGCGGGAATGAATTTGGCAACCGCCAGCATATTATCGGGTGCTATGGTGAGCGAATACTGCTCTGCCACCTTGGGGCACTCATACTTGCCAAGGGTAAGGGTCATTTCTTCGCCGGATTCCGCAGCATTTTTTACCTGACTGAGATCATATTCCACCGACACTCTGTCAAGATAATTGACCAATTCCTGCGTCACAATCTTCTCCCCCCCGTCCTTGGGAGCAAAAAGATGGACGCCAAAACCATCCTGTACGTTTACAAGTTTAAAATACGCGTTCTGCATGGTTTGCGTCCTCCTAAGATGTAAGTATTCCCATATATGCTCCGAGTTTGGTACGCATCTTTCCGATAGCTCTGGTATGGAGCTGCGAGATACGGGACTCGGATACTTCGAGTATATTGGCGATTTCTTTAAGTGTCAGTTCCTCATAGTAATACAGAGTGATAATCTTCTGTTCTTTTTCCGTGAGAAGTTCCAGAGCCTCTCCAAGCATTTTCATAAGCTCCTGCTTCTCTATGTTTTCCTCGGGAGAATCAAAGTGAGCGGTGGTACCGCCATACCCCTGGGGAACATCGCTTCCGGATTCCATAAATTCGTCAAGAGAAACAAGCCCGGTTATCTTCATCTGAGACTGCCAGTCATAAAACTCATCCTCAGATATACCAAGGCCTTCGGCAATCTCGATATCGGTCGCCTGCCTTCCCTTCTCCTGCTCGATCTTTTTCATCACGGCATCGATCTGTTTCTGTTTCTGGCGAATGGTCCTGGGAATCCAGTCCATCTTCCTGATCTGGTCGAGAATTGAGCCTCTGATCCTTAGGCTGGCATAAGTCTCGAATTTGACTTCCTTCATGAAATCAAACTTGTCGATGGCGTCTATAAGACCGAAGATCCCGTAACTACAAAGATCTTCGTATTCAACATTATATCCGAGATACATACTGAGCCTGCCGGCTACAAGCTTAACCAGCGGCGCAAATTCCAGAATGAGCTTCTCCCTTATTTCCGGAGATTTCGTCTCGGAATATTGATCTAACAGTTTTTTTCTTGCAGCTTCATCCATTGGCTACATCCATCCCTCACGTAGCAGTATCTCCGGACACATCATCCTTTTCTTCTACTGTGCCCTCTTCTCTGAGCGCCTGCTCCTGCGCCTCTAATCTCGCCTTTTCCTCTTCTTCGAGCTTCTTTTGATTGGCGGCTTCAAATCGTTCTATCACATTTATGACGATCGTTCCGACAAAATAAAGCACTGCCATCACCGCAAGCAGCCACATGAGCTTTGCCAGGATCGAATAATGATTCACAAATGTGATCACGACCGTAACAAGCCCGCCGATAAGCATAAGTATGACAGGAATATATTTTTTATTCATGTATGAAACCTGCTAAATGATCTTATCTCCCTTTCCGGCTGTTTTGATCTTGAATTCTCCGGTTTCGGGATCAAAAATAACGGTGCGACCGTAATTAAGCCCGGTATCTTCAGCTAAAATAGGAATACTCAGCTCTTTTAACTTAGCTTTTACGGCCTCAACATTTCTTGCTCCGACCTGCATAGTCTCGCTCTTGCTCTGCATGGTGAACATCATGGCTCCGCCCGCTATCTTTGCAACCATACGGCGGCGCACTGCTCCCATTGCTTCCATCTGCTTCACAAGCTCAGCTACTCCCGTATCCGCAAACTTTGCCACGTTAAGATGGCTGTTCTTGATGGCAGTGCTGTCGGGGAGCATAACATGAGCCAGTCCGCCCACCTTATTCTGTGTATCACGGATGGCAACACCGACGCAAGATCCGAGTCCCAGCGTAGTGACAGTATTCGGGACAAGACATGTCTTGAGGTCGGCCATTCCAACTTTTATTACTTCACCCATAATGTAGACATCTCCGAATACTAAACACTAATTCCAAGTGACGACAAAATCTTTCCGTACGATTCAATGTCCGGAACAAGAACAAAGTAACCGTCTATCTCAACTTCATCAAAGAACTGAGACTGAATAAGCAAAATATTATCTCCGTAAATACCGAATTCTATGGCGGGAACCGAAAGGATAGCGGCTGCCATATCAACCGTAAGAGCCGGAGGCGACGGGATTATCATAAGATTCGTGATCTGAGCCAGCGAATTAAGGTATGCACCTGTAATGATATTTCCTATCTCCTGCATGGCTGAGCATTCCATCTCGGAAAGCTCTCCCCCGGGCTGAGCCATTCCGGGCATCATCTTGTTGATAAGATGCTTAGCCGCTTCAACTTCCACAAGAAACAGCATGCTGCCGGTAATGTCTCCGTCAACTCCAAGGAAAACGCCTACCATTACCTGCTCTTCGCCGCCCATTGCAGCTCCTACATCCTTAAACTCAAGGAGCTCAACCTGCGGAACCTTCATGTCAACTTTACAGTTGAGCATCTGAGAGAGCGCTGTCATAGCGTTTCCCGCACCAATGTTACCCAGTTCCTTTAATACATCCATGTACTGGGTTGATACCTGTTCGAGATTTAAATCACCCATAGTCACCTCAATCAAACATTATCTTCAAGAGTGATCACATTGAGATCAAGTATTGAGATAAGTTCTCCGTTGTTCTTTCCAACTCCGCTCAGGAAATTGGCTTTTTCGTTTTTGGAATCATGTGAGACCTTTTCGATTGATTTTTCAGCAAGGGTAACCACTTCCTTAACCTCGTCGACGAGCACACCAATCTGACCCTCGTTCTCGGTCTTTAAAATGATTATTCTTGTTGCCTTGTCATACTGGTCCTCGTCAAGACCCATCTTAAGCCTTAAGCTGATAACGGGAAGAACTTCGCCGCGGAGATTGATGACTCCCTTGATGTAGTTAGAAACCTTGGGTACTCTCGTTATATGCTGCATTCTGACGATATTGTTGACATAGCTGATATCTATGCCGTACTGCTCATCGCCGAGGCGGATAACTATATACTGATATGTTACCTCGACAATTTTAGTTTCATCGCCGTTTTCCGGCAGATTATTTGTATTCGTTGTTGTGAGCTGATCCATTTTATCTTCTCCTATAATCATGGCCTTTGTTTTAGGTTATCCGGCTGTTACAGTAAAGTGTTTGCATCGAAAATGAGAGCAACCTCGCCGTCGCCTAGAATGGTTGCACCTGTGATGAACTTAACCTGTTTTACGTACTTGCCGAGCGGCTTGATAACGATCTCCTGCTGACCGATGAGTTCATCGATAACAAGACCTGCCATCTTGTCGCCTTTCTTAACTATAACAACAGTGAGTGCATCCTCATCGATTGGATGGCTCTCTGTATCAAGGACTTCGTTCATTCTTATAAGAGGAATGACTGTTCCTCTGAGGTTGATAACCTCTTCGTTCTGAACAAGCTTGATCTCTGTCTTGTCGATCGTCTCAATAGTCTGAATAGAGCCGAGAGAAATTGCATATTTCTCGCCGCCGACGATAACCATGAGAGCCTGGATGATAGCCAGAGTAAGAGGAAGTCTGATGGTCCATGTCGAGCCCACGCCAAGCTGGCTCTTGACATCGACTTCGCCACTCAGGGATTCGATCTTGGATTTAACTACGTCAAGACCAACGCCTCGTCCGGATACGTCGGTAACCTTCTTTGCAGTGGAGAATCCCGCATTGAACAGAAGGTTTATGACCTCCTTATCGCTCATTGCAGCAGCCTGCTCGGGAGTGATTACTCCACGCTCTATTCCCTTATTTCTGACCGCTTCGATATCGATTCCGTTACCGTCATCTCTTACTTCGATGATGACGTTATTTCCGTCCTGATATGCATCGAGCCAGATAGAACCTGCCTCCGGCTTACCTCTCTGAGCACGGATCTCTGCTGACTCGATACCGTGGTCGGCGGAATTACGAAGAAGGTGCATGATAGGATCGCCGATCTCGTCGACAACGGTCCTGTCGAGCTCTGTCTCTTCACCGGACATATAGAAGTCGAGCTTCTTGCCCAGCGTCTTCTGGAGATCGCGGATCATGCGGGGGAACTTGTTGACGGTACTCTCGATGGGAACCATTCGAACCTTCATGACAGATTCATGAAGATTGGATGTTACGCTCTCGAGGTACTCGATCTGCTCGTTAAACTGTGAATTGTTGCTTTCGGTGTTGCTGGATGCGGAAACAAGGCTGTTCTTTGCGGTGATGAGCTCGGATACGAGGTTCATCAGGCTGTCGAGCTTTTCGATATCCACACGGACTGTTCTGTTAACGATAGCCTTGCCCGGTTTCTTCTCCTGAGCCTTTGCCGGTGCATTTGCAGCCTGAGCCTGAGCAGGTGCCGCGGGTGCCTTAGCAGCGGGTACCTCTGCGGGTGCTGTCTCGGCGGGAGCCGGAACAGCGCCTTCATCCTCTGCAGCTTTAAGCTTGCTCACATCGATCTTCTCGCCTTTTGCGGAAGCAATCTCTGATACGCTTTCTGCTGCGGAAATGAGATTCTCAAGGGGCTCTTCCGAAAGTACAACAAGTGTAAAATCAAGTTCAAATTTCTCATCCTCAAGGTCCTGGGAACTGGGATTTGAAACTACTATGTCGCCCTTTTCTTCTATCGCCTTAACGACAAGGAAGGCGCGGGCTGCTTTGAGCACGCACTCGGGGCTGACGGATACTGTGATACCATATACATTCTTGCCCTGCTTGGCAGCCTCGTTAAGAACGGATATCTGGGATTCGTCGTAATTAATATCATACCATGGCGCATCTGATGATGCTGCAGACTCACCTTCGGATGCAGTCTCTTCCTTCTTCTCTGCGGAAGCGGCATCGGCTGCTGCGGGAGCAGAGCCTACCTTTCCGTTGAGAATATCGTTGAGAGCACGGATGATCGGCTCGTTTTCGTTGGTTCCTTCATCGGAAGTATTTCTGATATTATCGGTATACTCCTGAAGTGCGTCAAGGCACTGGAAGAGAATATCGATCATCTCCGACTGGATCTTGATATTTCCGTTTCTTACTTCAGAGAAGACATTCTCCATATCATGAGTGAGGTTCTGCATCCTCTTGTATCCCATGGTTCCTGCCATTCCCTTTAGTGAGTGTGCGGCGCGGAAAATCTCGTTGATCGTATTTTCGTTTTCCGGATCCTGCTCGAGCTCAAGAATCTGTGTGTTCAGATTCTGAAGATGCTCACCCGCTTCATCGAGAAAGATTTCAAGATACTGACTGACATCCATAGTTTAAAACCTCCGTTTTCCTTAGAGCTTTATTTACTGATCCCGACCTTAAGTATTATCTCCTGAGCCAGATCATCAAGCGGTACGTGCTGATTTGAAAGCCCCGCCTGATCGCATGCTTTCGGCATTCCGTAGATCGTGCAGGTCTCCTGGCTCTGAGTGATGACATGAATCTTCTTTTTTTCTTTAAGATTCTTGATACCTTCAGTCCCGTCTGCGCCCATTCCGGTCATCACGACACAAACTATATTGTCAAAACGGCTGCTGCGCAGCGATTCAAACATATAATTCGCGCAGGGCTTAACGCCCTCTCTTGCCGGTTCGTCCGAAAGATGGATCGAATACGTGCCGGCACTTGAAGTGACAAGGTTCATATGCTTTCCGCCGGGTGCGAGATAAACCGTACCTTTCTCTATCTTGGTACCCTCGCCCGCCTCAACGACATTGATCTCGCTCAGGCCGTTAAGCCTTTCCGCAAGGGAGGCGGTGAAACCTATCGGCATGTGCTGAACCAGCAGTACCGGTGCATCAAGATTCGCGGGCAGCCTCGGTATTACCGACTGGAGAGCCTTGGGGCCTCCCGTGGAGCTCGCTATCGCAACGATCTTATTCCCGGGTATCTTGTCTGCGGTCTTTTTGATTATCTCGAGAACTTTGCGGTTTTTGTCTTTGTCTTCCTGTATCTTTTCCTTTGTATCAAAGGTAGGATAGTTACTGACTACTACACCGCTGAGTACCCTGAGGAAATCCGACGGGAATACTCCCTCTTTGCACTGGTATGCGTTATCAGGCTTGTGGATAAAATCCAGGGCTCCGAGTTCAAGGGCATCGAGTGTTGTCTTTGCTCCTTCCTTGGTGTCCGTGCTGGCCATCATGACACGCGCTTTGATCTTAAACTTTCTGAGCTCGTTGAGGAACTCAAGCCCGTTCATCTTGGGCATGTTAACATCAAGCACTATCGCATCATATTTATTTCTGCTTACCAGATCAAAGGCTTCAAGACCGTTGATCGCCCTGTCTGCGACTTCGAATCTGTCATCTGACTCGATTATATCACAGAGTACTCTTCTCATAAGTGCAGAGTCATCTACGACTAAAATTTTTTTCTTGGGAAGTGCCATAATCAGCTCCTTTTCCTTATCCTGCGCTCTTCTTCAAATATAAATTTGATGATTTCTTCGCGGGTTGCTTCATCAATGTTGTAATACTGAACTCTATGTTCAAAGGTTCCCGGCCTTGTTTCCACTTCCCTCACGTCAAGGACCTTTCCGACCACCTCATATTTTTTGCGGTCCGAGCCTCGCACCAGATCATAGCTGCAATAGATCATACTGCCCGGCTCATATCTCTGATTCGACATAAAACGGATCCCACCGCCGCTTATATCGACTATGACGCTTCTCTTGATGGGGCGATTGGGCTGCAGCCACATTTTGGCGTTGTTTTCGACTGCATTTATCTCCTCCTCTTCAAGATTTCTCGCGCACATTTCAAGTGCACAGCTGAACCGGTAATACTCTCTTCTCTGATATTTTCTGAGATTGCTTGTGAACTCAAGGGCAACCAGATACAATTCGTTGCTCTTATATCTGTCTATCACTCTTGCAAAGCATTGGTAAAGCCCGGCTTCCGTGTAGAATACCACGTTGTACTCACCGTCTACCGGAAGAAGAATGAGCTTTTGCTGCTCGATCGGCATAAAAACTTCTATGGTATCTTCGCTTGTAATGCTGGCTATCTTTGACTTATAGACTCTTTGTTCCTTCCGGGATGATCCCGAGCGGAGGGTATCATCCACATCCGTGAGTTCTATTTTGTCACCCTCTTTAATGAATTTGCTTAACATTTGCATCTCCTCAAAAAATACTTTTTTATTTCTTGCCGATTATATGCGCAAAGAAGGCAGCCATTCCACGATTAACGGTTTTGGCAGACTCTTCCTTATCCAGGAGCCTGGCGGCGATACGCTCATAAGCAAGCGCGGATTTTGCGTTCGGATTGGCAATAGAAACCGGCACCTGCTGCATTACAGCCCTCGACAGCTGAGGGTCGTAGGGTATGCTTCCGAGATAATTCATTGGAAGCTTTAAGAACCTCTGTACTACGGAATAAAGCTTCTTGAACAGTATCTGTCCTTCTTCTTCCTTTTCCACTCTGTTTGCTATCATCCTTATTCGGGTATTCTCCTTGTCGTATCTGGGATGACGGCTCACTGCCTTAAGAAGTGAATATGAATCCGTAATGCTTGTGGGCTCCGGTGTAGTGATAAGGAGTATCTCTCCGCTGGCAACAAGGAATTCCAGCACTGCGTCTGAAATTCCGGCTCCGGTATCGACAATTATTATATCCGCAATGGAATCCAGCTCGGCAAGATTGCGGATTATATAGTTGAGGTAATCTACGCTGAGGTTAGACATACCTGCTATACCGGAACCGCCGGAAATGAATCCGACTTCTCCCGGTCCCCAGGTGATGATATCCCTGATATTTTTACCCTGATATATCAGATCGCAGAGATTGTGTTTCGGCACTGCACCGAACATTATCTCTATATTGGCCAGTCCGAAATCCGCATCAAGGATTATTACTCTCTTGCCCATCTTTTTAAAATGGATGGCAAGATTGATAGCCGTATTTGATTTTCCGACACCGCCCTTTCCGCTGGTAACCGTGATCACCCTTGCAAGCGGCTTAGCCTGATCTTTGGCTTTTATTATCCTTAAACTTTCGGCCTGATCCATTTAAATCCTCCGGTAAAACCCTGGTGCTTGTAAATCTTCTATTTCTTTCCGCCCAGAAGCTTTTTTACTATCTTCTGTGCGTTGAATGTCTCTATATCGTCGGGGACATTCTGCCCGCAGGTGATATATGCGATCGGAGCTCCGGATTCGCATTTCATGTTGTAGAGATTTCCGTATTCTCCCGTTTCGTCCAGCTTGGTAAAAATCAACTGATACTCTGATATTTCACGGTAATTGTCCGCTATGTTTTTAAGATCCCTGTATTTGGTCGTGGCGGAAAGAACAAGGAATATCTGGTGCGGGATACCCGATGCCGTCTCGAGAAAGTCTTTCTGCTTTTTGAGCAGCTCTTCGTTCCTGTGGGAATGTCCCGCCGAATCCACAAATATATAATCGCAGTCCTTAAAGTCCTCTATTGCTTTCTGGAGTTCATCGGGTTCATAGATCACGCGGAATGGAACGGCAAGTATCCCGGCATAGGTGCGTAGCTGGTCCGTTGCGGCGATCCTGTATGTGTCCGTGGTCAAAAGAGCCACTTTTTTCTTTTCGTTAAGTGAATAGCTGCTGGCTATCTTTGCGATCGTTGTGGTTTTTCCTACACCGGTGGGGCCGATGAAAAATACTACTCTGGGGCCTTCGGGCGCAGGTTCTATCCCCTCGGACCTGCCGAATTTGAGGATCATTTTCTGATATATGCTCCCCAGAAGATAATCCATTGTAAGCCCCGGTTTTCTGTTCTTTTCCGCATCTGCGATTATCTCGTTGACGTACTTTTCGTCAACTTCATTGTCGAGCATCGTGTTGTAGAGAAGCTTGAGAAATCTCTCAACTTCATTATCCTGCTCTTCAAGCCGGTCTTTTTTATCGTTCTTGTCGGTATCCGAAGAAGCATTACCCGTTGCTTTCGCCGCTTTTTCCGCTGAAGCTTCGGATGCCTTCAGTACTGCGCTTTCTCTCTTAAGCTGTGTTTCAAGAAGCGATTGAAGATCATCCAGTTTCTTCTCGATCTTTGTCTGATCTCCCACCGATACGTCGAATTTCTTTCCGCTGCCGTCATTTTCCGCAGCACCCGCAGATGATCCGGCACTCGTCGTATCTGCCTGTTCTTTTTCTTTTTTTATTGCTTCCACCTGTGCCTGAGCGATCTTTCTTATCTGCCTGATGGGCTCTTCGTCGTCTTCTTTTGCGGCTGTGAGCTCCACCTGTTTCTTTTTCAGAAACGAAAAAGGTCCCTTGGGCTTGACATAACGGACATTCATAATGACCATACCCTCGCCAAGCTCTTTCTTCGCTGCCGCAGTAGCCTCATTTTCGGTTTTTGCAATGAATTTTCTGATTATCATTTTATGCTGTTACCATTCCCACTGATTGCAATTCAACATTCGGTTCGATCTCATTATAGGACACCACAACAAGATCTTTGAAGTAATCCTCTGTCATCCGCTTGAAATACATCCTGACTATCGGAGAAGTAATAACAATCGGGGTCTTGCCAAGGTTTTCGAGCTTTTGTACTTCTTTTCCCACCGAATCAACGATCGCTCTCGATCTTTGAGGATCAAGGTTAAGAAATGCTCCGGTTTCGGTCTGCTTGACGCTTCCCATGATCTCCTGCTCCACCTTGGGATCCAGCGTAACAACACTGCTGGTCTCGTTGGACGGAAAGTATTTCGTGGAGATCGCACGCTTAAGCGCCTGACGTACATATTCCGTAAGGATATCCGTATCTCTTGTGGTCGGAGCATAATCCG
>CAMUYA010000023.1 GCA_947164865.1 uncultured Lachnospiraceae bacterium
CGGAAGCTTTAAATAACGTGTCGCTCGCCCAAGCGGCAGACACGCGGAGCAGCAAAAAAAGCTCGATTGCGTGTCGAGGGCGCTTATGTCGGACACGCGTAGCAGTCGGAAGCTTTAAATAACGTGTCGCTCGCCCAAGCGGCAGACACGCGGAGCAGCAAAAAAAGCTCGATTGCGTGTCGAGGGCGCTTATGTCGGACACGCGTAGCAGTCGGAAGCTTTAAATAACGTGTCGCTCGCCCAAGCGGCAGACACGCGGAGCAGCCGGAAGCTTTAAATAACGTGTCGCTCGCTCAGGCGACAGGCACGCGGAGCAGCAAAAAGAGCCCGATTGCGTGTCGGGGGCGCATTTCTCGGAAGGTCAATACTCAAATAACCTATCCTCAATGTTATCCGGGTGAGGATTAGTAGGTTTTTAGCTACAATTATCACATAAAAAATAGACAGATCTTTCGAAAAGTATGTTAACAGTTTGTCATTTTACAAAATATCGACTTTTTAATTCTTTGATTTTTGATAAAGAAAAAGCCCGAAGCCATTAATCTTAATGGACTTCGGACTAAATCGGAGTGGCGGGATTCGAACTCGCGACCTCCGCCTCCCTAAGACGGCGCTCTAACCAAGCTGAGCCACACCCCGAAACAACAATGAGAATGTTATCATAAAGAGCGCCTAAATGCAAGAACTTTTTTCATTTTTTTGAGTCTTTTATCAAAGTGTTGCATAGTACGCAACACTTTGCGCAATGGCTTCGCCTTAGAAAGCGCGTTAATGCATCGCGCTTTCTATCAGCATCATAAAAGGCATGATGCTGATTGCTTCTAGTCAAAATCGAACTTATCAAACCTCTTATGCATAGCACCGTAGCGGATCCTTACCAGCTCGTTGAATTCCAGCACTTCCTTTTCCGTTCCGCGGTACTGGCATCTTATGCAGCTGTAAATGCCTGTGTCCTTGTTGTAGAACATGTCTATATCGAGGTCTCTCATAAAACATGAGGGACAGCGGTAATTCAATTTGCCTTTGCCAAGTTGAGCCATGTCGAGAATACCTCCTTATCCGAAATCTTTTTTGTGATTCCAAGCTTGAACATAGGGGAGAATGCATATCCTTCTTCGATGTATCCGGCGGCCGCAGCATCGGTGGTCATAGAGACAAAGGTCTCTATCGCGGGTATGGATGCACTGACTTCCTTCACATTCTCGACCTTTGCATCACGGCAGCGATACTCATAATCAATGCTTTCCGTGCTGTCCCCCACTGCCTTAAGGGTGATACCCGTCATATCCTCGGGGTACTCTGTCGTTCCGTAGCAGGCGGTCATATATTCGTCAATGATAACCTCTGCGGAAGGATCGCTCAGTTCAAGGATATTTCTTTCGATCCGGATATTGGATGAACCTTCCTCGAAGTACTCTTTGGTCTGAAGCTTCAGTGTGAGATCCCTGAATTCTATCGTTACCGGATCAAGGGTGATGATACGGTTTTTCTTTCCGTTTATCTCTTCTTCCGAAAAATGTGCATGGGTGGGAGTGAGGCAAAGATCTACCTCTTCCCCTTTGTACTTAAGCTTTGCGCTGCGGACAGTGCCTGCTCCCGCATAGTGGGTAAAATATCCCGCACGGTATTTTTCCTGGATAAGGAAGGGATAGGAAGCATCCTGCACATGTTTGGTGCCGATTCCCACAGGCCATTCGAGCTTGGCAGCATAAGGGCGAAGATCCACGATGGCGCCGCCCTGATCCATATTCACACAGGCTCTCATGTAGGGGTCGCAATACCAGAAAAGCTGCTTGTCCGATCCGTAGAGAATGTCTCTCCAGAGTGCGCACTCCGGCTCGTTGTAATTGCCGCCGTTTACGCCTTTCTTCTCGCGGTAATGATCCGCAAACTCGCTCATGGTCATATCTATGAGCTTTCCCTGCTTTTTGAGATCACCGTAATACTTGCACCCGTCACTGTAGGATTTGTAAAGAAGCTCATAGGGCTGCTCCCAACGTCCGGCCTTGTTCATCCAGCCGGGGCCGACAAACATCATGTTATAGGCATACCCGTTATTGTATTTTTCAAGATCCCTGTACTGATCGATAAGATTATACAGGTAGGGGAATTCCCATGTCTTGGTATCGTAGATCATACCGCGAAGTACATTCTGAGGATGGGTTCCGAAGTTTGATCCGTTGCCGTCATAGCAGGCGATAAGATCCCTCGAAAGATGAGGGATCGCAACGATCCCCGAGTCCTCTTCCCTGTTTGCGGCGGGAGCATGGGTATTCTGCTTGGAAGGGATCCATGGAGCCCACGGACCGCCGTCAAAAAGTGTATACCAGGAATTATTGCAGGTGTGATATGCCTTCGGGCCTTCCTCCCAGCAGGTGGCAACGGCACATTTAACCATGGGGTACTCGGATTTTATGAAGTTGATAAGGTCCGCATCCATATAGTAGGACCCTGTTGATTCGGGATAAAATCCGAAACGTTCCTTGAACTTTCCGAATACGTCACGGACTATCTTCTTTTTATCCTCCATGGAGAACATCCAGATGCAGAAGTCCTTTGTCTTGTATTTTTCACGGAACTGCTCACAGGGAAGCCCCAGAAGTGAGAGGGCGATCTCGTCCCCAAACTCCTCGTGGTCATGCTTTGCTATCTCTACAGCCTCATCATTAAAGAGTGAAGCGTAGGTCATCTGGATGGTAACCTTAAGCCCGTTTTCATGCGCAAGACGCTGCTGAGTCTTGAAGATATCAAGCGATTCTCCGATAAGAACCTTATCTCCGATATCCTCCTCTTTGCCCTGTCCGGTAACGGTAGCCGAATACTCCGGCACCATTTCGGGACGGTGTATGACATTTAGAATGAATTTGTCCATAAACTGCTCCTTATCACGATCGGTTAGTTGATCCCGAACCCGCGCAACAGCAGTTGCGCAATCGGTTGCTCTATTGTGATTATAGCCTTTCCCTTCACCCATGTCAACCCCGCAGGACATAAAATGATCTCCGATCTTTAAATATGATCGCAGTGCTTTAAGATACTTTTATTATCTGTGTGGCCACCTTTTCCTGAAATCTGATATCATGCTCAACCATCAGCATCGTGGGCGCATATTTTAAGATCAGCCTCTCTATCTGCATTCTTGAAAAAACATCTATGTAGTTAAGCGGTTCATCCCAGATATAAAGATGCGCCGGTGTGATAAGGCTTGCAGCAATAAGCACCTTCTTTTTCTGTCCTTCGGAAAAGTCCTTCATATCCTTTACGAACTGCTCGCGGCCGAAGTCAAGCTGCCTGAGCACGGTCAGAAACAGGCTTTCGTCAAGCCCTCTTTTTTCGCTGAACTCCCTCAAGGTTCCCGAAAGAAAAGAAGTATCCTGACTGACATAGGAGATCACAAGGCCGGAGGCAACGTCAAAGGTTCCGGAAACCAGCAGCTTTGAACCTGATCCCTGCCCTTCCCCGGAACCGGTCTTTTCCCCGGAACCGGTCTTTTCCCCAAAGCTGTTTTTTTCGAGTACTGCCCGCAATATGCTCGACTTCCCGCATCCGTTCTCTCCCGCAAGGATCACTCTTTCTCCTCTTTTTACCTGGAATCTGAGTCCTTCAAAAAGGCATTCTTCCGCATCAGAATATCTGAGTGAAAGGTCGATGGCGTTTATAAGCACTTCCTTGTGATACTTAAGCGGCGCGATCTTAAGATCTCTCACTCTCTCTATATCCTGCAAAAGTCCCGTCTTTTCCTCGATCTCGCGGTCTATACGCATCTCAAGCGACTTAACCCTCGACTGCATCTTTTTAGTCTTGGCGCCGATAAACGATCTGGTTGAGATGCTTCTGTCATGATCCTTAATGGGGTCGAATCCTATTTTGGTCTTCTCGTTTTTATCGGCCCATCTCTCCGCTCTGTCCGCTGCTGTCTTAAGCTTGCCTATCTCCTTTAAATGCTTTTCGTTTTCCGCCTTTTTGAATGCGTCTGTCTTTTCTTTATTCTCCCACCAGGATGAAAAGTTTCCGCTTTGGACCTCCACGGTCTCGCGGTTAAAAACAAGCATGTGATCACAGACTCCGTCAAGCAGATCTCTGTCGTGGGAAACGAGAATAAATCCCTTTTTGGAGGCAAGATATTTCTTAACGATATCTCTTGCCGCCCCATCCAGATGGTTTGTGGGCTCATCCACCAAAAGAAACTCATTCTCGGCCGCAAAAAGAACGGCCAGCATCACTCTTGTCCTCTCACCAAAGCTGAGTGTCTTAAAGGGCCTGTACAGACATTCCGGGTCCATCCCCAGCTGATCCATCTGTATAAGGACCTGCCAGCTCTCGATCTGAGGCTTCCAGCCCTCTATCAGTTCCGAAGCCGTTTTTTCTTTATCACGATCCGTGACGGAGTATGGGAAATAATCAAATCTTGTGCTGCTCACTATACTTCCCTTGTACTCATATCTGCCCATAAAAAGATTAAGAAGCGTTGTCTTTCCCTTTCCGTTTCTGCCCACAAGTCCCAGCTTCCAATCCGTATCAACATTGAAACTTACATTCCTGAGCACGTCATCAAAGCTTCCTTCATAACAGAATGTAAGATCGCTAACCTGTATCTGTGCCATTACACCACCTCCAGTCTGATAAGGCAAGACAGCGAGTCGCATCCTCGCGGAGCGTTTTTTGCATTATCGGAAGGTTTTTCAAAACCATCCCATAATGCAAAAAAAATCTGCCTTCGATGCCGAAAGCAGATTAATCGCACTAAATCAAAACCAAATATATGCCGGGATCGCTTTCCCGCAGTGAGTGGCTTCAAATGAACACGATAATCCAATCCGGCATACACAAACAACCCCAACGGGGCCTTTTGACCGGCGCATATAAATGCTGATCCGATCGGTTAATGTTCGCAATTACCAAATCAAATTATCAGTTCTTCATTTCCTCACCAACACACAGGGTGTGCCTTTCTTTTATGATCAAGTGTAAAATAGCATACTTTTTCCCGTAAGGCAAGCCTTATTTTGAAAGCATATCTACTCTGTTATGATTTCTTATCTTTCTTTTTAAATATCTTTGACCTGAAAAGGAACAGGTTAAACACTACAAATATTCCAAGTATTGCAGCCATGCATATATACACCGCCTTATCGGAAGTGGGCGCATAGGACGCAAGGAGCATGATGGGGAATCCGCATACTATCGCGGGGAAATTCTGATAAACAATATTCTCCGAAACAGGGGTTTCAAATTCCGGATCAACCTCACGCAGAAGTATGATACCGGTACTTGCGGTACCCGTAAGCATTCCGAACATGGCAAGGAACTGCTCGTTTTTGTATTCGGGGAAAAGCCTGTCGCTCACAAACTTGATGTACAGGAATGTGACTATGGCTCCGATCACGCAGAGGATGCAGAGCACTCCTATATAGTTTGCAATGAGATCGATCTGAATCGCACCTATTCCCGCCACGATCATAATATCAAAGGCAAATCCCGAAATACGGTTCAGGAGGAAATTGTTGATGTAATCCCTCTTCATGATACCGGTTTTGCGAAGAAGCCCTATTATAGCCTTCAGCACGACTCCCATAAGTGCGCCGAAGAGGAAATTGAATCCGTAGATCGTGGACTTAAGGCCACCCACAAGATTCCCCAGAACGAACATGATCCCGTAGGCTCCGGCATAGCAGATGGCGATCAAAGCGATCTCCATGGTGATCTTATCGATGGATTCGATCATAGGGATCTCTCCCTCGTCCTCTACCACTTCTTTATTCAGCTCATTAAGTTCTTTTCTGACAACAAGGTCGCCTTTTTTTCTCTTGAAATTGAGATAAATGACTCCGAGAATGCTGGCACTTAAAAACCCGAAAGCCGCTACGGTGAGTCCAAAGCTCTTTCCTCCGGTAAAGCCGTAGGTCTCGTAGATGCTTCCGTAGTTAAGAGCCTGTCCCGTACCCTGACCGTATCCGAAGGCAAGTAAAAGTCCCGATGCTTTAAGAAGCTTCGGCAAAAAAATTGCGGAAATCGTGGTTATTACAAGCCCGAAAAAGGCCTGTACAAGATACGTGCTGACGGTGGTCAGACCGGTATTGATAACATCCCTTGTACGGGTTTTGCTCTTGCCCTTTGTTTTTCGTAATGTCATGGCTATGAAGCCGACCGCAAGACAATGATACGTGAGTATCTCAAGGATCTCTATTCCGCTCTTGTCGCTCCCTGCACTGAATATATCGAGATTAAACAGGTATTCCCCCGTGACAGCTTTGACTATCATAGAGATTATCAGCAAAATTATTCCGCCCAGCACCGAAACCGGGACAAGAGATTTGTTCAGGAACCCTATCTTTCTCTTGATAAAACTTGCAACTATCATACTTCCGAGAATAGTTGCCGCAAGGAGTACAAAAGACCATACCCCGCAATCGCTGAAACTGCCTCCGCTTGACATTTTTGCATCCTCCTAAGCCTTGTATTTCTTTATCAGTAAATAATACAAAAATCCTGCAAATTTGTGTTTATTATTATGGATCTCGTAATGGTTTCCGTCTTTTGTGGTAAAAAGAAGATAACCCTGAAGTATTATATCATAAAGAGATATCTCTGAGATAGGGATGATCGTATTTCCGACCTTCAGCTGCCGGGGGGTTATGGAAAGAGTTCCCCTGTCCACACATACCGTTTTATGCTCCGAACTGTAGCGGTTGAGGATCTGATCCTCATCGGAGGCAAGTACCGTATCATCATCAGCCTTCGGAAGGTCATTGATAAATTTTCTCTCCCAGGCATCCCAGTCTCTGACATTATCAAACTCGAAGCCTTCGCCGGAAAGCATTCCGTACTCGTCATATTTTCCGGAAAGGCCGCAGCTGCACCAAAACCTGTCACCACGCGACTTTAAGCTGTTAAGCTGTTTGCACTTGGGGCATGCCACAAGCTCAAACTCCAGTCCCTCGGCAAGCCGTCTTCCCTTATATGCGATATGTCTGTCCCTGTTCCATTCGTAGGCATCCTCGAAAAGATCGCGGTTTATCGCCTCTCCGAATTCTTCCACAGACATCTTTTTAAGCATTTCCGGGGTGTAGATATTTACTATCTCACCCTCCATATACCCTTTTCGCATGGTATAGCCCCAGCGCGGGTGTGAGAAGTAGCCTCCGTGAAGGCGGTAGGTAATGACAGGTACATTAAATATTTTGAAAACCTTGGCAGTGGCCGGCTGGACGGAATCGGTGATGCCGTTGCCGCATCTTAATCCTTCCGCAAAAATACCTATACTGTGTCCGCCTTTCAAACGGCGCCCCATTTCCATAACTGTGGCGGCAGCCACGCTGGCCTTGGTCCTTCCGATGGGATCGAATACGGCACGCAGGAGCCATGACGAAAAGCCCGCTCTGAAGGTGTGTTCACTCGCCACATAATAGATGTATTCCCTAAAGCTGCAGCTCAGAAAAAGGAAATCAAGATTGGTCACGTGATTGCACACAATAATAAAGGGGCCTTTAATGTCATGCATTTTGCCCCTTTTGAAATTAAAACGCAGCTTGAGAAACACCACTGCAAAAGGCTTGATGATCTCATATAAGATTTTGTGTCTTCTGTATCCGGGATTCATTCTGTACCGTCCGAATAACCTGTATTTATGCCCATGGATCCTGGCTTGTGGGGATCCTTATTCCCGCAAGAAGCATCTGCTCCCAAAGGAACCACTCACCTGTGGAGGGCTTGTTCCTCAGAGTCACTGTTCTGGTGGAATCAGCTCCGCCGCTTCGAAGATCCATGATCTTATATCCATCCTCTGCGATGGGTGCCGCACTGTCCTTCATCCATACGGTGTAAGGAGTGCCCGGCTCATAATTATTATCGGGATTTGCTCCCGTGAAATATGAGCGTGCAAGATAATCCTTACCATCCATAAAACGGTCACGGATAAACTGCTTTTCCATGTTGGAAAGAGGCCTCGGACCTCTTAAAAAGTCCAGCATCCTGTAGCATTCTTCCCTGTTCTCGGGGAATACATTAAGAGCGGCAACGGTAAGTGCTGCCACGCCCTCAGGCTTTTTAAGATCAGCTTCCGGAAGAGCCTTTAGCTCCTCAAGTGTCTTGGGCAGGCTGTTAAATGTAACATTATACTCCATAGAAAACCTCCTTTTGCGCGCTACTGTCCGCAGCACTTACACATTGTTATTTTACCACTAAATATGCTTCACATACAAGGCATTCGCACCAAGGTTTTGCCTATTATGCCTCATATTTTCCCGCAAAAAAATATCCTCTCCTCTAAAGTTTTCTAAACTTATGCCGAAATATAGAAATGAATGATCATGTTCACGCAAGGATGCGTGATATCCGGTTTGCCTGACGGCGTCATGGAGGATGCTTATGGGAAATATCACTAAAACAGATCTTTTTCCCGCAGGAAAAGATCTGACTGCAGGTTCGCAGTATACTCACAAAAAACAATCTCAAAGCTCAGCAGAGAGCTCATATCAGGCTGCCCTGTTAAAACGTAAGGTAAATGCGCAGACCGAAAAACCGATCGATCCGTCAAAGCGGTTTTCCGTCACATCCGCGCAGTCTGTTACCGCACTTCAGTCCGACTATCTGAAATCAATCAGAGAAACAAGAGCGAACAAAAAGAAGACCTCTCTGGCAACGAAAAAGCTTCAGTACAGTTTCAAGAAGGTATCCTCCGAGATCATGCGAAGCAAAACTCCTTCCGCAGCAAAATCTGCCGCGGGAAAGGCAAGGCGTGAAGTGCTCAGGCTGAAAAGGTTGAAAGCCAGCGGAGAATACGATGCCGAAGAGATAGAAGCAGCCATCACCCATGCAAAATCCATGGAACGCATCGCTAAGAAAAAAGCCGCCCATCTTGAGCAGGAAGAAATGATAGAAGTGACGGATGACGGAAGCGGAACGCTTTCACTGAAGGATGCGCTCAAGGCCGAAAACAGGGAAAACAGATCCGAAGAAAATCCCGAAAACGAAAGTGATCTTACTGAAGAAGAGATCACAAACCCGGCGGGAGCAGAAGATGCAGCCGCCGAAGCGGAAGCAGCCCGCGAGCAGATGCAGGCAGAAATAGAATACCGGCAGGAGCTTGCTCAGGAGGAAGCTCAGGCCATGCAGGAAGAGCTGGCTGCCGAAATGTCGGAGCAGATGTCTGAACTTATGACAGAAATCTCCGAAGAAATGCAGGAAATGATGGAGCAGTTCGACATGATGGAAATGCTCTCAGGCCCTGTGGGAAAGATGAATTCACAGGATTTTGAAATGCTTAAGACCAAGCACCGCACCGATGAGATGAAGGAGATCGCGAAAGCGGATAAGGAATATCTTAAGGTCATTTTTGATAAACTGCAAAGAGAAAAGTCAGGAGGTGCTTCCGTCGCAGCTTCCGCATCCTCCGGCGGCATATCAATGAACGGTTCTTCTCCCGTTTCTATCTCCGGAGCGCTCTCATCTATAGATATCAGCACTCCCGATGCATCAGCGGTTGCAGCATCCCCTGTATCCGGTATGGAAGGCGCAGTTGTGGATGTATCGATATAATATACTATCAGCGTCCTTTAAATTGCATAACTTTTTCCTATAAAGCAAATCAAGCCGGGGATCGCTCCCCGGCTTTGCTTTAAGGATAGTTATTTTTTCTTGATCTCGATAGCCTTATAAGTAAAAGCAGCAAGTGCCGCACCTACAAGAGGTCCTACGATAAATACCCATACGGAAGCGATGGGAGCCGTGTTTCCGCTTATGGCTGCCACGATAGCGGGGCCGATGCTTCTTGCAGGGTTAACACTGGTTCCGGTAAGGCCGATTCCAAGGATGTGAACAACCGTAAGTGTAAGACCGATAACGATACCTGCAAAGGAACCGTGAGAAGCATTTGATGATGTCACTCCCAGAATGGCCATAACAAATATGAATGTGAGAACGATCTCGACGATAAGGCCTGCAACTGCGCTTCCGCCCACTCCGGCAAGCCCGTTTGTTCCGAAACCTCCGGTCTTATCGGTTATTCCGCCAAGGTTAAATATGAGTGCAAGAAGGCCCGATCCCGCAAATGCTCCCAGACACTGAGCTATTACGTAGCCGACGAAATCTTTTATCTCCATGCCGCCGTTTATCAATACGCCGAGTGAAACAGCAGGATTAATGTGACAGCCGGAAACGTTTCCGATGCTGTAAGCCATCGCAACGATCGTAAGGCCAAAAGCAAAAGCGGTCAGAATGTATCCGCCTCCGTTCGCGGAGTCACAGCCAACCAGCATGGCAGTACCGCAGCCAAGGATCACCAAAGTCATTGTTCCAATAAATTCAGCAACATACTTCTTCATTTCGATACCTTCTTTCATATGTATTTGTTAGCCGCATCACACGGCATTTTCATTATACCACCCTTTCTCCCCTCATAATATTAAAAAAAGCAATAAAAAAAGGACAGTTATCTGTAGCATTTATACAACAGATAACTGCCTCATATTATCAGTAGCAGAGCACTTCGTGTCCTTCCTCCGTGACAAGCACCATGATCTCCCACTGTGCCGATGGCAATCCGTCGGCGGTGGAAACCTCCCAGCCGTTTTCTTTATCAGTCTTTATCTTTTCTTTTCCGAGGTTTACCATTGGTTCAATGGTGAAGGTCATTCCGGGCACAAGGAGCATTTCCGTTCCCGCTTTGGAATGATAGCCAACCCATGGATCCTCGTGAAACTCAAGGCCTACCCCGTGACCGCCTATCTCGCGCACCACGGTGTATCCCCTATCGTAGCAGTAGTCGTGCACCGCCTGTCCCATATCTCCGAGGCGTCCCCAGGGCTGCACTTTTTCGAGTCCTGCGTATACCGACTCTTTAGTCACCTCAACCAGCTTTCTTTTTTCCTCGCTCACATTTCCTATGCAATACATTCTTGATGAGTCGGAAAAATACCCATCCAGTATGGTTGAGCAGTCAATATTTACGATATCTCCGTCCTGCAGATACTTTCCCTTGTGTGGGAAGCCGTGGCAAACCTGTTCATTCACGGAAGTGCACACGCTGTAGGGATATCCTTCGTAATTAAGCGGCGCCGGGATCGCTCCCGCACCATAGGTTATCTCGTTTACTATGTCGTTGATCTTTGAGAGCTCCATGCCCTCGCAGACTTCTTTGTCAAGTGTATCAAGGATCTGAATATTGACCTTGCAGCTTTTCTTTATCCCCTCTATCTGCTCGGGAGTTTTGATTATCTCATGATCGGGGACCTGCACACCCTGCAGCTGATATTTTTTTATCTTTGCATCAAATGCCTCGTGGCACTGCTTGTATTTCTTTCCGCTCCCGCACCAGCAGGGGTCATTTCTTCCGATCTTAAGCATTCTTCATTTCCTCCGATGCAGCGCAGTCGCAGCTCCTCGCATCCACACTGATTACTTTCTTTCCCGAGATATAGCCCTTTTCTTCCAGTCCTGCCTGAATAATCCTGTTCCACTCGGCACCGGTAAGGTCAAGCACCGTTCCGTCGTCCAGTGTGATAGAGCATGCACGCTCTGCGCAGCAGTCCACCCCGCAGGCCACACGGTACATATTCTTGCGGCTGATGGCACCTATATCCTCAAGAGTGTTGATCATCCTGTACACTGTAGCAGTTCCGAGGGATTTGTCAAGCTTTGAAGCCTTATAGAAAATCTCCTTGCAGCTCGCACAGTCTTCTTCCAGGATTATATCGAGCAGCATCAATCTCTGTTTTGTGATCCTGCATCCGCTGTCTCTGAGCTTTTGCACGATTATATCCTTTTGCATATTTGCGACCATTTTGGACATGAAAAGTACCTCGTTCTTGTTGATAATGGTTATCATTTTCACCAAGGGTTAGTTTATACTAACATTTTGTTTTTGTCAATACGGTATTGAAAAATGATTCCAAAAAATGATATTATACTATATGTTGTTGTAACGCTTTACTAAACATACTATTTTTAGTGTTTGAGGAATAATAATGTATTTCGGTACCATCAAGAAAAATGATATAGCCAACGGCCCCGGAGTGAGGGTAAACCTGTTTGTCAGCGGATGCACCCATCACTGTGAGGACTGTTTCAACGCCGAAACCTGGAATTTCAGATATGGTGAAGAATATACCGAAGAGCACACCAAAGAGATTTTGGATGCCCTCTCTCCCGATTACGTGGCCGGCATGACATTTCTGGGCGGAGAGCCCATGGAACCCGAAAACAGGGGAACCGTCCTGGATATATCCCGCCGGATCAAAAGCCTTTATCCCGACAAAACCATATGGATCTATTCCGGATATCTTACGGAAGAGCTCCTTGCACTGGCCGGCATCTGGAGTGCGGAACGTGTGCCTTCCGCAGCGGACGTTCCCAGGAACCGGGTGCTTCCCGACTATTCTCCCGCTCCCGATCACGAGGCTCTTTCGGAGCTCATTAATCTCACGGATGTGATCGTGGACGGTGAGTTTATGAAAGATAAAAAGAACCTCCGACTTAAATTCAGAGGTTCCGAGAATCAAAGAATAATTGATGTCAAAAAGACGGTTGCACAGGGCAAGATCGTTATAGCCGATTTCAAAGACCGGCAGTGAATACCCGCATCAGCATCCGTACCCGCCCATGCACAGACCGCTGCCTCCGCAGCAGAGATTAAGAATCATGTTTGCGATACATATCCTCATGCATATTGTTCCTGCTCTGCTCTGACCATAGCCATAGGACGACTGCCTCTGTGAATACCAGCTCGATCCGTTCTGGAGCTGCTCCAACAGCTGACGATATTCAAAGTTGTTAGGTTCAAGCGCTGCTGCGCGTTTGGCATGTTCCAGCGCCGAAACCGTGTTTCTGAGCCCCGAATGGGCGATGGCACTGTAATAATACCACCTTGCATTCCTGAGGTTTTCTTCCATTCCGTCAAGAGTGGTGCGAGCCTCTTTATAATATCCGCTTCTTATGTAATTTCCCGCGGCGCGAAGCCTCGGATCCTCCTCATAACCGGTCTGGGATCCGGTGCTTCTGTAACCGCCGAAAGCCCCGAAAGGCCCGAAATCATCATACCCGTATTCGAATCCGCGGCTGCTGCCGGAATAACTTCCGGTGTTTCCGTAGGATGAGGAGCCCTGACCGTAGCCGTAACCTCCGTAGCTTCCCGAATATCCTTCGGTGCGCTCCTTCATTATCTGCTGGTAAGCGCTCTGTATCTGCTTGAATTTCTCCTCGGCCTGAGCTTTGTTCGGATTGTTGATATTGGCGTCCGGGTGGTACCTGCGGCTCAGATTTCTGTATGCTTTTTTAATATCTTCCTCCGAAGCGTTTCGTGCTACTCCGAGGACTGCATAGGGATCCATATCTTATGCTTGCTCTTTCTTTTTTTCTCTCTCTGTCCGGATCTTTTCATAGCGCTCCCACACGCCGGAGTAAAGTATATTTCTGAGTATCTCGACATTTTCGATGATGGGGAGCATCTCAAATCTTTTACAGCACTCCGACATCATCATCGTGAGAATGACTCTTATCTGCTCATCAAAATCAGGCTCTTCTATCCTTTTTACAAAAGGATTGTATTTCCCTTTTTTGATATCCTTTTCAACATCATCATATGCATCAAGGATATAAATGAATTTGCCAAGATAATACCCAAGCTCCGAAAGTGTATCTTTCCATTCATCGTCCCGGGGAGTCATGATCATGCCCATTATATCCCCAAACAGCCCGGACATCAAATCTATATCGGTACATCCTTCATTCTCGTACTCGCGGATCTTTTCCAGTTTATCTTTGATCAGGTTTTCCTTACCCCGATACACACACCTTTTCTTGAAGCTCTTTTTGCGGAGCATGCATCCAAAACATGCTCTGAACATCTTTTTGTCATCTATCCAGTCGTCCTCGCATTTATAGAGAGTGAGGAGCACGTTCATATCAGCCACATAATCGATGACCACATTTTTGACGAAGGGATGCCTCTCAAAGGGATGTGCCACGCAGGCACATTTTGAGGAAGCCGTGTCAGGCTCGTAAAGCGAGGAGAGCAGCATTGCGGCAAAGGTCATATCGTAGCTGAGGGTAACCTGGCCCATTGCGCCGTACCTCTTTAAAAGGCTCTGACAGAGCCCGCAGTAGTAGGCGTGGTATATATCAAATTCCTTGAATTTCATTTCTGCCTTATTAATTGTGATATATCCAAACATATTACGACCTTCTGATAAACTGCTCCGCACATTTCCTGCATCTTATCTCAATGCGTCCTCTGCCTCTGGGAACACGCAGCTTCTGACCGCATTTGGGGCATTTGAACACTTTGTATTTTCTGCCTTCCGTAAAGTTGTACTTAAGCTTTGCAAATCCGTTGCGCGCCCATGCGGTATTCTTAAGAAACCATGCGTTTTCTTTGTATCTTGCCGCATGATTCCGCGAAAACATTCTGAAATACTCATATGCGATCACCGCGATAGCCGCGATATATACGTAAGGCACCGTAAAAAGGGATACGATAAATATGATGAGTGCAAGGACCATCAGGAAGAGTCCGAACTGATCCTGCCCGTAGCGTCCGTACATAACTTTTCTGAGCCAGTTTGTAAATCTATTCATGATCAATCGATACCTCCGGACAAATAATACTGCTAACACATATAATACTTTATATTCATCCGTCAAAAACTGCAATTAAATAAAAATAAACATTTCTAAAATAAAAGTAAACCGCCGGCTTTACCCGGCGGCATTATCAGCTTTTCGGTGAAAAATCGAATATTTCCGTGTCTCCTGAAAGGTCACCCGGATCGTTTTTCCATATCCCTTCATCCTTCAGGAACTCTATTATCACATTTACGATCCTGTCATAATGTGCCATAAGCTCGTCATGGCCGTTCATGATCTTTTCGTAATCTCCCTCCTTGGCCGCTCTTTCCAGAATAAGAGCTTCCTCTGAGAGAGCCTTTGCTCCCAGTGTTTTGGATGTGCTCTTTACAGCGTGAACAGTCACACCATAGTTTCGCCAGTCCTTCAGATCGATATAACTCTTCAGCTTATCTTTCTTTTCGGCAGCGGATCCGGCATATTCCCTGAGCAGCGTTTTATAGAACTCCTCATCCTCCTGGCAGTACAGGAGCCCTGTCTTATAGTCTATCCCGGCCTCCTTAAGTATCTGCGGCTCAATTTGAGGCTCTGCGGGTGCTCCCGTGTCCTTCCTCTTTTCTTTTGCTTCAACAGGCTCAACTTTTTCTCTCGGAAGATAACACATGATCATCTTTTCCATAGCTTTGTAATCTATGGGTTTGGTCAGATAATCGTTAAACCCTTCGGACAGATATCTCTCCCTTGCTCCGTTAACCGCATCTGCGGTAAGGCAGATAAAAGGCGTGTTAAGATTGAGAGAATCCTCATCTTCTCTTATTTTCCTCATGGCGACACTTCCGTCCATCTCGGGCATCCGCTGGTCCATGAGTATCACGTCGTAGTGGTTTTCTTTCGCCATCTTTATCGCATCCGAGCCGCTCGATGCGGTATCTATACGCATTTCCGTATCCTTTAGAAGCCCGACGGCTACCATCAGATTCATCTTGGTGTCATCCACTATCAGGATACGGGCTCCCGGAGCGCGGAAGGATTCCTCATAGACATGCATCTGACGGATACTCTTTTCAAGCCTTTCACGGAAATTACCGATAGGCTCTTCAGATACGATCTTCTGCGGCAGGATTATGGTAAATGTAGATCCTTTCCCGTATTCGCTCTCGACACCTATGCTTCCGCCCATCATCTCAAGGAATGTGTGAGTTATGGCCAGCCCCAGTCCTGTTCCTTCCACTGTGCTGTTCTGCTTAAGATCGACTCTCTGGAATTTACCCCAGAGCTTTCCTATATCTTCTTTTTTTATCCCTATTCCGGTGTCTGTCACGGCAAAGATAAGGGTAATAAATCCCTCACTCTTCGCAAGCCCCTTTACCGACAGGCATATACTGCCCTCATTGGTGTATTTAACTGCGTTATTAAGGATATTTATCAGCACCTGTCGAACACGAAGCTCATCGCCGCACAGCATATCCGGAAGATTCTCATCCACTTCCGTAATAAATTCAAGCCTCTTTTCCTCTGTCTTAAAAATGATCATATTACTAACATCGTTCAGGACTGAACTCAGCTTATAGTGGGATTCCACTATCTCGATCTTTCCCGCTTCTATCTTGGAAAAATCAAGGATATCATTGATTATGGACAGAAGATTGTTTCCGGCATTTTCAATATTATGAGAGTATTTGCAGACATTTTCGAAGGTCTCCCGGGATTCATCCGCCCTGTCAAATATCACATCACGTCCCCGGGTGCTCTCCCTTTTTATCATTTCGTTCATTCCGAGGATCGCATTTATAGGTGTGCGGATCTCATGTGACATGTTGGAAAGGAAGTCCGATTTGGCCCTGTTTGCTTCCTCCGCATCCGCAAGGGCTGCCTCCGTCTTGGCCTGGGCTCTCACTATCTCGTACTGTGCCAGGGCGCATATTATCACTTCCACAAGATACATTACGGGAAGTCTGTTGTAGATCTCGGGAAAAGCGTAGCCCAGGTCATGAAGCGGCGTCCACATATAGACAGCCATTCCCGTAAAAAGCATGCTGCAAAAAAGGAATCCATAGAAAAGGTTATAGAAATAAAAGCCTATGGGGGCTGCGATAAAGATCAGGAAAATACTTGTTCCGCCCATGCTTCCGGTGTAGAAATAAACCGCAAAACTGTTCCAGAAAACGAGGCAGTGGAAAATTATCGCCCCATGGGTAAGGACTTTTAAAAGTCCCGTCTGCGGCTTTTTTCTGAATATCTGTACAAAGAATACCGGAAGGGTAAGTGAAACCGCAACTGCGTCAAACAGGGCAAGGTTTCCGATTGACGGATCCCCTTTTCTGTAGCAGTCAAAACACAAAAAAATGCAGTACACCACCATGATCACATCCATTATGATTATACGGGTGTAGTCAAGTTCAAGAAATATTCTTCTTATTATGCTCTTACTTCGGTTTTTCATGCTTTCACCTGCGGGCAGTTTTATTCGTGCAGTCTGTGTATCATCGAAAATGCAGGTTCATACTGGTTGATAAGAGCCGCATTATGGGCGAAAAATACTATTCCGTCGGTTGATGCCTTGATGATCTCCCTGACGCTTCCGTCGTAAGGATCCAGGATCTCAGCCATGTCAGTGCCGTACTTTACGTCATCTCCGCAGCTTACGATCTTGCGGAAGATGCCGGCATGTTCCGCGTAAACCTCAACAAGATCATCCTCATACAGCACATGGGAAATATATCCCGAGTGGCATTCGTACCGTATGATGCCCATTCTGGTAAGGAATCTGAGCACTGCCGATATCGCCTGCTTGGCATCCTTTTCATCTATCTGTTCTTTCTGCCTTGTGAAGACCGAAAAGGCGTTTCCCGTCTCCCTTTGCAGATTGTAATTGAGTGTCGCGGTATCTATGGGCTGAGGCCTTCTGACTACGACATACGGAAGACCGAAAAGATTTGCCAGAGACACGTTCTCATGACCGTTTGCCATCATCCTCACATGGGGAACACATTCCGAACGGCCAAAAAAGGATGTGAACTGTATCATGTAGGTGTATTCGGATATGGCCCTGAAAAGCCCGCCCGCGAGCCTTGAAATGGGCTCACCGTAATCGTTTCCCGGAAAGCATCTGTTGATGTCGAGATTCTTTACACCGAAAAAATCCATATCAAGATTAAAAGCATAATGATTGACGGAGGGGATGACCATGATCTGCTTATCGTTTGAGATGGCTCCCGCAGCTTCCAGCTCTGTCAGGACCCTGACAAGACTGCTGCAGATATATAGCTGCTCATTCTCGTTTCCTCTGGACGGTCCCACGATAACGGCGCTTCTGTCCCCGTTTCCGAATATATATCCCTTTACCTTCATCTCATCGCGGTAAATGGAATTAAACTTGAATATTTCTATCGTTTCCATCAGAATGCCCCCGTAAGTATTCTTGCAAGAAGGTCCCCTTCGCTGACAACCGGATATATTCTCTGCGTAAAGAGGAGCCCGGATCCCGAAGTTGTGATATCCTTGATCTTCTCGCCTCTGAAGGGATCTATGAGTTCTCCGATAACCTCTCCCGCTTTGACAAAATGATTATGCTCTGTAAGCGGCATATAGATTCCGGCATGCTCACTTCTGATAAATTCCACCGATCCGTCCCCCGACATGGCGGGGAGCTGTGTCCGCGGTCTGGGGCCGGTCCACATTCCCAGCTCGCAGAGAATATTGAAGATGCCGTCCACTATCTGGTCTCCGTAAGGTTTGTTTATCTGATGGCCCTGACCCATCTCGATGACAAGCGTAGGTACACCCAGGCAGTTGAGGGAATGTGCAAGAGTGGATTCATGTACCGTAGCGGTAGCATTCATCCAGATCATGTCGGCATTGGTGAGCTTGGCAAAGGGGAGAAGATCCTCAGCAAATTCTTCGCTGAGGCGCACCTGAGGTATCTCTCTCACAAATATATCGCTTGCATGAATATCAATGCATATATCCGATCCGGCTATATTGCTTATTACGGCATGGGCCATCCTGTCAATCAGAGTGCCGTTTTCGGACCCGGGGAATGTTCTGTTCATATCCCTTTTATAAAGAGGATTTATCTTGCTCGCCATATCGATCCCGAAGGGATTGAGTGCGGGATAAATATCTACTATCCCCATGAGTGACCCGGGGCTTTCGTTTATCTTTCTTGCCACCTCATAGCAGACGTACTGGCCTTCTATCTCATCACCGTGGATCCCGCTCACTATCGAGATCCTTCCGGGAGAATTTATCTCGGAGGAAGGGGTAAGTCTGTTTCGGATGAGCCTGTATTTCTCCCCTATGGGGAGCTCGTATTCTTCAAGAATCTCTATCATATCGTGCATCTCCGGTCACGGGAAGTCCTGTACATTCCCGTAAATCAAAAAGGCAGGAGCCTGATCTCCTGCCTTTGAAATATCTGAAATAATAACTGCTGCCCCCTTGAGAATATGACTTTCCCTCCGGGAGCATAGCCGGCAGGTTTCAGTTTCCTTCATCCTCGATCCCGAGCGTGGAGAGAATGTAGATAAACTGTCTGTCGATAGCTTCCGAACTGATTCCCACAGTATTGGAAAGAGCTTTTAATCCCTCAAGCGTATAAAGTATGCTCTTTGCTGCCTCGGACGGATCGGCACATGTGAGCTCGCCGTTTTCCACTCCAAGTTCTATGACCCTCTTAAGGATCTTAACCGTAGCGTCAGCTTCCTTTCTGAGGAAATCGTCTTTGCGCTCGGGCTTTTCTTCAAAATAGAACTCATACACAGCCTTTGTCAAAGAGCCGCGCTTTCTGAGGATCTCCTTCTTCTGCTCAACAAGGAAAAGAACAAGTATCTCTGCGGATGTGGAATCCTCGGATACCTTGCCCGAGAATACATCTTCGCTTTCCTGATCCGATCTGAGCACGTCCATAAACACCTGTCTGGTGCTTTCAAAGTAAAGATAAAGTCCGCCACGGCTGATATCACACGCATCAACGATATCTTTCATGGTTACGGCACGGTAACCCTTTTCGGCGAATACTTCCCTTGCCTTATCGATAATAAACTGCTTTTTTCTGACTGACTTGTCTCCCATATCCTAAAGACCCCATTTCCTTCTCATAGATTTCTTTCAGCGTTCCAATGCGTCACTATGTCCAGCATCTTGCTGATGCAGAGGTAGAATATCCTCTCCGACACTCCCTGGCTCCAGAGGGCCGCACGGGTCCTTCCGCCCAGAACATACTTCGAAAGGATGCCGCAGATTATACCCCAGTCTTTGTAATCGGCGGACTCTATAGCCCTTCTTTCGTCTGCGGGTGTTTTGATGTTCCGGCGTGTAAAAACATAAGGGTAATTTCTGTCCATAAGCGGGGAATTTGTAGCAACCTTTATAAACGACATAAGTGTCGAGTCATATACGGGGAAAGCAAGTGATGTGTTTGAATCAAGCCCGTCTCCCTTGTAAATAGTGGATGCCGCTGACGGCGAAGCCTGCTCGAGCCAGGGAAGGTACTTTACAAGCGGCTCGATCTCCTGCCGGTGCCTGTTCATTTGTTCTATCAGATATTCCGATTCTTTATCCATTATCAAACCTCATCGAATTCTTTTCAAACAAAACTGACACAAGTGTTATCATTCTAACATAGTTTTTCAAAAAAATATATATTATTTTAACATTTTTGTAACTTTTTTAGGTTTCGGCAGCGATTATATCGGCCACGTACACTCCGCTGGCAGACGCATGTGAAAGAGAATGGGTCACACCGCTTCCGTCTCCGATGATGAAAAGCCCGGGATGATTGCACTCCAGCCGTTCGCTCAGGCTCACTTCCATGTTGTAGAACTTGACCTCAACACCATAGAGCAGGGTATCGGGATTGGCTGTGCCGGGAGCGATACGATCGAGGGCATAGATCATCTCGATGATGCCGTCCAGTATACGCTTGGGAAGAACAAGGCTCAGATCTCCGGGTGTAGCGGCAAGCGTGGGCTGAACCATTCCTTCGTTAATGCGCTTCTGATTACTTCTTCTTCCTCTCTCAAGATCGCCGAAACGCTGAACGATAACTCCGCCTCCAAGCATATTGGAAAGCCTTGCTATAGACTCACCGTATCCGTTGCTGTCCTTAAACGGCTCCGAGAAATGCTTTGCCACAAGAAGTGCAAAGTTGGTATTATCCGTCTTCTTTGAAGGGTCCTCGAAGCTGTGGCCGTTGACCGTAACGATACCGTTGGTATTCTCGTTAACGACGATACCGTTGGGATTCATACAGAAGGTTCTGACACTGTCTTCAAATTTTGCTGTGCGGTATACTATTTTACTCTCGTAGAGCTCATCCGTAAGGTGTGAAAAGATAGGCGCGGGAAGCTCCACCCTGACACCAAGGTCAACTCTGTTTGATCTAGTCGGAATTCCAAGCTTTTCACATACACCCTCCATCCATTTGCTTCCGCTTCTTCCGACGGAGATGATACATTTCTTGCACTCGGCTGTCTTCCCTCCGTCGTAGGTGATCCTGAATCCGCCGTCAGTGGGCTCAACCTCCTCCACGGGAGACCTGAATTTGAAATCGATATGATCCTTCATCTCCTCATAGAGCTTGCCCAGAACGATGTAATTGATATCTGTTCCCAGATGCCTTACGGAAGCATCAAGCAGCTTAAGCTTGTTCTGCATGCAGAGCTTTTTGAATGCGCTCCCGGCAGTGGAGAACATCTTGGTTTTCTCGCCGCCGTGTGACATATTGATGCCATCGACATAATTCATGAGCTCAAGAGCTTTGTTGCGCCCTATGTATTCGTGGAGCGTTCCGCCGAAGTCGTTGGTGATATTGTATTTCCCGTCCGAGAAAGCTCCCGCTCCGCCAAAGCCGTTCATTATGGCGCAGGTCTTGCACTTGATGCAGCTCTTAACCTTATCGCCGTCAATCGGGCAGTGTCTCTCCTCGAGCGGAAATCCCGTCTCAAGCACCGCAACTTTCAGATTTGGAGCCTTTTTCATAAGCTCATATGCGGAAAAGATACCACCCGGTCCCGCACCTATAATTATCACATCATAATCCATAATTACTTACCTCTTTACTGCTTTTGCCCGGCGCTCAGGCCGATGCCAGCGCTTTTTCTATATCATCCTTCATATCAAGGACTGCTGCCCTTGAGGCATCCGCATAACCTGCCTCGCCGTAAGAAGCGTACTGTTCCTGCTTGTATGCCGCGATTATTCCTCTTGAAGAATTGATTATCGCTCCGAGCCCGTCCTCGTTAAAGAAGTGGACGAGATCCGCGCCCTTTCCTCCCTGGGCCCCATAGCCCGGAACGAGAATAAAGCTCTTGGGCATAACTTTTCTGAGTATCTTTCCCTGCTCGGGATAGGTGGCTCCAACCACAGCTCCTACTGCGCTGTAACCGTTCCTGCCGATACACTCTGCTCCCCACTCGGTTACCTTTTCTCCCACGAGCTCGTAGAGCGGCCTTCCGTCCACGAGACGGTCCTGAAATTCGCCGCTGCTGGGATTGGATGTCTTAACCAGCACAAAGATGCCCTTTTTATCCGAAATGCACACCTTGACGAAGGGCTTTACTCCGTCAGATCCCAGATAGGGATTGACTGTGGCAAAATCCTCGTCAAAGCCCGCAAAAGAAGCGGATCCCACTCCTATCTTTCCCAGATGGCCCACCGCATAGCTCTCCGAAGTAGAGCCTATGTCGCCGCGCTTAATGTCGCCGATGACCACAAGGTCCTTTTCTTTGCAGTAGTCCACTGTCTTTTTAAATGCTATCATTCCCGGGATGCCGAACTGCTCATACATTGCTATCTGGGGTTTGACTGCAGGGATGATGTCATAAACCGCATCAACTATGCCCTTATTATACTGCCAGATCGCCTCGGCTGCCCCTTCCAGCGTTTCTCCGTACTCTTCAAAGGCCTTTTTCTGAATGTGACCCGGCACATAGTCAAGCTTCGGGTCAAGGCCCACCACGATCGGGGCACCGGTTTTTTTGATCTTTTCAATCAGTTTGTCTATCATTTTATATACCTCATCCGGCGCTTTGCGCCTGTTTTATTTCGTTGGATCTCATCTGGTCTGCAGGAATATCTGTTCGCGTTTGGCGGCCTCATCCTCCGGATACATCTCGAGATAACTCCCGATCAATGCCTGCGCTTTTTTGAATTCCCCGAGATGCTCATAGGCCACTATCTCATTGAATGAAAGACTTCTCATGACCGAAGGATCTCCCACCTGCATTCCCGCCTGGATCGATTCGAGGGCTTTGGCATATTCCCCAAGCTTCATCCTGCATATGGCAAGCTGATCGTATATCAAACACTCCGACTGATTCCTTGCGAGAAAGCTTTCATACACATTTGAAGCATAATTGTATTCACCTATCGCTTCATAGGATCTTCCCAGATAAAGTGTAGCCTCCGCATTATCCTGATCTGCGCTTCGGGCCTCCTCGAGCGAAACAGCCGCCGTCTGATAGTCTTCCATGTAATAATACAGCTTTCCCTTATCAAGAGCGGATATGTCTTTTTCGGATCCGTCAAGAATGCCGCTTATATATTCCATTCCCGCTTCCTTATAGCCTGCATCATCAAGCATCATAAATATCTTGATCACCAGTCCGGTATCATCCGGTGCAATGGAAGCCGCCTTTTTGAAATCCTCGTTTGCCAGGGAGAACATATCCAGCTTTAGCCTCATACAGCCTCTGAGATAATATGCTTTAGACTCTTCCCGCATATCTATGATCGAAGAGTAAACCTCCTCTGCAGATCCGTAATCGCCCAATCCCGCATATGCATCCGCCAGATAATAGTTTATATCGTAATCGATATCTCTGATGAATCCGTCACTGAGAGAGAGTGCTTCGAGAAAACTGTCCCTTGCGCCTTCATAATCAGCCTGGCCAAGCCTGGCAATGCCTCTTCCTCTTGCTATGAGGCGCATATCCTCGCCGGCCTCCTGTGCTTCATCAAAAAGCACCAGCGCATCACTATACTGCAATGCGCTGATCTGCTGCATTCCTTCTTCGGTTTTGCTGTTCGCCCGGGTGCAGCCTGTCATAAGAAGAGCCAGGGCTGCAACGAACACGAAGTAATATCTTTTCATGGTTAAGGTAAAAAAATCAAGGAACCCGTGCGTGCCATAGGACGCCACGCACGGCGTCGATGCTCCGCAAGTTAAGCGCGTAAATGCGTTCGCGCTTAACTCATCATCGCAAAGTACGCGATGATGTCGACTATGACGCGATGATGTCGGGCTGAGGTATCCGTGCGTGCCATAGGACGCCACGCACGGCGTCGATGCTCCGCAAGTTAAGCGCGTAAATGCGTTCGCGCTTAACTCATCATCGCAAAGTACGCGATGATGTCGACTATAACTGGCTGGTGCAGTGAGGGCAGCGTGTAGCCTGAATGTCGATCTCTGAGCGGCAGTAAGGGCACATCTTTGTGGTGGGCTCTTCTTTTCCTTCTTCCTGCTTTTTCTTTGTAGCGTTCCTGAGGGCGTTAATCCCCTTGATAAGTAAGAAAAGAGCAAGTGCGGTGATAAGGAATGTGATTACCGCAGAGATAAAGTTTCCGAAACAGAAAACAGGATACTCGATCCCGGCACCGAAAAAGTCATTGAGCCATGTGATCCACGGAAACTTTACGGTAAGGTTCATGCTGTCAAAGCTGAAGCCTCCGAATATCGTATTAATGAACGGATTAAGAATATCAGCGACAAGTGAATTGACTATCGCTGTGAATGCACCGCCGATGATGATACCGACAGCCATGTCAAGAACATTTCCTTTAGTGATAAATTCTTTGAATTCTTTGAAAATACCTTTTTTCTTTCCACTCATTTTTTTATCCTCCGAAAGGTAATAATGTTGACGGCGCACCATGCGCTCCAAACGCTTTTATTGTACCAATTTTGGCTCGTATCATCAAGGCTTTTTGGCAAAAATATACAAAAGAGAACGCGCTTTTTTCTACTTGACGAAGACCCCGTAAATGATTATATTTTATTCTACATTCTTTATTGCAGGCAAAGGGGATAATGCTGTGAAAAGACCACTGTTTTTTGTGTGTCTTTGCGCGGTGGCAGTCATCGCCGTCCTCGGTCTGTTCGGTACATTTACCCATCCCTTTAAAAGTGAAGAGATCTCCGCTTCGGGCCATGGAACTGTTTATGTTTCGTGCACTGTTTCGCGCAGGGATTCCAAATATTATTATTTAAAAAAACTACATTTCTATGATGAGGGATCACACCCGCTTTCCGGGCCGCGAAAGAGGGCTACGATCCTCGTGGGCAGAGAGGATCTGGCCTGCTTTCTTCCGGTGGGAAGCAGGGTATGTCTGCACGGAAAAATCTCCGCCTTTAAGCATGCAACCAATCCCGGAGAATTTGATATGTCGGATTATTATGCGGAGCTTGGCACGATCGGGAGGCTTTCGGATCCCGTCATTGATACCGGTCCCTGTGGTATAAACGTTTTTTCTGAAGGGCTGGCCGCCGCACGCGAATCCTTTGAAAAAAGGCTGTATACTGTTTTCCCGGGACGGGAGGCCTCCGTCCTTTCCGATCTGCTTCTCGGAGAACGCGCAGGACTTGACGAAGGGATAAAAAAGCTTTATACCCGAAGCGGCATCGCGCATATTCTGTCCATTTCCGCCCTTCATGTCTCTATCATCGGAATGGGGCTCTACGGCCTTCTAAGGAGGCTGAGAGTGCCGACTCCCGCAGCGGCTCTTATCGGTGCTTCGGTTCTGATCATATACGGGATAATGACAGGAATGAGCATCTCGGCTATGCGCGCAATAGGAATGTATATTTTAAAACTGGGAGCTGATGTTTCGGGGAGAACTCCCGACAGGGCTACAAGCCTTTTATCCGTGTGCGCGGTTTTAGCCTTTATTTACCCGGCAAGACTGCTCAGCTGTGGGTTTCTTTTGTCTTTCGGTGCCGTGGCGGGGATAAGCTTTGTGGCTCCGGCAATAAACAGCTATGCATGCGGCTTAATAAAACATCTCCGGCCGGAGGTGCCTGCAGAGCATAAAGGGATTGTGGCGGTGCATTTTCAAAAGGCCAAAAGAGCGCTTCTCGCTTCACTTAATGCGAGCTTTTCCGCGTCTCTTACCACTCTTCCCATAGTGCTGTGGTATTTCTTCGAAGTGCCTGTCTACGGCATATTTTTAAATATCATAATCCTGCCCTTCATGTCGCTTTTAATGATCAGTGCACTTATTGCGATGCTCATCCCGGGTGCGGGTATCCTTGGTACTCCGGCGTACTTTATTCTCAAAGGCTTTGAAGCGCTGTGCCGCCTTATCGACAGTTTGCCCGGCGGGATGTGGAACCCGGGGAGGCCCAAGATGTGGGCTGTGATCCTGTACTATGCTATATTGATGTTGTTTGTGCTGATTTCCGATGAAAAAAGAAGAAACAGGATGTTCCGTGCAATATCTTCCCTTTTGGGCCGTAAAAAGCCCTGTGTCCGATGTTCTCAAAGCAAGGGGCAAATGCGGTCCATTTCACATGCATCCGTTTTGCTCTCTTCCTTCTTAATGACGTTCATGATGATCTTTCTCATGGCTCTGCCCCGCCTTCCCAAAAACTCCCTTATCATGCTGGATGTGGGACAGGGTGATGGGTTAATATACTATACGGATGCCCGGGAGGTTTATCTGTTCGATGGGGGATCATCATCAAACAAAACCCTAGGGCAGTATGTACTGAAACCGGCTCTGAAATATTACGGTTTTTCTCATATAGATGCAGCTTTTGTCTCCCACCCGGATACCGACCATCTGAGCGGGTTGATGGACATACTTGAAAACAGGGATGATTGGGGATTTAATGTCGATGAGGTGGTTTTGCCGGGATGTGCCGCGGAGGATCTGCGTCCGGCAGAGGACAGTTTCGATAATTTTGGTTTGCATAATTCGGGCATCGGTGTCAGCGACGGAGATTTGCATAATTCAGGCATCAGTGCCAGCGACGTAGGTTTACATAACTTTGAGAAACTCATCCACCTTGCATCCTCGGAATACGGAAAAAGGAGGGTTGTTATATCTTATATGTGCACCGGCGATGAGTGGAAAAGCGGCCGGAACCGGTTCATATGTCTGCACCCCACTGAGAGCTTTTCTTCTGAAGATCCGAATGAGATGTCAGAGTGCATACTTATTGACTTTTACGGGGATATGTCTGCAACGCTCCTTCTTACCGGAGATGTACAGGGTGCGGGCGAGGAAGCCATGACTGCCGGACTGCAAAAAATAATGGCGGGCAAACCTTTAACAATTCTAAAGGTTGCCCACCATGGCTCGAAATATTCAACACCCGCCGGTTTTCTCAAGGTAGCGTCACCGCGCCTCGCCCTCATAAGCGCAGGACGTAACAACCGCTACGGACATCCGCATGAAGACCTCCTTTCCCGCCTCAAAGATGCAAGATGCAAGGTCATTTCCACCAAGGACAGCGGAGCTGTCATACTAAGCATCACACACGCAAAAAAAGCGGTACGGATAAGCTTTTATTGCAACTGATCCCGGTTACGCCGTGCTTCCGGTTTTTATGCAGATCATACTGATATCCCGGAGGTCTGCGGATACCTCCCTTACCGACTTTTCAAGGGATTTCTCATCCCTTGCGGAAAAAAGACATTCAAGTCTTTCCCGGTCATCGGTTACAGTAGTTTTCGAACCTGCTAATAATATGACTGCGCCTTTTTCCATCGCGACGATATCATCTTCAGGAGAAAACACCGCGGATGCACTCACCCTGCCAAAAAGGCTCTGCAGCAGATAGGCGCAGGGACCCGATATCAGCGCACTGTTATCAGCGCAGAAAGCAAAGGATATCTCTCCCTTTTCGGATCTTTCCCTCATTGCAGCGGCCTCATCCTCTTCAAGGAGTGCTTCAAACACATCCCGGATACCTTTTCCCGCGGATGTCGCTTTTTTTCTCAGCTTTGGGACTGCATGGTTCTGAAACCATGCCCCTGTTTCCAGAATAAAGCTTTTAATATCCGGCGTTTCCTCATGACACACAACTGCCAAAAGCACCTGGGTATTTCCGTATTTAATAACAGCCTTTTCCAGTAATACCGGCCCCGCAAAGCCCTTTTTTATTGCTGATGCGTAATACTCCATATCCCCTCTTCTCCCTGTAAGACGGCCGTTTACTGCCGGTAATCCTCTCTACAGTCTTATATTTTTCTCGTAGACAATTCCTCTTTCCGCTCTGCTCTTTATCAGTTTTGCAGCTTCTTTTTCAAGCCTTTTGTATGCACCGGGTGTGCAGCTTGCGATCTCTACCATGCGTTTAGTCACACAGTACATATCGGGGAGCCTTTCCTCCGGAGCCGCCACGCAGCAGTCCTCTATAAGAAGCTCCAGGCTGTAACTGAGCTCCGGGTCATAATCCTGAAGCGGAATAAACTTTTCATCCGATCCTTTTTTTGCGGGATTTATCCCCGTCAGCATAAAGTGAAAGAGCCGTCCGAATGCGTATACATCGGATGATAGTCCCGCATTTCCTTCAAACTGCTCCGGCGCAGAAGCACCTTTCGTGCCGCTTACGGATGAATCTTCATCATACAGGCCGCAGGCAGATCCGAAATCAACCAGTCTTACTTCTCCTTCCGGGGTGATGACAATGTTTTCAGCCTTGAGATCCCTGAAAACAGCGGGATCATCCTTTGTCTGCAACCAGCCTATCCCGTCCGCAACACTAAGGGCCATTCTCATGGCCTCCCTCTGATTGAAACCCTTTCTGCGCTCCAGCACCTCGGCCAGATTCTCGCCGAATATATACTCCATCAGGATATAATAAGTATCATCCTCTTCCCCCGATTCGATATATGCGGGAAAAAGCGGATGATCGGCGGCAGAGAGCATCTTTTTTTCTCTATCCCAGATGCCTCTGTCCTTCAGGACCTTAAGGGCGGCGTATTTCTCTTCGCCCTTTTCCTTTAATCTGTATACTTTTCCAAAGCTTCCTTCGCCCACAAGCACGGGAACTTCGTATTTATCGGAAAAATTCATTTACTGCCTCAAATGATCATTTATCTAAAAAAATATATTCCTGATATCGTTAAAGAACACAAGCACTATCAAAATGATAAAGAAGATCATGCCGATAAAATGTACCAGCGCTTCTTTATCTCTCGGAACCGGCTTCCCGCGTATTATCTCGAGAAGAATGAATATTAACCTTCCCCCATCGAGAGCAGGGATGGGGAGCAGATTGAGCACTCCCAGGTTGACCGTGAGCATCAGAGCTATATTCATCATATTAACAAGAACGGTCGAAAACCCGTATTGCTTTGTCTGCGCATAGGTCTCGCCCACGACATTGACCGCTATACCAACCGGGCCCGACACATCGGTAGTCTTTACTCTTCCTCTGACCAGCATGAACAGGCTGCCGTAGGTCATCTTGAAATTATACCGCATTTCATACCAGGTGTATTTAAATGCGTCAAGACCTTTTAATTCAACAAAAGAGGAATTGGCGATACCTATGAGATATCTTCCCTCCTCCTCATCGTATTTGGGAACAAGGACCGCCGACTTTCTCTCCCCGTCTCTCTCATATACAACAAGCACATTTTTGTGATCGGAGAGAGCATTGAAAAGCACTATATCTTCGTAAAGGCATATTCTCTGCCCGTTCATGGAGATGATCCTGTCGCCCGGAAGAAGCCCTGCTTCCTCGGCAGCACCCCCGGGGATGATCTCAGTAGCGACAGGATCTCTTATCGCCACCAGATTGACCATGATAAATGCAATGATAAATCCCAGCACTATATTGAAAAACGGGCCGGCGATTATTACCGCAAGTCTGCGCCATGCGCTTGCCTCAGTAAATGAGCTGCCGTATTTTTTATTCTGCCCGGATTTTACCGTCTCCGAGCTTTCCGTTTTTTCACTGTCTGCCTTGGAACCTTCCGACCCATAAGCGGCATTTTCCGAGACAGACTTCCCCTTTCCGGCGTTTTTCAGTGTGTCCTCAGGGTCATCCTCTCCCTCAAATACGCAGGCACCTCCGAGAGGAAGGAGCTTTATCGAATACTTTGTTCCCCCCCTGTTCCACTTGATAAGAGTGGGTCCGAAGCCTATAAAAAACTCAACTACATGTATCCCGTTAGCCTTAGCGATAAGAAAATGCCCCATCTCGTGGGATATAACGACAATACAGAATATTAACAGAAACCATAAAACGCTGACTAACGTATTCAGCATCCTTCATATACCTCCCTTTCGGCATCAAGGATCTCCTCAAGGTTCGGCGACTGGATAGTCCTGTGAGCATTCATCGCCTTTTTGATGATCTCGTAAATATCGGTGAAGCCTATTTTTCCGTCAAGAAATCTGGCCACAGCCAGTTCGTTTGCGGCATTAAATACCGTGGGCATACTGCCGCCCTCATCCGCTGCGCGAAGAGCAAGCTTGAGCCCTTCAAACACTTCGGGATCCGGCTTCTCGAAGGTCATGCTCCCGACTTCAAAAAGACTGAGCTTCTTTCCGCGCATGGGGAGCCTGTCCGGATAAAAAAGTGCATACTGTATCGGCAGCTTCATATCCGGAAGCCCCATCTGACCGATCACGGCACCGTCTTCAAATTCCACAGCAGAATGGAGTATGCTCTGGGGATGGACCACCACCTCAACGTCTGAAACAGGAACGTTAAATAGCCACCCTGCCTCCATCACTTCAAGTCCCTTGTTTACAAGCGTGGCCGAGTCCACAGTGATCTTTTTGCCCATGGACCAGTTGGGATGCTTGAGAGCATCCTCCACGGTCTTACCCTTCAGCTGTTCCCGGGTCATGCCGCGGAAAGGCCCGCCGGATGCGGTAAGGAGGATCTTTGATATCTTATTGTTTCTCTCTCCGTTAAGCGACTGAAAAATAGCGGAATGTTCACTGTCTACCGGAAGTATCTTAACGCCTTTCTCTGCCGCCAGCGGCATTATGATATGCCCGGCGCAGACAAGGGTTTCCTTATTGGCAAGTGCTATATCCTTTCCCGCCTCTATAGCTGCTATCGTGGGCCTGATCCCTATCATACCCACAACAGCCGTAAGCACAATATCCGCCTCAGACATGGTAGCGGCCTCGATAAGCCCTTCCATTCCGGACAGGACTTTTGTGTCCGTATCCGCGATCCTCACCTTAAGCTCCCTTGCGGCTTCCTCGGACCACATAACGGCAAGAGCAGGCCTGTACTTCCTAACCTGCTCTTCCAAAAGACCGACATTCTTTCCTGCCGCCAGTGCGACTACCGAAAGCCGGTCGCTGTATTCTTCAATTACTTCGAGAGTCTGAGTTCCGATGGAACCCGTTGAACCGAGAAGTGATATTTTTTTCATATTCATAACATTTTACTCTGAACTAACAATGCGTAGAGATCAGCAAAAGAGAGAGCACATACACGGCAGGTGCGGCAGATATGGTCGAATCGAAACGGTCTATGATGCCGCCGTGTCCCGGTATGAGTTTTGCAAAATCTTTAAAGCCTTTATTTCTTTTTATCCCGGATGCCACCAGGTCTCCCAGCATACCGATCAAACCTCCGACAAGACATATAGCCGCCAGAATAAGGAAGAAGTAAGGATTCTCATCCACCTCTGTACCTTTCATTTTGCGGAGTGCGGGCATCACATAGAAGTATCCGTATATCCCTCCGATGACCGCGCTGGAAACAAGCCCTCCTATGCAGCCCGCCAATGATTTCTTGGGCGAGAGGAGCGGGAATATCTTTTTCTTTCCGAAGGCGATACCGAACAGGAACGCAAAGGTGTCACACCCCCAGGAACTGATCAGTATCATCCATATCAGATACTTTCCGTAGGGCTCCGACTCTCTGGTCATATATACAAATCCCAGCATCACCGGGCAGTACAGGAACGAAAAAACTATCGCCGCTATCCTGTCGATGGAAACCTTGGGAAAGCTGAACACATAAACAAAAAGTATCGCGATAACAAAGCAGGCAACCACCATAAACTGGTGTACAACATCCTGCATGAACACCATTACAACATAGTAGATCGCAACGGTGATAAGACCTATGATATCAAGATAATCAATCTTTTTCTTTGCGGGAAGCGGAACCCTCTCGGCACCCGGCTCGGGTGCGGGATTTGCAAACGCCTTGCTCAGCTCCCAGAATCCGATAAGCGAAATGATAAGAAGTACTCCGGCAAGAGGATACCCCCCAAAAATGAACAATGCAAAAGCAAGTGCGAGCATAAGGATAGCACTTATTGATCTGGTAATAGACATCTGTTACTAAAAAATCTCCTATTTCATATATCAGACGATCAGGATTCCTGTTTAAGACCTCCGAAACGTCTTTCACGGCCGTTGTACGCATCTATGGCTTTTTCCAGTTCGGCACGGTTAAAGTCAGGCCATGGAACGGGCGTAAAATAAAACTCCGTATAGGCAAGCTGCCAGAGAAGGAAATTGGATATTCTCTGCTCACCGCAGGTCCTGATCAAAAGATCCGGATCGGGAATATCTGCCGTATCAAGCTCTTTTGAAATGGTCTCTTCCGTGATCTCCCCGGCTTCTATTTCACCGTCGGAAACCTTTTGGGCAATTCTTTCGACCGCACGCCTGATCTCGTCTCTCCCGCCATAGTTGATCGCTATCTGGAAGTTAAGGCCGGTGTTTCCGGAAGTATCTCTTTCAAGATTCTCGATACTCTTTATTATATCGGCTGAAAGCTTTGTCCTGTCACCGATAACGCGGATCCTGACATTATTCTTTGCAGCCTTTCTGAGACTTCCTTCCATGTATTTGCGAAGAAGTCCCATAAGAGCCGTCACTTCATCGACGGGACGATTCCAGTTCTCGGTGGAAAATGCATACACGGTAAAATACTTGATGCCCACGTCATCCACGACTTTAAGCATGTCCTCGACAACCTGGGCACCCTTTACATGCCCTGCGTTCCTGGGAAGACCCTTGGCTCTGGCCCAGCGTCCGTTCCCGTCCAATATCACAGCGACATGCCGGGGTATTTTTCTTTCAGTATCCATAATACTCTCCCCTTGACGCCGCAGAAGTTAACTATACTGTCATGAGTTCCTTGGTCTTGGCGTCAACAAGCTCGTCGATATCCTTGACGTACTTGTCGGTTATCTTCTGAAGGCTGTCCTCAAGATCCTTGGCTTCATCCTCTGAGACCTCGCCTTTTCCGAGCTTCTTAAATGCTTCATTGCCGTCACGGCGCACATTCCTTACCGCCACCTTGGCTTCTTCGGCCTTCTTCTTTATTTCCTTTACAAGCTCTTTACGACGATCCTCGGTGAGCTCGGGAAATACGAGCCTTATAACATTTCCGTCATTTGTGGGATTGATCCCTATGTCGGAAGCCTGTATCGCTTTTTCGATATCCTTTAACAGGCTTTTATCCCATGGAGCGATCTGAATAATCCTTGCCTCGGGTACGGTAACGTTTCCCACCTGCTGAATGGGTGAAGGTGTACCGTAATAATCGATACGGAGCTTGTCAAGAACATGGGGGTTTGCACGCCCGGCTCTTATTGCCGCGAAATCCGTCTCGAGATACTCAAATGCCTTTGCCATTTTATCGTCGTAGACTTTTACTCTTTCGTCCATTTTGATTTCCTTTCTGCCTTATCGTCAGTATGCTATATCCTGTTGCTATACGGTTACTTTTGTGCCCTTGAAATTATCGCTCAGAGCGTTTACTATGCTGTTCTCCTCGCCAAGCGCAAACACCCACATAGGCATCTTATTGTCCCTTGCAAGAATCGAAGCTGTCATATCCACAACCTGCAGATTCTTGGCGATCACTTCGTCGATACTTATCTCATCGAACTTGACCGCATCCGGATTCTTGGCGGGGTCGGAATCATATACGCCATCGATGGATTTTGCAAGAAGGATAACATCCGCATCAACTTCTATCGCGCGGAGCACTACTCCGGTGTCGGTTGAAAAATAAGGATGACCGGTTCCTCCCGCAAAGAATACCACCTGTCCATGGGCAAAGTATTTATTCGCTCTGTCCTTGGAGAAAAGCTTGGTAAATGAGCCGCATTCAAAAGGAGTGAGCACATTTGTCATCATTCCGACACTTCTGAATATCTCGGAAACGTAAATGCAGTTCATCACCGTAGCAAGCATTCCGATCTGGTCAGCCTTTGTCCTGTCGATATTCTCGCTGGACCTGCCGCGCCAGAAATTGCCGCCACCGGTGACAACACCCACCTCTACTCCGTCGTCTACGAGTTTTTTTACCTGAAGAGCCACCTTGCGTACAGTCTCTTCATCAAACCCCATCTTGTTGGGTCCGGCAAGTGCTTCACCGCTGAGCTTTAATAGTATTCTCATAAAGAATCTCCTGTGATTTAATTCTTATCGGATTTACCGCCGCTTTTCTTTCCGCCGACAGTCTCGGGCTTGTAATCATCAAAGAAAGATGTAGGGCTTACATCCGCGTAGCACTGTGATACGCTTCCTTCGATCGCAGCACCGTTGTTTATCTGAACGGATTTGGAACGGATATTTCCCATAACGATTGCCGAAGAATCAAGGATCACGGGACCGCGAACATCGATATCTCCCTTAACGGCTCCCGCTACTGCTGCGGAGAATCCGGTGATATTTCCCACGATAACGGTTCCTGCTCCGATCTTGATCGACGACTCGCTTGCTACATCTCCGGTGATCTTGGCATTCTCTGCGAATACTTCGCGAGCCTTGGAATTCCCGTTGACATGGCCGGTGATATTGAGCTTTCCGGCTACATCGATATTTCCTTTGACATTTCCGAGTATCTCGAGAGAGCCTTCGGTGGTAATGTCACCGTTTACGGTCATTCCGAGAGTGATCACTGAGGTTTCTTCCGAATAATTTGCGTTACTATCCATTTTTCTTTCTGCTCCTTTAAAACTTGTATCATTTAATTCATCAGATCCGGATCCTTTGAGGGAGAAGTCTGCGCTCTTCTCCATATCGGAAAAAGCATCCTCCACCGCGGATTCAGCTTCCGAACTGTCAGCGCCGGTATCATCGGCAGCCGGCTCTTCGGCAGAAACAATATCTCCGCCAATAGCCTCATCGAGCATTTTTTCCAGATCAATGTCATTTGTTTCTTCAGCCGGACTCTCGGCTTCGGAAGCATCTTCCTGCACGGAAACGGCTTTTTCAACTTTTTCCTCGGGTATAAGTTCATTGACTGCCTGGGATAAATCCTGTTTCAGATCACCGAAAAAACCCATCTTTGTTCCTCCTAAATATCTCTTTTTTATTATTTACTGAATATGCCTGATCAGTTCCGTCTCGGATGTGATCGGAAGAATCTCCACATCATCCATGGACTGAAGTGCCTCGATTATCCGCGGTAACGCATCGACCGTAGCTTTTTTGTACTGCCCGTCATGCATAAGAATGACTGTGCTTTCCCTGTCTTCCACTCCGCTCAATGCATTTGATACGATGGCATCCGCCGTAATAGGCATCCCCGTTGCGTCACCCACCGACACATTCCAGTCAAAATACGAAATTCCTCTCTCATCCAGGATATCTATGAACCTGTGGATATCTATGCTGCTCACTGTGTTGGAACTTCCGCCGGGGAACCTGTAGAACTTCGGAGTCACTCCCGTCGTATCCTCGATCAGGTCTGTCAGCTTGTCCAGGTCCTCGGTAAAGGCTTCCTCACCGGAATATATCTTTGAATATCTGTGACTGTATGAATGCATTCCGAGGGTGTGCCCCTCATCGACGATCCTGTTGTAAAGCCTGTAATCTTCCTCGCTTTCACGGCCAACCACGAAAAAAGTGGCTTTCACGCCATATTCAGCAAGAATATCCAAAATATCATCCGTCCTCGAGCTGGGTCCGTCATCAAATGTCAGGTAAACCTTGTGAGTATCAAGGCTTCCGCCCGATGCAAACGACCACACGTAGCCGGCTTCCTGAGTCTCGGCCACATCCGGGACATCGGCCACCATGACAACATCGTCATCGGCGTAGATCCTCTCCACCGGTCCGTCAAAGATACTGAGGTCTACGAGTCTGGTTCCCTCAAGCCTGGGAACTGTAACTCTGCCCGTTGTTGCAAAAGAATCCATCCTCATTGATGCCACTTCCGCAGCGATCCTGTCGATCTGCCGCTGCATCTTTGCCTGATTTATAAGGACTCCCACGGATACTATGTTGGGGATGATAAGAATCAGTGCGATAAGCACCAATATGCTCTTTCTTGTCCTGTTTTTCATTTCACTGTATTTCCGTAGATTTCTTTTCTGCTAAACCATACAACAGTATACCATAATTTGCCCTATCCAAAAAGAATTTTTTTCAAAAAAAGCATTATTTGCAAAGATGTTATCATCAGAAATAATCCTTATTGCAAGAGAATTTGAATTATACTATAATTTATAGGAATTTTGCTAAAAAGGAAGGACAACGATGAGCTTTGAATTCATAAAAAAACTGCCCACTCCCGATGAGATCCGTGAGCAGTACCCTCTGCCTGAGAGTATCGTCAAGGCAAAAAAAGAACGTGATGCGCAGATACGGGATGTGATCACAGGAAAAAGCGACAGATTTCTCGTGATCATAGGTCCGTGCTCGGCTGATAACGAGGACTCGGTTTGTGATTATGTAAACCGGCTTGCAGCCATAAACGACAAAGTCAAAGATAAACTGATCCTTATACCAAGGATATACACAAACAAACCCCGCACCAACGGCGGCGGTTATAAGGGGATGATCCATCAGCCCAATCCCGAAAAGGAAGTGGACTTTCTGGCAGGCCTTGTAGCTATCCGCCACATGCATATCCGCGCAGCCAGCGAAACAGGGCTTACCGCAGCCGACGAGATGCTGTATCCCGAAAACTGGCGCTATCTCTCGGATCTTCTTTCGTATGTTGCGGTAGGAGCACGTTCCGTGGAGGATCAGCAGCACAGGCTTACCGTGAGCGGATTTGACGTTCCCGCCGGAATGAAGAACCCGACCAGCGGTGATTTCGCCGTAATGCTCAACTCCGTATTTGCTGCCCAGCATCCGCACTCGTTCATCTACCGCGGATGGGAAGTAAACACCAGCGGCAATGAGCTTGCCCATACCATATTAAGGGGAGCCACCAACAAGCACGGCAATAACACTCCGAACTATCATTACGAAGATATGATACGGCTTCTTGATATGTATAACAAAATGGATCTCAAGAATCCCGCCTGTGTAGTAGATACCAATCATTCCAATTCCAATAAGCAGTTCGACCAGCAGATAAGGATTGCCAAGGAGATCATCCACAACCGCAAGGTCAATCCGGATCTTCGCAAGCTCGTCAAGGGGCTTATGATAGAAAGTTATATAGAAGAGGGCTGTCAGAAGATCGGCGGAGGCGTGTACGGCAAATCCATCACGGATCCCTGCCTCGGATGGGCGGATTCGGAAAGGCTCATCTACGATATAGCAGAGACGGTTTAGCATAAACCTCAGTATCCCGACCCGGACCGTCGAAGGCAAAGAGCAAAATCGATAAGAATGTAACAAAAAACAGGAGATGATCTTATCTCCTGTTTTATTATTCTGCTATTTTGATATAATACAGTTTTCTACGCCGGATCTTAGAGGCTTTGTATAGCACTATCCTCTGGGATGAGCCTCGCTGTAAACCTTCCTCAGGTCGCTCTGACCAAGCCCTGCATAAACCTGTGTGGTGTAGATATCGGAGTGGCCGAGCATCTCTGATACGCTGTGCACGTCGGCGCCTCCGGCCATCATATGGGCCGCAAAGGAATGTCTTAAAGTGTGTGGAGTGATCTCCATCCCGATCCCCGCCTTCTTCCCATAAGCCTTTATCAGCTTCCAGAAGCCCTGACGGCTCATTGGCTCACCGAGACAGCTGGGGAAAAGAATATCGCTCTCATTTCCTTTAAGAAGAGCTTCTCTGCCTTCTCCCATATACTTTATCATGGCATCCCTCGCATTGGTTCCGAAGGGAATGACACGATCCTTGCACTTGAGAAGGTCCTTCTGAAGATCGACATCACCGACCTTGAGGCCTATAAGCTCCGACACACGTATACCTGTGGCATAAAGCAGCTCAAGCATTGCTTTGTCCCTGATTCCCTTTGCATCGGTACTCTTGGGCTGGGAAAGAAGCTTTACCACTTCTTCTTCTGTCATGATCTCCGGAATATGCTTTTCGATCTTGGGAGCCTGAAGACAGGTGGATACATCATTCTCCACAATGTGCTCGTTATAAAGATAATGGAAGAATGCATGTATCGACGCCACATTTCTTGAAATAGTGGCGGCCTTAAAGCTTCCGGCCTCAAGATATACAATGTATGATTTAAGGTTTGCTGCAGATACCTGTCTGGCATCATGAATGGCAAGACCACTGCAGTACTGCTGAAGCTTGAGAAGATCTCTCTTATAAGACAGACGAGTGTTTTCGGACATCTTTTTCTCGTCTTCAAGATAAGTCAAAAATGAATCCAATTCCGCGTTCAAACTATCACAACTCCTTTGCCGTATAATCAAGTAATATTTTACGCAAGCTCAGGTATAATATTCCTCAGCTTTTTGCGGCAAAGCCTATTATAGATTTGTATTTTGAGAAAAGCAAGGTGGCAATTTTTACTATAAAAGTACCTAATTTTCTACTAATTTTCTACTCCCACAAGATAACGTTAATGTTATTTTTGTCAAACCCAATATATTGTCGAAACAAATGTTTGTGGGTGATTTATTTTCCTCAAAAAAAATTATAATAAAAATTTTCTATAGCCGGGACTTGAATTTTTCTATAATACTTGTTCAACGGCAGTATTTGCGGAATTCCTTTTTCTATATCAATTGCTATTTTATGATGATCCTTTTCTGTACGCGTAGAGCATTATGCCACATATGGTTTTTGAATCCTGTATTTTTGCTTCATATATCATTTTGATAAGATCTTCCAAATCGTATGCTTCAACATTTACATACTCATCTTCGTCAAGATGCTGATCCCCGTGTTTTTTTAAGCCCTCTGCCAGATAGATATCTATTTTCTCATTGCAGAAAGCAACGGTCGTATATATGGAAGTTAAAAACTCCGCATTTTCCGTAATATATCCTGTTTCCTCACGGAGTTCCCTGATCGCCGCATCCCTTGTGGGCTCCTGCCTCGAGTTAAGCCCGCCTGCGGGGATCTCTATTGTTTCCCTCTCGAGAGCATTTCGGTACTGTCTTACCATCAGAAGCTTCCCGTCATCCCTCACAGCCACCACAGCGGCAGCCCCCTTGTGGTCTATAAGATCCCACTTGGCAGTGTTTCCGTTGGGTATCTGCATCGTGTCCTGATAATAATCTATTATTGCGCCTTTAGCTATAAGGTCGCGGCTTAGTCTCTTTATTTCTTCCATACTTTATAAACTCCTTTCGGCACTGTTATCCCGTTTTGCGTGCATCCACGCAGACATGATGCATTCTGTAGTTTCTATATGTTTTTTCTATATGGTAAAAAGCGGCTCCCGATCTTCGGGAACCGCCTTATATTCTATACTTCTCCGAGCAATTTTTCAACGCTTACCAGCTTTACGCAAAGGACAAACAGATCGGTCGCCTGTGCCATTTCTTCGGGTGAAGGGAATGAAGGCGCTATCCTGATGTTCTTATCCTCCGGGTCCTTTCCGTAGGGGAATGTCGCTCCGGCTCCGGTAAGGACAACACCTGCTTCCTTGCACTTAGCCACAATAGCTTTGGCGCATCCGGGCATCGCATCAAAGGATATAAAATAACCTCCGTTGGGATCAGTCCAACTGCCTATTCCAAGTCCACCCAGTTCTTTTTCAAGCACCTCTATAACCGCACGGAATTTGGGTCTCATGGAAGCCGCATGCTTCATCATATGTTTCTTAACACCCTCAAAGTCCTTGAAAAACCTCACATGCCTGAGCTGATTGACCTTGTCAAATCCGATCGTCTGCACCGTCATGGACTTCTTGATCCAGTCGAGATTTGCGGGTGATGTGGCTACAGCCGAGATACCGCCGCCGGCGTAAGTTACTTTCGAAGTAGAAGCAAACTCGTATACCATATCAGGGTTTCCTGCCTTTTCACATTCGGTAAGAATGTCGAGGAGCTCATCCTGTCTTTCCTTTTCTTCATAAAGGTGATGAATGGCATAAGCATTATCCCAGTAAATCCTGAAATCCTCCGCTGCGGGCCTTAGGTTTGCAAAACGCTTTACCGTTTCGTCGCTGTATGAATATCCCTGAGGATTTGAGTACTTGGGAACACACCAGATACCCTTAACGGCAGGATCCTGATTTACAAAGCTTTCCACCATATCCATATCCGGCCCCTGGGGAGTCATGGGAATAGTTATCATCTCGATACCGAAATACTCTGTAACCCTGAAGTGCCTGTCATACCCCGGCACCGGGCAGAGGAACTTAACCTTATCAAGCTTACACCAGGGTGTTCCGCCGTTTACTCCGTGGGTAAAGGAACGGGCTACTGTATCAAACATTATGTTGAGGCTGGCGTTACCGCAGACTATCACGGATTCGGGTTTAACACCCATAATATCGGCCATGAGTTTCTTGGCCTCCGATATACCATCCATCACACCATAGTTTCTGGTGTCCGTACCGTTTTCGCTCTTCAGACAATCTGTCGATGACAGAGCATCAAGGAATCCTGCCGAAAGATCAAGCTGCGCGGGACTGGGTTTTCCCCTTGACATATCAAGTTTAAGTCCTTTCCCCTTCGCATCCTCGTATTGCTTTTCAAGCTCTGATTTAAGTGCCTTTAGCTCATCAGTAGTCATTTCGCTGTACGGTTTCATCATGGATCTCCTTGCTTATATAATTATTGTATACAATCATACAAATATACACCGCGACTATTTTACTATATGATTTCGTATTATACAAGAGGATTTTGAATTCTTTTGAGAACTTTCCTTTGTATTTAAATTGAGTAATATGCTGTTTTTGCTGTATAAGCGGTAAAAAAAGTCACCGTTCTTTCGAACGATGACTTTTAATTGCTTTATGTAATGTTAAGAACCGGCTGATCACGATCATTTCGCGTAATCAACTACGCGGCTTTCGCGGATAACGTTAACCTTGATCTGTCCGGGATATTTCATTTCAGCTTCGATCTGCTTTGAAATATCACGCGCTAACAGCACCATATCGGTATCCGAAATCTGCTCCGGCACGACCATGACTCGAATCTCGCGGCCCGCCTGAATGGCAAAGGACTTCTCTACACCTTTGAAATTGTTGGAAATGTCTTCAAGCTGCTTTAAGCGGCTTGTATAAATCTCGAGAGTTTCTCTTCTCGCTCCCGGTCTCGCTGCGGATATGGTATCCGCGGCCTGTACGATACATGCGATAAGCGACTGAGGCTCAACATCACCATGATGAGCTTCGACAGCGTTGATGATGGTGGCATTTTCCTTGTACTTGCGGCACAGTTCTGCGCCAAGCTGTACATGGGAACCCTCCATTTCGTGGTCAACAGCCTTTCCGATATCGTGGAGAAGACCTGCACGTTTTGCTGTTCTGACATCAAGTCCGAGCTCCGATGCAAGGAGTCCGGAGAGGTGAGCCACTTCGATAGAATGCTTAAGAACATTCTGACCATAGCTCGTACGGTACTTCATACGGCCAAGAAGCTTTACAAGCTCTGCATGGAGACCGTGCACTCCGGTTTCCAGCACTGCTGCTTCGCCGGCATCCTTAATGGCCTGATCGACTTCTTTCTGAGCCTTCTCAACCATCTCCTCGATGCGAGCGGGATGGATACGTCCATCTACGATCAGCTTTTCGAGTGCGATCCTTGCCACCTCACGGCGGACCGGATCAAATGCGGAAAGTACGACTGCTTCGGGGGTATCGTCGATAATAAGCTCGACTCCGGTAAGTGTCTCAAGGGTTCTGATGTTTCTGCCCTCACGGCCGATGATCCTACCCTTCATCTCATCGTTAGGAAGCTGAACAACGGAGATCGTTGTCTCGGAGACGTGATCCGCAGCACATCTCTGAATGGCGGTAACCACATATTCCTTGGCTTTTTTGTCCGCCTCTTCCTTTGCCCTGTTTTCCATTTCCTTGATCATCAGGGCTTCATCATGTCTGACTTCATCTTCAACAATTTTAAGTAAGTACTCTTTTGCCTGTTCAGAGGTTAATCCTGAAATTCTTTCCAGTTCCTGCAGCCTTTGCTCGTTCAGCTTGGAAATCTCTTCCTTCATCTTGGCAAGATTGTCTTCCCTTGCTGAAAGGCTCTGCTCACGACGCTCAAGTGCGTCCGTCTTCTTGTCTATCGCTTCCTCTTTCTGCTGAATCCTGTGTTCGCTCCTTGAAACTTCCGCGCGACGTTCTTTTACTTCGCGGTCGGTCTCGTTCTTAATGCGGATCGATTCCTCTTTCGCCTTAAGAGCGGCTTCTCTCTTCTCGGATTCTGCAGTCTTTAATGCTTCATCAATGATCTCTCTGGCTTTGTCTTCAGCCGAACCGATTGTTCTCGATGCGGACTTTTTAAGGTAATTAGATGTAATAAGCACTGCAATAACAGCAGTAATTATTATAGCGCCGATGAGGATCCCAATGAATGCAACCAAAGGAATTGACATTGGTGGCATTGGCATTACAGGAGCACCTCCTTATTAAGTTTTCATAGTACAACAGATTTATATTACTTTTTTTTGTGAATATTGTCAAGAGAATTTAGTTATGTAAAGTATGCAGGGGCAAACCTTATTCCGTTTTTTATAAACAAAACAGAGCAGCCAAAGCTGCTCTGCTGTATCTTACTCGGCGTAAAACCCGACCCCTTCATATATCCATCCCAGCGAAACCAGTTTGTTACGCTCATTCTCACTTATCGTGAAGTGATGTCTTCCCGAAACCGCGTTGGGATTATAAAGCCTGTAGACAGGTTTTCCGGTTTCTTCTTCCGCTGAATACCAGGATATTCCTTCATAATTCCAACCTGCGCTTACAAGGGAGTTTTTTTCAGACAAGCTCGTGGTATAGTGATGGTCACCATTGATCGGATCATAAAGGCGGTATACAGGGGTAGTGCTTTCTTCCGGTACTGTGAAACCTTCCCCTTCATAACTCCATCCGGCCTTCGTGAGATTATCTCTCTCCACAGTGCTTTTGGTATAGAAATGCTCTCCATTATTCGGGTTGTAAAGTCTGTACATCGTCAGATCACTTTCTTCATTATTATCTTCTTTATTATCCTCATTTTCACCCGAATTGTCGTAGAGATCTTTGTACGGTTCCGTTCCTTGATCAAAATTCCTTTCACTTTCAAAACCCGATCCCGGTCCGAATGCTCCGTCACCCCCGGGAACGGCACCACCTCCGTCAGGTCCGCTGATTCCGCTATTGTTTATAAGTGTAGCATTATCGGAAATATAACACACTCCGTCATAATCTATACCTGCTTCACCGCCTGTAGAACCACTTGTAACAGATATGTATCCCCCGGTAACGTTAATATTTCCGTTTGAATCAAGTCCATCCCCAGCTGCGTTTACGGTCCATCTTCCGCCTGTAATGTTTATGGAAAAGTCCAGTTCTTCGTTGTATGTGCCGTCGCTGTTTGCGGCATTTACACCATCATCGTTTGCCCTGAGGGTTGTATTTCCTCCAAAAAGGTTTACGACCGTACCTTCCAAGCCTTCTTCACACGTATCTATCGTGATCGTCGGTCCGGTGCCGTCGGACGAACCGATTGTCAGGATCCTGTCGGCATGGATAGCATCATCACCGGCGGATATTACTATCGTTCCGCTGAGTATCGTAAGATCATAACCTGAATTAAGGGCATCATTTGCGGCGTTTATATTTATCTCCAGGGATCCTTCTATCACAAAAGAGGGCGTGTCTGCGTCGCCGACCTTGATGCCGTTTTTACATGAAGAGGCATCGATGTTAAGTGTGCCTATACCGGTAAGATAAACATTCGATCCGTCTTTAGCCTTTATCGCAGCACCGTCGAAGGCATCTGCCACTTCGGCATCTTCCGAATCTTCATCCGCAGGATCTTCTGCATCCGTAAGGTTTACCGTGCCTTCTATTATCAGCTTAACCTCACTGTTCTTGTTTAAAGATACCGTAGCCCCCGTAGTACTTGTAAGATCCAGGTCCCTCAGGATCAGCACCACATCTGTCGTTCCCTTTTTAACCGTAATATTTCCGTCTGAACAGTCACCGGTTACTATATATGTACCGGCTGCATCTATCTTTATGTCATTGTTTTCGTTACTCATTACATATGTTGTTGCATTTGCTTCATCTGCAATAAGATCGATTGCCGTGTTCTGTACTGTACTTAAAGCAATCTCAGATGGTTCATCAGCCAGAGTCACATTGTTTTGTGCTCCTCCAAAATCCGCCATATTCCGATCAAAGCCTCCGAAAGATCCTGAAAAGCCCCCCGGCTGGCTAACCATGCCTGTCTGTTCATATCCCTGTTCTGCCGCGTAAACTCCCATAGGGCTTAAGCATACGGCGAATATTGATGCAATACTCACTGCTGTGGTGAGATGTTTCATTACCTTTTTACTTCTGTTTTTCATATTCATCTTTTCTCCTATCCTTTCTTTCATAGCAGCCTGAGCTGTTATCGATCTGCTTACGGTTTTATCCTATCGGTACAACCTGAAATCAACCTGAAATCAAATACGGATATTCAAAAAAATATATTGAGATTTAATCTTTTTGCATTACTGCTTAACAAAAAATACGCTGATACTCATAACAAGTATCAGCGTAAATAATTTTGATTTTAATATCTGGGCTTGATCAAATATCGCAACTGCCGCCCATCACCCTGCTGATCGCATCCCGGGAATAACCCTTTCTCATAAGAAAAGCATACTGTTTGTTCCATTCCCTGAGATCCGATCTCTCCGAAGGATCAAAATTTCTTTTTTGCAGGAGTCTTTTTATCTGCTCCGCTTCGTCACAGCCAAAGCCTTCCTCTTCACAGGTCTCGAAGGCAGCTCTGATCGTCTCGGATGAGATTCCCTTCCCAATAAGGTCCTGCTTAATGCGCATACGGCTTTTATCCTGAATGTGGATCCTGATATATTCCTCAGCAAGCCTGCGATCATTTATATAATTATAAGAAGAAACATATTCTATCGCTTCATCAATGACCTGTGGTGGATAATCACCGTCTTTAAGTTTATCTCTTAGTTGCTTTTCAGAATATAACCTGCTCTTCAAAAGATTCATTGCACGCAGTTTGGCTCTTTTGGGAAGTATAACGCGCGTTATTTCATCATAATCTTCCGCGGTTATCTCCCCGCCTTCGCAGATATTGAACTTTCTGAACTCTCCTTTGTAAAGGATAAAGGCAAGTTCCTCGTCTATATATATTTTGCTGCGCTTTTTGTCAAGCGGTCTTATTTCCGTTATCTGCATCATTTACCCCGTTTGGGCTTATTCCGAGGCCTTTGCTGCCTTCCCTTTTCCCGCAGATTTTGAAGTGCTGTCATCGGAAGCGTCGGCCGCCTTGGCTTCTGCTTCGGAAGCACCGTTTAATCCGTAGTGATCACGAACCTTTTTCTCTATCTCAGACATGATAGCAGGATTGTCCTTGAGATACTGCTTTGCATTCTCTCTGCCCTGACCGATCTTTTCACCGTTATATGCATACCAGGCTCCTGATTTTACAACTATATCGGCGTCAGCCGCCTTATCCAGTATATCTCCGGCTACGGATATTCCTTCTCCGAACATGATATCGAACTCGGCTTCCTTAAAAGGCGGAGCCACCTTATTCTTCACCACTTTAACACGAGTGCGGTTTCCGATCACATCGCCACCCTGCTTTATAGATTCGATCCTGCGGACATCGAGCCTTACAGATGAATAAAACTTAAGCGCACGACCGCCGGTTGTGGTCTCGGGATTTCCAAACATGACTCCGACTTTCTCACGGAGCTGGTTGATAAATACCACAACACAATTTGATTTGCTGATAACCGCTGTAAGCTTCCTCAAAGCCTGGCTCATAAGTCTCGCCTGAAGGCCCACGTGCGAATCACCCATGTCTCCGTCGATCTCGGCCTTTGGAACAAGTGCGGCTACAGAGTCCACAACCACTATATCGATAGCTCCCGACCTTACCATGGTTTCCGCTATTTCAAGAGCCTGCTCACCGTTATCGGGCTGCGATATGTAAAGATTGTCTATATCAACTCCGATATTCTTGGCATACACCGGGTCAAGAGCATGCTCTGCATCAATAAAACCGGCGATACCTCCGCGCTTCTGAACTTCAGAGATCATATGTAGCGTGACCGTAGTCTTACCGCTGGATTCAGGGCCGTATATCTCAACAATCCTTCCCTTGGGAATGCCACCCAGCCCGAGCGCTATATCAAGACTGATAGAACCGGTGGGAATGGTTTCAACATTCATCTGAGCCGCGGGATCTCCCAATCGCATAACGGCTCCTTTTCCATATTGTTTCTCAAGCTGACTCAGGGCAGCTTCAAGTGCTTTTTTCTTATCTTCGTTTTCCATTTTGATTCCTTTCTTTGGGAACGAATGTTCGGTCTACTGTATTACAATAAAACATCCGTTCGATTTTGTCAACAGTTTTTTTAGCCAATCCGATATTCGGAAAATAACACAAAAGGACCTGCCGAAGCAAGTCCCCGATAAGAGATTTAACAGAAATTTAATATAGTCCGCAAACGGCCGTTTTACGGACATTTGCGGACATTTTCGGACATCTGTCCTTACCATTGATAACATGTGCTATTCAGAGTCAGTTTTCCTCATCCGAACCGAATGTTATACGGCTGTAGTATTCCAGAACATTGTTCCTCATAAAGGAAAGTGCCGCTGCTGTTGCGGATTCGCGTATCTTGTTCCGGTTTCCGGAAAATCTGGCCTCCGTAACCGAAACCTTTCCCTTGATACAACAGGCTATATATACCAGACCCACAGGTTTGTCCTCGGATGCGTCCGGCCCTGCATTTCCGGTCACGCTCACACATACATCGGCTTTAGTGATTCCGGCAAGTCCCTTTGCCATATCCCGTGCGGTTTCTGCACTTATCACACCATATTTATCTATAACGGACTTTCTTACTCCGAGCAGCTTTTTCTTTGATTTGTTGGAATAGGTTATAAATCCGCTCTTGTAAACATCCGAAACACCGGGTACATTTATCAGCCTTGAACTAAGCATTCCGCCCGTACAGCTCTCCGCGCAGGATACGGTAAGCTTGTTGGCCAGCAGCAGATTGACAACAGATTGCTCAAGAGTCTCATTCTCGTCCGTTGTATAGATATAGTTGCCAAATCGGTCTTTCAATTCCTGAATGATCGGTTTGATCAGCTTTCTTGCTGCCTTCTTATCCTCTCCCGAAGCAGTTACACGTATGTGCACCTCTCCTATCTTTGCATAAGTGGCAATGGTAGGATTTGTCTGGGCATCTATAAGGTCGGCTATCATAGTCTCGACCTTGCTCTCTCCTATACCGCATATCTTGACCGTTTTTGAATAAATAACACCCGGCGTTAATTCTTTGAGGTATGGGAAAATATCATTTTCGAACATCGGAATAAGCTCCGAGGGAGGTCCGGGAAGAAGTATAAGCCTTGCATCCTTCTCTTCCATTATTATACCGGGCGCCGTTCCGTTCGGATTGTAAACGGCCCTGCCGCCTTCCGGAACAAGAGCCTGTTTCCAATTATTCTCTGTAGGCTGTGTACCCTTCTTTGCAAAGTACTGTTCTATGTGAAGACGGCTTTCTTCATCCATGATAAGCTTTCTTCCATAGGATTTGGCCGCTGTTTCCTTCGTAAGATCATCCTCCGTAGGACCGAGGCCGCCGCAGAGTATGATCACATCCGAACGCTTTCTCGCCGTCTTTATTGAATCGAGCAGTCTTTCCTCGTTATCACCCACCACCGACTGATAGTAGCACGACAGACCTGTCTCCGATATCTTTTCAGCCATGTACGCGGCATTGGTGTTTACAATATTTCCGAGCAAAAGCTCGGTACCTACACAGATTATTTCTACATTCATTGGTTACTCCCAAAAATTAAATAACAGTATCATTTAAAATATAAATTATATATTCTTTTGTTATATTCTTGTCAGCCCGGGTAATACTTCTATTCCAGGATCACTTTCCGATTCTTCACAACATAGTCGATCAGTGATATCACTGTAAGAGCCAGTGCAATATACATGACTACGGTTGTCAGTATTCCGTAAAAAGGGATATAGGGGCTGAGGTCGACTATCGCCATAATAACAAGTGTCATTTGAAATGTCGTCTTCCACTTTCCGAAGTAACTCGCCGCAATAACTATCCCCGCGTCGGAGGCTACCAGTCTGAACCCGCTGATTATAAATTCTCTTGCAATGATCACGATCACGACCCATGCGGGAATCCTGTTCATGGATATAAGACATATAAGCCCGGCACTTACAAGCATTTTGTCCGCCAGCGGATCCATAAATTTACCGAAATTTGTTACCAGTTTGTATTTTCTTGCTATCTTTCCGTCGAGCAGATCGGTGATGGAGGCGATTAAAAAAATAACATCTGCTACGATGCAGGGGACAAAGTCATTTTCCCCAAACCATCCGCTTTCGGCACCGAGAAGCGCTATAACGAAGGGAATTATCAATAACACTCGAAATGTAGTCATGATATTGGGAACATTCCATATCTTGACCTTTTTTGTCCCTTCCTGTCCGCTTTCTGTCATGTTTTTTTCTTCTTTTACGGTCTCACTCATTACAGAGTTCTCCTATAAGGTCATAATCGTTTGATCCGGTAACTCTTACTTTTACAAAGTCTCCGGTCATAAGGTTCGCCCCCGTATTCAGGAACAGGTATCCGTCCACCGAAGGGGCATCGCGATAAGTCCGCGTTACATATGTATCTTCGTCCGCAACCTTTCCTTCTACCATGACTTCCAGAACGGTTCCGACCATTTCCTCATTCTTATCAAAGCAGACTGCCTGCTGAAGTTCCATCAATTCGTCGCGGCGAGAGTTCTTTATTTCATCCGGGATCTGATCTTCCATTTCCGCAGCTGCAGTATCTTCTTCCTGTGAATACGTAAACACTCCCAGTCTGTCAAATTCAGCTTCGTTTACGAATCGGTACAGATCTTCAAAATCCTCCTGGGTTTCTCCGGGGAATCCCGAAATAAGAGTTGTTCGTAAAGCTATTCCGGGAATTCTTTCCCTGATGTGTGTTATTCTTTCTCTGAGTTCTTCCTGATCTGTCCTTCTCCCCATTTTTTTCAGGATCTTATCCGATGCATGCTGAATGGGAATATCAAGATAATTGCATATCTTCTCCTCGGAAGCTATTGTATCTATCAGCTCATCCGTTATTTCCTCCGGATAGCAGTAAAGGAGTCTGATCCAGTGGAGGCCCTCAACTTCACAGAGTTTCCTGAGCAGCTCCGGGAGCATCTTTTTCCCGTAAATATCTGTTCCGTAAAGTGTGGTTTCCTGCGCAACGAGTATGAGTTCCCTCACCCCTTTGCCTGCCAGATCCCTCGCCTCCTCCAGCAGTTCCTCCATTGGAACGGATACGTATCTGCCTCTGACCTTGGGAATTATGCAATAAGTGCAGTTCTTATTACAGCCCTCGGCAATTTTCAGGTAAGCAAAATGGCCACCTGTTGTGATTATACGGCTTCTGAGAGTGCGGTATATTTTTCCGGTCTCTCTGAAATAGTCGTTTCCGTTTTGCTTTAGTGCTTCGCTCAGCGCTTCCTCTATATCACCGGTTGATGCGATTCCCACCAGAGCATCCACTTCGGGTATCTCTTTTCTGATCTCGTCCCTGTACCTCTGAGCCAGACAGCCTGTCGCGATAAGAGCCTTTATTCTGCCTTCTTTTCTGAGTTCAGCCATCTCCAGAAGAGTGTTTATGCTCTCCTGCTTTGCATCGGAAATAAAGCAACAGGTGTTAACAATGACAGCATCCGCTTCATTTTCGTCATCGGTAAATCCATATCCCGATCCGGAAAGAAGTCCCATCATTTTTTCTGTATCGACAAGGTTTTTATCACAACCCAATGATATAAAAAGAATCTTCATATATTTCCTTATTAACAGCAAAAAAACCGAAACTCCAGAGCGTGATCGCTTTATGTTCCGGTTTTATACTGATATTAATCCTCTGTATTGGGAAGGATTCTAACCTTGCCCTCATTGATCTCATCAATAGCAATTGAGAGAGGCTTTTCATCTTCTGAACCCGCAAGAGCTTCGTCTCCGCTCACAATCTGTCTTGCTCTCTTTGCCGAAGCCATTACGATTGAATAACGGCTGGTAACAATAGGGGTCTCATCCTCGGTGACATCCTTATTTACAACATTCATTAAATCTGCATAAGACGGGTGTAACATTTTTTCATACTCCTTTATAATCTCTTCTTAATTATATATCAGCAACAGTAATATAGTAGTACAGCTTAGCTGTAAACATCAAGCTGTTTTTTCATGTCTTCAATAAAAGCCTGCATCCTGACCGGCTGCTTCCTGGAAGTCTCGATAATACCGTGAACTTCATCAACACAGGTTTCCAGATCGTCATTGATCACTATAAAATCGTAGGTATCCATACCCACCGATTCCTCATGGGCGCGGGCCAGTCTGCCTCTGATAGCCTCTTCGGTCTCAGTGCCCCTTGAGCGGAGCCTTCTTTCAAGCTCACCGGCACTGGGCGGAGTCACAAAGATCAGCAGGCTTTCGGGAAATGCCTTCTTTATGTTGGTTGCCCCCTGGATCTCTATCTCCAGTATAACGTTTCTGCCCTCGCTCAGTTTTTTTTCGACAAAAGCCCTGGGCGTCCCGTAGTAGTTCCCGCAATACTGCGCATACTCCAAAAGTCCGTTTTCGGCTATTGCCTTTTCAAATTCTTCCCTCGATACAAAGAAGTAATTAACTCCTTCTACATCGCCCGGACGCGGTGCCCTTGAAGTCATGGAAATCGAAAGCGCGTATTCATCGTATTTTTCGATCAGCCTGTTTACTATGGTCCCTTTCCCGGCACCCGAAAAACCGGAAATAACAAGCAAAATACCTTTTTTTGCCATTCCCTACCTCCGACATAACAACAAATATCCGTCTTTTCGATAAATGAGCGGTTTATTCAACATTCTGGATCTGTTCTCTGACTTTTTCAATCTCAGTCTTGAGCTCGATACCGTAGTTTGCTATCTCCAGATCGGTGGATTTTGAAAGGATCGTGTTGGCTTCCCTGTTGAGCTCCTGCGCGAGGAAATCGAGCTTGCGGCCAATACTGTCGCCCTCAAGAAGTTCTTTTTTGACTGCTTCTATGTGGCTCTTCAGCCTTACAATCTCTTCATCAACACAGATCTTGTCGGCAAAGATCGTAACCTCGGTGAGAAGCCTTCCTTCGTCAACACTTGTGTCGCCAAGGATCTCTCTTACCCGGGCATCTATCTTTCCGCGGTATTCCTCGATGATCTTAGGGGATCTCTCCTCGATGAATTCCACCAGCCCGAGCATATTGTCGAGCTTTTCGATAAGATCTTTCTTAAGTCTCTCTCCCTCAGCTGTCCTTGTCTTGACAAACACTTCACAAGCCTCGTCGATGGCGGTCTTAAGGTCTTTCCAAAGCTCATCCTCGTCTATCTCGCTCTCCTCCATTTCAAATACGTCGGGGTATTTGGAGAGCGTGGAAACTCTGATATCATCCTCAAGTCCGAAATCTTCCGCCATTGTCCTGAGATATTTCAGGTACTCGGCTGCAAGATCTTTGTTATACCTGACTGTCTGTGTCGTTTCTCCAAAGTTCTCGTAGGAGATGAAAACATCAACCTTTCCTCTTGAGATGTAGTTTTTCAATTCCTGCCGGATGGCTGCATCAAAGAAATTGAGCGCCTTGGGCATTCTGATGTTTACATCGAGATATCGGTGGTTTACACTCTTAAGCTCTACGGTGAATTTCCTGTCATGAACCGTGATCTCGCTTCTTCCGAAGCCGGTCATACTTTTAATCATTTCTTCTTAGCCTCCGCATCCGCTTCGTAGTCGGGGCATAGCCACATATACATCTCCTGATATTTCTTTGCGGACACTTCCCACGAAAAGTCAACTGCCATGGCTCTGTCTATCATTTTGTTCCACTCGCGTTTGCGATCGTAATAGATCTTTTCGGCATAGCGGATCGTTGAAAGCATTTCGTGAGCATTGTAGTTTACAAAGCCGAAGCCCGTGCCCGTGCTTTCGTATTCATTATAAGGTTCTACCGTATCCTTAAGCCCGCCTGTCTGTCGAACGATGGGGATGGTTCCGTAATGAAGTGCCATCAGCTGGCTGAGTCCGCATGGCTCAAAGAGCGAAGGCATAAGGAAAGCATCACAGGCAGCATATATCTTATGAGAAAGCGCATCGGAATAATAAATATTTGCAGAAACCTTGTTGTTGTACTTCCAGTCGAAGTGCCGGAACATATTCTCGTACCGTTCTTCTCCTGTTCCCAGCACAACAAGCTGAACGTCATCCTGACATAGTTCATCCATAACATACGCTATCAAATCGAAGCCCTTCTGATCGGTTAGCCTGGAAACTATACCTATCATCATCTTTTTGTCATCTACGGTAAGTCCAAGTTCTTCCTGAAGCGCGTGCTTGTTCTTAACTTTTTCTTTTCTGAAATTGACGGCATCATACTTTTTGTAGATATAGGGATCCGTCGCAGGGTCAAAATCAGAATAATCAATGCCGTTAACAATTCCTCTGAGGGAATTGGCACGGGCACGGAGCAGCGGATCAAGTCCTTCCCCGTAGAAAGGAGTCTTGATCTCTTCGGCATACGTATCCGATACGGTCGTCACCGCGTCAGCGTAAACAATGCCCCCCTTGAGGAGATTCGCATCTTTATAGGACTCGAGCTTATCCGGTGTAAAGAAGTAATCCGGAAGCCCGGTAATGCTCTGAACGGTCTTAACATCCCATTTTCCCTGGAATTTAAGATTGTGGATGGTAATTACGGTCTTGATCCCGCGATAAAACTCACTGCCGGCAAAGCGCTCCTTGAGATAAACCGGTATAAGTCCGGTCTGCCAGTCATGGCAGTGGATAAGATCAGGCCGGAAATCTATCACGGGAAGTGCCGACAAGACAGCCTTACAAAAATAAGTATATCTCTCGATCTCATATCTGGGGTCGTCGTTATAAACCTTCGATCCGTTCCAGTAGAACTCATTGTCTATAAAGTAGTAGATAACTCCGTCTACCTTTGCTTCAAAAATACCGACATAGATATTCTGCCAGTTGAAATCCATATAGAAATTGGAAATATATTTCAGCTTATCTTTCATTTCCTGCTTCATGCAGGCGTACTTGGGAAGAAAAACCCTTACATCATAATACTTTTTGTCAATGTACTTCGGCAGTGATCCGACAACATCCGCAAGCCCTCCTGTTTTTACAAAAGGGACTCCCTCCGAAGCCACGAATAGAATCTTTTTCATTGAAAACCTCCCACAGTTTTGCTAACCCCAGAACGCATTTTTATGCGCACATAGTTATATTATCATAAAACCGCTTTAATTGGTAGCAAAATATAACGTCGATTTTCACATATCATTGTAGCGATTTTCAAATATTCGTGGTAGACTAAATTGTGAAAATTTACGGTATATAAATAATGAAGAATAAATCCAAACTGACCAACAATCTCATAACCCAGGCGGGCATTCTGGCCGCCGCCGGAATCATAAGCCGTATCATCGGGCTTCTCTACACCAGTCCTCTTTCAGGTATAATCGGGGATCTGGGCCTGGGCTATTATTCCTCCGCATACAACTACTATACGATCATTCTGCTTGTCTCATCCTACAGCATTCCTTCAGCCATCTCGAAGGTAATGGCTCAGAAGCTTGCTCTTGGTGAATACAAAAACGCCCATCGTCTGTTTCTCGGTTCTTTGTTCTATGTGCTTGTGATCGGCGCAGCAGCATCGGCATTTCTGTTTTTCGGTGCCGGGCTTTTCGTTGAAGAGGCTGAAATACCTGTTCTCCGGTTCTTTGCTCCTACTATATTCGTATACGGGATACTCGGAGTACTCAGAGGCTTCTTCCAGGCAAGCAAAAACATGATCCCGACCTCCGTATCACAGATTTTTGAACAGATCGCTAATGCGCTGGTAAGTGTCGGAGCCGCCTTCTTCCTCGTCACCTATACCGAGTCCAACCCATTCCTTACAATGAAGCCGCTCAACATCATCTCATCGGAAAGCGGGTACGCAGTCGAGCGAGCTGTGAGGGGCGCAATAGGAAGCGCACTTGGAACAGGAACGGGTGTTATTATTGCGCTTCTGTTCATGTTTTTTGCATACATGAGGATCCGCCCCGGTTTTAAGAAAAACATTCTGGCTGATAAACATGAAAATGTTGACAGCGCCGGAACTATAATCAAAACTATCACGCTTATCGTAACACCTTTTATTTTAAGCACCGCCATGAACAATCTGGCATCTGCTGTTAACAATAAGCTTTATAAATCCTTCTACCCCTCCTTCAGAGGGCTTGATCTTATTCCCGTGGCGGAACACTGGGGTATCTTCTCCGGCAAATCAATGAAGATTTCAAATATTCCCATAGCATTTGCCTCTGCTATGGCTGCCGCCATGATACCCTCCATCGCTCAGCTCATAGCTACCAAAAAGCACGAAGAGGCCAGAGGGAAGATAGGGCTGGCTGTAAAAGCCACGATGCTCATTTCAATTCCCTGTGCTGTCGGGTTGTTTGTGTTTGCAGCCCCCGTAACATTGCTTCTGTATCCCAACACCCTGGCCAATATAGATCTGGCACGGCATTCTTTGATGGCACTCTCTGTTTCGGTTGTATTCTATGCATTGAGTACACTTAACAGTTCTGTGCTTCAAGGCCTGGGACGCGTTAATCTGCCTATACTCCACGCAGGGATAGCACTTGTTATCCAAACAGCCGCAGGTGTAATACTATTGTTCTTCACAGATCTGGATGTATTCAGTATTGCAATAACCACCACTCTTTATTCGGCTGTGATCGCTGTCCTGAATCAGCTGGCTGTGAGAAGGGCCATAGGATACAGGCAGGAAATAATGCGTTCTTTCGTACTTCCTTTTGGAGCTTCTGTCATCATGGGCGGTGTATCTTATGGGTTTTATCGTCTTTTCATTGTGATCACGGGTTCTATGAGGTTATCGGTTCTCCCGGCATTGGTGATCGCTGTGCCGGTATATTTTATCGCGCTTATGCTTCTGAAAGCAGTTACTGCCGAAGAGCTGGCTGCATTCCCGAAAGGGGCTTCTATCGTGCGTCTCGCACGAAGGCTTCATCTTCTCAAGTAGAATATATTACAGGTTAATGTACTATCGGTAATTCATTTTATTTAGTGACGGCATGGACAATATGAGTTGTAATTTGCTCTCATGGGCTCTGCTGCTAAGCTCGAAACACTTTGCTAAGGGCAAAATCGGTCTCGGGCAACTCGTAACGCTCGCGCTATAATGGCGCGAGCTACTCAGACAATCCCTCGACACGATTTACGCAAAGTGCTTCTCGCTAAGCGCGGCGCCTAATTCGATCAAACTACAATCTCATATCGCCCATACCTGTTACTGATAGTAAACAAGTGAACTGATTTATCGCATAACTATAAGTTTATTATCTGCATGACAGGATTTCGAGTTTTCAAGCTATGGTGAGCGGTGCACGTCGGGAGCGCAAGCAAAATGTCGGAGCATAAACCGGTCCCTGCGATAATGTTCGAGCAGCTCGCGCAAATATAGCGCGAGCGTCGCGAGTTGTAGCAGGGCGGTTTTGCCCTTTGCGGAGACAAATTTTGCGCCAGCGCGGAGACGTAGCGAATCCATACTTGAAACGCGAAGTCCGTC
>CAMUYA010000024.1 GCA_947164865.1 uncultured Lachnospiraceae bacterium
GGTGCGCGAAGCATACATTTGTGCGGATTCGCGTTACTCAGTTAGTAAATTAACCTGCAAGATAAATATAAATGCCGAAAAGGAACGGGTGCAATACGCCCGTTCCTTACAGGACTATGTCAGGTTACCCGGATTATCTCTTCAGGTTGGTAAGCTCCTCAAGGAGTGTATCCGATACCGTAATGATACGGCTGTTAGCCTGGAAACCACGCTGTGTGGTGATCATCGTAGTAAATTCGTTGGAAAGGTCTACGTTACTCATCTCCAGAACTCCCGTTGTCATGTATCCGCCGGATGCGGTCACGTCTACGCCGATTCCGTCAAACTCACCGGAGTTCATGGTTGAGGAGTAAAGGTTATCTCCTTCCTTGGAAAGACCTGAGTTGTTTGCAAAAGCTGCGGTAGCGATCTGACCGAGAAGCTTTGTCTGTCCGTTGTCGTAGCTTGCATAGATCATACCGTTCTGCTGGATCGAAACACCGATCATATCACCGATCTTTCTTCCTGCTCCGAGTCCCTTCGCATCACCGCTTGTTGCCGCGATGGTTGAAGTTCCGTTGTTATTAAACATTGATGTGTTGGAAAGATCGATCTCAACATTATCAAAGTGGCTGATACCGTTGTCATTCTTTTCAAGCTGTGAAAGATTAAGCGTAACCGTCTTGGCACCTTCACTTCCGCTGAGTCCGACAAATGCACCGGATGCGGTATCGTAATCGAGTGTAAATCCGTCGATGGCTCTTCCGTAGGTTGTGAGAACACCTGATGTGGTGTCGTAAGCAACTCCGGCACCTGCCACGATTCCCTGTCCTGCTTTGAGGAGGGCACCGAGTGTGGTATCGGGAGTCATTTTTCCGTTCGCGTCTGCCACTCCGTCGGTATCAAGGGTTATGTCGAGGAAGCCGTCATCGATCGAGCTTCCGTACAGCTTTGCTATATCTTCAAGTTTTTTGTTTGCGGCTTCTACAACAGCGGGATCGGTGCTTGCAAGATCCGTAGCCATGGTTGATATATCTATATTCTTGGTTGTGTCGGCAGGATATGTGAGAACATTTCCGCTCCATTCCCATCCGTCAGCAAGAGTGAGTGACCTTGTGTCCGGAACATTCGCATCTGCGATAAAAGGCTCTGTAGCCTTTGAGAGATCAACTGCATTACCTTCCGCATCAAGAAGCTTGGTAAGCTCTACGGAGTAACTTCCGGGCTTGTCGGTATCCTTGATGGTAAGCCTTGCGGTGTAAGGATATCCGAGAGCATCATAGAAGTTGAGGTTAATATTCTTTCCCGAATCAGATGTAACATCCGTGTCGTTCTGATCGAGGATTCCCGCTACTGTAGCCTTGCTGGTAGCCTCAGGGGGATAAGTCATGTTTGCTTCACTCATTATACGGAGAGCAGAAACGGTATCCTGCTTGATCTCCATAGTCTCGGGGTCAACCTGCCAACCCATTACATTGTAACCGGTGGAAGTCATGGCAAGGTTTCCTGCGCCGTCAACATAGAAAGAACCGTCACGGGTAAAGAAATTCGTCATACCGTTACTTACTACGAAGAAGTTCTTACCTGTTATCATTATATCAAAGGGATTTCCGGTAGACTGAGCCGAACCCTGGCCGTCAATGTTCATCGTGATGGCTCCGGTCTTAACGCCGAGACCTATCTGACGCGCATTGGTACCGCCGGTACCTGTGGTTGCGTTGGGTCCGCTGGCATTCTGAGTCGTCTGGCTCATAAGATCAGCAAAATTGATGGTGCTGGATTTAAATGCGGTGGTGTTAACGTTGGCGATATTGTTACCAATAACATCCATTCTTGTCTGGTGGGTCTTAAGACCTGCTACACCAGAGTAAAGTGATCTCATCATAAGACATTTCCTCCTAAGCTTGTGGAGCTCTGAACGGCTCCGAAATTTGCTTTGGAGAAGTCATTGTTTGGATTTCGTCTCTCTCTCGGAAATCCAAGACCCCCATCCAGGTCCGGTCTTTTACATAATGACTGCTCCGTTAATGTGTGTAAATACGTTTTCGATCGTTTCGGTGGAATCCATCGCAGTAACTACCGTCTGATTGGGTATGTTTACTATGAATGCCATGTCGTCCACAAGAACAAGTGAATCCTTGATTCCTTTCTCAGCGGCTTTTTTGGCTCCGCCCTGCAGCCTGCTCATCTGATCGTCCGTGATCTCGATCCCTCTGTCGTTTAATCTGAAAGAAGCATGTTTGGAAAATTTAAGTCCGTTCTCCTCGATGTTCTTCTTTGAGAGGATCTGGCCGAATGAAAGCCCGTCGGCATTTGTGGTCTTCGCGCTGCCTTCCTTGGGAGCGTTTATAACCTGATTTGCAACCTGCTCGATAGAAAGGAACCCGTTTTTCTGAATATCCATAGGTTTTCTCCTTTCTTATCTGCTTCACTATGTCACATAACATATATCGGCAGAGGGGCAAATAACTTTACCCCTGTTGCCGAATTATTTTATATTTTTTAGATCCCTTCCGTTTCCTCGGATCCGGAAGCTTCCTGCGAAGCATTGTCCTCGGTGAGAGCTGCGGCTCTGAGTCCCGCCAGCTTCTCAACATATTTTTTGTATCTTTCCACCGTTTCCGCAGCTAAAAAGCTCTTTTCGTAGTCGTTCATCGAATTGTAGCTTTCTGTCAGTTCATCGATGGTTTTGCCGTCTGTAGCGATGGAAATATTGTTCAGCACGGGCAGTTTATTCAGCTTAATGGTGAAGTCCGAAGCTCCGTTATATGCCGTAAGATAATTCTTGTCTACTACGGTGTCGAGATCGTCAATGGAATAAAGGTTTTCGTCTATGGAAAGATAAGGCTTTCCTCCTTCATAAACCACATAATCGACCTTGCCCTGTATATAGTCGGTGTTGCCCGTAGAGCCTGTAGTCTTGACGTATACTTCCTGTCCAACAAGAGAGCTTGCCCTCGAAAGATCCATTGAAGTAGCCATGTTGGAAATAGCCTCAACCTGTGAAAACTGCGCATACTGCGCTATATATTCAGTGTTGGATGTGGGCTCCATCGGATCCTGATACTTCATCTGTGCAACAAGAAGCTGGAGGAAGGCATCCTTATCCATGTCTTTCCCGGCTTTTTCGGTGCCCTTCTTAAGCGATGCCTGGGACTGTGTCTCAACTACCTTTCCGTCTTCGATGGGTGCTATAAGTGCCATAGGATCATTCCTCCTTCTTATACCTGAACATCCATTGTTCCGCCGTTTGCGGCCATCATCTCGGCAGCGATCCTGTCATCGCCTTCGAGTTCTTCGATATCTTCCGCTCCGAAATCGGGTCCGAGCTGAAGCCTTCTCACTCTTTTAGGTGAGTTCTGAGCCTGTTGCTGCTCTGCATCACCCTGCTGCTGAAGGTTCTCTTCGAAGCCGTTTGCTCCGACGGAAACCTCGATAGATGTAACTTTTATTCCCTGCTCCTCAAAGCGTTCCTGAAGCTGGATCATCTGGTTTTCAAGCACCGCACGCACCTGCTCGTCCTGGCATGCAAAGCTTGCGGTAAGAGCGCCGTCTCTGTGTATCAGATTGATCTGTATATTGCCGAGGGATGCGGGATGCAACTGCATTTCAAGTGTCTGCATATCGGGCTTAACCTGTGAGCGCATATAATCAAGTATCTGATTTGCTATATCCTGGGCTGTAACTGCGGTAGTCTGGGGCGCTGCCTGTATCTCCTGCGAGATGCCCTGAATATTCTGCTCAAAATTCTGAGCGAACAGATTTCCCTGATGTTCTCCGTGTTCCGGATTATCGCTGTGACGCTGATTCCCTCCTTCGCCCTCAAATCTTCTCTGACTGCGAAGCATTGCTTCGGCTCCCATTGTGCCGCCTTCGCTTGTAGTCATCTGCTTGAGTTCGGGATCGGACTTTATGCTTTCGGTTTCAGTCTTTCTTTCCACCGGCTTATCATCGGGCTTTTCTTCGGACTTTATTTCCGCCCCGGGAACAACTTCAACCGCATTCTTATCCACCGGTAAGCTGTTTACGGCAGTATCTTCGGGTATCGGCTCGGCTGATACCTGCGGCTCGGCTGATACCTGCGGCTCGGCTGATACCTGCGGCTCGCCCTCAACAACAACTTCCGCTGTATCCGGAACAGAAAGTGTTTCTTCTGCTTTGGGAAGCGTCTGCATTAATTCTCCCACACTTAAATCCTCAACTCCGCTGTCGGAGGCGAGAACTTCCTTAAGTGCATCATTTACATTCTGAAATTGCTCAAAGTTGGTTTCGTTTGTAAGAAGCGAGAGGGAATCCTCTTCGCCCATCGCACGGAGAGCAAAAGCAGAAAGGTTTTCGGGAATAAGCAGATCTGTTTCGGTAAGATTCATTTCCGTAAGGATCTCTTCGGCTTCTTCAGGAGTGATATTAAGTATCTCACTCACATTTACCAGAAATGATCCTGCGATCTCATTAAGCTCTTCCGATGCCTGTACGACAAGATTCTCGTCCTTGACGAATCTTTCGCTTAACCCTTCACCCTTTGTTTTTTCATTTACGGTATCAGTTTCTGTCTGCTGATCGTTGGAAGATGTCTTTCCGGCATCTTTCCTGTCCTCTCCGGCAATTCGGTCCGAGGTATCCTTTTTAATTTCAGCAGGGTTTTTCTTTTCGGGTGCTGTATCCGTTTTAACCGTTTTTTCGGTTGTCTGTCCGTCGGGATTGTTTCCTGCATTCAATACATCCATGAAGCTGGGTTCTTTCCCTCCGGGCGATACCGTGTTGGATATCTTTCCTACGATCGCAGCCTGTGACGTGACGCTCAGGCTACCGAAGAGTGCTCCAACATCGGTAACTGTCATGTTACCCATAAGCGTATACTCCTTTCACGATATTTGATTGTATGACGGCATAATATACCGTTACAGTCTATATATCGGAGGATGAGCAAAATACTTTAGGGGGTAGAAACAAATTTATAACTCATTTTTAATAAGTCACGCGGATTCGCACATATGTATGCTTCGAGCACCGCCTCTCGTCTATGGGTCCTCGAAGCAGCGGTACTAACTTCGAACTTCGCTTACGCTTGTTCTCAGTAAGTGCCGGCCTCGGACACATTGCTCTCAGCATAGCATATGCGTGAACCCGCTGAAATCGATTAATCGTTTAATATCTGAATCTACTTTAGTAATGTCATTGAACTATTTTGATTATAATAATCCGTTCAGGCACTGACGATGATAGCTTCCGTGAGCGCACCATGTAGCGCCGCCGGCACTTGGCGAAAACAAGCGCAAGCGAAGTTTGAGCCTAGTACCGCTGTGTGCGCGATATGAGACGCGAGTCGCGTGCGCGGCGGAACTATCTTCGGCAGGGCCGTTACTAAGTACGCGAAGCTGATTGACTATAGGAATCAATTCGCCTCACAGTACGAGGCGAATTGCGCAATGGCTTCGCCTTCGACTGCGCGCTAGGGCATCGCGCAGTCGATCAGCTTCGCAAAGTACGCGAAGCTGATTGCTTAGGGCTCCATTATCTTAGTGATTTTAGCGGCAACTTCGGAGTTCATGACACCGAGAATCTTGCCGCGCTCTTCGCTGGTCATGGCATTAAGTATCTTTGCAGCCAGCTTTAATCCTTCCGCGTCATCCATCGCTTCAAAAATGCCTGCAGCCTGCTTGGGTTTCATCTCGGCATAAGCTTTTGCATAGGCCTGGATTTCTTCATCCGCCTCAAGCTGGGCCACAACCTGCTTATACAGATACTCTGCGGTAGTGGGATCCATCTCCTCGTAATACTTGCGGTATTCTTCCGCTCCGGGTCCGTTCTCGGCATATATGACTTCCTCGTAGAATTCGTTGCGGATCCTCTGGAATTCAACCTGCATCTTTTCAAATTCCGAAAGGCGGGAAACCTCTGCGGTAAGCTCGGTTATCTTCTCGTCCTTGGCTGTATTTGAAGTCTGAAGTGTTTCAAGCTGCATCTCCAGATTGTATATCTGGTTCACAGCATCCTCAAGACTCGTGTATCCGCCGTAACTGTCGGGGTCATCGGTAAGGGATGAAGTTGTCTTGGGCAGTATCTTGTTGATGACCGGAACATCCTTGAGGATCGGAGTCATAACAGAGCTTCCAAAACCTCCCACGTCCAGCTTGATAACGATCACTACTACAGCCAGCCACAAAAGCACTATAAAAACCGTGGCAAGAAAAGTGACAAATCCGTTTCCTTCTTTGTCTTCGTCAAGAGCTTCCTCCTGCTTTGCTATCTCCTTGGCACGCTTTTTTGCTTCCGCTTTCTGCTTGGCCTGCTCTTTTTTTAATTCTTTTTTTTCGTTTGCGAGTTTTTTACGTTCTTCCTCGGCCGCCCTCTCTTCGGGGGTTAACTCTTTAGCCATCTTATGCGTTTTCCTTTATCTTCTGACCATGGGTATAACTGGTCAGTTCATCCACCATTTTGCTCTCTGCGCGTTTTTCATCTGCCATGAATTCCTCAAACGCCTTTTCGCGCAGCTTATCATAAGTCTTTCTTTCCATCATGGCTTCAGCCATTTTGATCCTTGCTCTTTCAAGCACTTCCTCCGCACGCCGGATCGCATCCTTCTGAATCATTATAGCTTCGTCTGTCTGCATTCTGGCCAGCTGATTATCATCTATATCTCTGAAATTGAGCTCTCCGACAAGAAGAGCTTCCGCTTCCTGTTCGAGATTATGCTTTTTGAGACGGAGAATATCCAGCTTCTCCTCCTCAGCGGCAAGTGCCGCTGCAGCCGCAGAGAAATCCTGCTTCGCCTGCGTTTCCATTTTCATTTTTAGCTCCAGAATATTCTGAAGACTGAAACGAAATCTTGCCATTATTCTTCAAAGAGCTCCTCTAACATCTTAACACTCTCTTCCAGGGAGAATTTCTCATCGGTAGCCTGACATAAGAATTCATTTACCGCTTCTATCTTGGAAATAGAGTAGTCGATATTCGGGTTTGATCCCTGTTTGTAAGCTCCGATATTGATGAGGTCCTCCGCTTCATTATATGTGGCAAGCACAGTCTTCAGCCTGCTGGCTGCCGCCTTATGATCTTTTGATGCGATTGAACTCATACATCTTGATATGCTTTGAAGAACGTCTATCGCAGGATAATGATTCCTGTGTGCGAGCCTTCTGTCAAGCATTATATGTCCGTCAAGGATGCTTCGTGCGGTATCGGTTATCGGTTCGTTAAAATCATCTCCGTCGACAAGTACCGTATATAACCCTGTGATGGATCCTTTGTCGCTTCTCCCCGCCCTCTCGAGCAGCTTTGGCATCTCGGAATATACACTGGGCGGATAACCCCTTGTAACAGGCGGCTCACCGCTTGCCAGACCGATCTCCCTCTGAGCCATGGAAAATCTTGTAAGCGAATCCATCATAAGTAGTACATCCTTCCCCTGATCCCTGAAATATTCCGCAATAGCGGTTGCTGTCATAGCTGCCTTTTTTCTCTCCAGGGCAGGCCTGTCGGATGTGGCCACTACCACCACGCTTCTTTTCATTCCTTCTTCGCCCAGGTCGCGTTCTATGAATTCACGTACCTCTCTGCCTCGCTCCCCTATAAGTGCGATGACATTTATATCCGCTCTGGTATTTCTGGCAAACATACCCATCAAAGTCGATTTTCCTACACCTGATCCGGCAAATATCCCTATTCTCTGTCCTTTGCCTATGGTAATAAGCCCGTCGACCGCCTTAACTCCCAGTGGAAGGATCGTGTCGATTATCTCCCTTGATAAAGGATCCGGCGGAGCCGCATCAACCGGATAGTACTCCCCGACGATCTCAGAGCCGTCCGTAGGCACTCCAAGCCCGTTTAACGACTTTCCCAGGAGACTGTCCGACACTTCTATGCGGAGCGGATAATTTGTATTTTCAACAATGCTCCCAAGCCCTATTCCATCGGTCTGATCATAAGGCATAAGGAGCGTTTTTTTATCTCTGAATCCCACTACTTCCGCAGCTATGGGCTTTAGTGCGTTGCCTTCAGCATCTTCGGGCTTTATCACGCACAGATCTCCGAGCTTAGCATCCGGTCCCGCAGATTCTATCGTGAGTCCGACAACGTTGACAACCTTTCCCTTTTTGCGATAGTAAGTTGCTTCTTTAAGTTTTGTATATTTTTTGAGGTTAATGCCGTTTGTCATTATTAAAACTATCCATCATCAGCTCTGCTGATTCTTCTCGTAGGAAAGAAGTCTGATCTTTCCGGTGAGTTCCGACAGTTCTGTATCGAGCCCGCAGTCAAATATCCCGCCGTCAGTTTCGATATAACACTGGTTTTTGGCAAGACTGATATCCTCGATTATTTCCACAACACTGTCGGGGATCGTTGCAGCGGCCTCGAGCTGCTTCTTCTGCATGCTGACAAACGCGGAATCATCGGGTGATACATGGATCAGATAACTTCTGGTCCCCTCGATCCTGCGCATCGTCGTTTCGATCAAATGAGTAAGTATCTGGCGCTGTGATGAAAGATCAACATTGAAAATGTATTGATAAATGTCTGTGATCGTTTCCACAAGGTCGGTTTCCGCACTGTCGAACAGCTCTTCATAACTGGCCCTGAGTTCATTTTCCGTCTGCTTCAGCTCTGCTCTTGCGGCCTCAAGCTCGCTCTCAGCCTCAGCGTGTCCGTCGGCATATCCCTGGCCGTGGGCTTCGTCATATACAGCCTGTCTGGTTTGCTGCGCTTCCTCTTTGGCGTTTTCTATGATCTCGGCAGCTTCCCGTTCTGCATTTTCCAAAATCTGAGCTGCCTCTTTATTGGCCTTTTCTATGAAAGCGTTCGCATCCGCCTTCTGTACGGCTCTGGCCGGCTTTCCCTGCGGCTTACTCCTGCCAGCGGCTTCATCGCCCTCTGCCGGGACTTCTGCGCTCTCTTCTCCATCGCCCGAGGAATCACGAAAGAGCCCTTCAAAATCCCCATTCTCTCCCTCCGGATGCTCTCCGAGGTATTCTCCTTCATCGATCACATCGGCATCAAGGCCGAGCGAAAACTCTGCCTCCTGCCTTTCACGCTCCTTTTCGCGCATTATCTCGAGCTTTTTTTCCATAAGCGCATTCATATCGATCACGCGCTTATCTTTGTTCGATATATTTACATAAGATGTCTTTAAAAGATTAGGCAATTATCTCGTCGCCTCCGCCTCTGGAAATGATGATCTCGCCGGCGTCTTCCAGCTTTCTTATGATATTTACGATCTTCTGCTGAGCTTCCTCGACGTCTTTCATACGCACAGGGCCCATGAATTCCATGTCTTCTCTGATCATCGTAGCAAGACGCTTTGAAAGGTTGTTGAATATCGCATTCTGAACCTGTTCATTTGCACCCTTCAGTGCAATGCCAAGATCGGAATTATCAACCTCACGCAGCACACGCTGTATGGATCTGTCGTCGAGGAGCAGAACATCCTCGAATACGAACATCTTTTTCCTGATCTCGTCGGCAAGCTCGGGCTCTTCGATCTCCAATGATTCCATGATGTGTTTCTCTGTTCCGCGGTCTACGGAGTTGAGGATCTCTACAACCGAATCTACACCGCCGATAATTGTGTAATCCTGATTAACAAGGGATGCGAGCTTGGATTCAAGCACTTTCTCAACCTCCTTGATGATATCGGGGCTGGTTCTGTCCATAACAGCGATACGCTTTGCAACATCTGCCTGTCTGTCGGGAGCGAGTGCGGATATGATCTGTCCCGCCTGCTGAGGTGAAAGGTATGAAAGTATAAGTGCGATAGTCTGGGGATGCTCGTCCTGTATAAAGTTGATGAGCTGTGTAGCGTCTGTCTTTCTTACAAATTCGAAAGGTTTAACCTGAAGTGAAGCGGTAAGCCTTCCGATAACCTCCATAGCCTTATCGCTTCCGAGGGCATTTTCAAGGAGCTCCTTGGCATAGCTGATACCGCCCTCTGCGATATACTGCTGTGCAAGGCAGACTTCGTAGAATTCGTTTATCACGTCCTCTTTGATCTGAGGAGTGACACTTCTGGTATTGGCGATCTCGAGGGTCAGTTCTTCGATCTCCTCCTCCTTAAGATGTTTGAATATACCGGCAGAACGCTCCGGTCCGAGAACTATGAGCAATATCGCTGCTTTTTGCAGTCCCGGAAGCGTTGTCGAATCTGTTGTTCCTCTTGCCATCTTAATCTCTCCTGCTTGAATCCCCTTTACCGGGCTTCAATAATGCTCCTTAACCCCACTCTTCGGTCAGCCAGTTGCGTAGAAGTATCGCAGCTGCCTCGGGATTCTCATCGACGAATTTCTCGACCATCTTTCGTGTTTCCGATTTAGTCTCCACGTCAATATCCTCGACTTCAGGCTCGGGCGTAGACTGAAGGAGCGTCTCCACGGAAAGTTCCTCCTCCTGAGGTTCTTCTTTTCTTACCGCCATGCTTCTGAGAACGACGATCACGAGAAGTATAAGTATCAGCGCGAACAGTGCGGCTGAAAGCACAGTTGTCCAGCTGATCTTAAGGCCTTCTTTGTCATAGAAGATGGGTGACTCGTAAGCTACTATCGTGATATTCTCAACGGGAACTCCCGTCGCTTTTGACACTATCTGATAGAAATCTTCATCAACTTCCAGCTTTGTATCAGTGCTGTTTGCAAGCTTATATTCATCCCATGTTATTCCGTCGAGCAGTCCCATGGTCTTGGCATCCTGCTCACGCAACTCCCTGAACGTGATTGCTGCTATCGAGAGCGAAGAGCTTCCGTAATCGATAACACCTGCAGGTATAGTTCCGTATTTTGAATATTCATCCAACAGATAATCACTGACGGTTTCGGAAGAAGATGACGAACTGTTCTGTCCGTTCTCATATACATATGTGGTTCCCTCTCCGTTGGAATCGGTACCGGGAACTCCCTCCACACCGTTCTCGCTCTCGGAATCGTAAGTTTCGTGGTGGGAAAGGTAGCCTTCATTCCTTCCGTCGGTTGTGGAATACTTCTTGACAGTCTCCTCGTAATTTGCGTAATTCATATCAAGATGACTTGTCACCTCGATATTGTCGTACTGGTTTGTTCCGAAGAGAACCTTTTTGGTCTGATTGGATATATAGCTCTCGGCGGTGTTCTTAAGCTCCTGCATGGAATTGGCTATCCCTGCGGAAGAATAATCATCTCCGCCCACAAAAAGCATGTTTCCGTCTTCATCAAGGATCGTAACGTTGGACGTTGTCTCGTTTCCGAGGAAGCATGCCACAGCCTTTGCTATAAACTGTGCATTACCGGAATTGAATGTCACATCCGTGTCGAGCTGGATATATGCAAAGGAATCCTGTTGCTTTGAAAGAAGTGTTCCCACATCATCAGGAATATGAAGCTGCACCTTTGCATTTTTGATTCCGCTTATACCTTTAAGCGTGTTGGCAAGCTGGGTCTCTCTGTAAAGCTGATACCTGTTAGTCCTGTCAAATGTGGTATCCGACAGAGATGAACTCTGTGCATCCGCAAGAGAGTACTTATCGGGATTATAACCGCTGGCACCGATAGCAAGTTCAGCAGCAGAGCTGTCGGACTCCTTTACGCTGATAACAAGTGCGTTGGAATTAAGCTGGTACTCTATTCCCGCATCCGAAAGTATCTGTGTTACTTCGGATGTTTCCGAAGTATCCGTGCAGGTTTTGAGCACAACATATTTCGGTCTTGTCATAACAGTGACGATCACTATAAACACGATAACGGTCACAATCGAAAGGATTATAATGATCGCTTTCTGTCTGGTAGTGAATTTCTGCCACCACTCTTTTATTCTGTTAAGAATATTCCGTAACCACTCCGGCATTTGTGTTATCCTCTCCTAAAACTTTGCGGTATCAATTCGCGTTCGCTCCGTGTCGACTGCGCGCTAAGGCATTATAGAGCAGATTGCTTTCAAAATGTGACAAAGTACATCACATTTTGCGCAACACTTCGCGTTCGCTCCGTGTCGCCTGCGCGCTAAGGCATCGCGCAGTCGATCTGCTTCGTAAAGTACACGAAGCAGATTGCTAGGGATTGCTAGGGCTTATATTTGTATCTGCATAATTTCCTTGTAGGCCTCGAGTACTCTGTCGCGGATCGCAACAGTGTACTGGAGGGCGGTGGAGGCCTTCTCGAGTGCGATAGTCAGATCATGGGTGGAATCACTTTCGCCAAGGGCAAAGAGTATTTCCTGATCCTCCGCATCCGACAGATAGCTGTTTGTCTGATTGATATTGTTGATAGCGGAATTAAGAGCCGCCTCAAACATGGTACCGTCGGCGGCCTTCCCGGTATTTGTAAGGCCAAGGCCTTTGATATTGGTAGGCTTGATCACATCATTTGTGGGCCCTGTCATAGCCCTGACAAAAGCAGCATTCATATACAAAACCTCTCAGATTGATTTGCTAACATTACACACTTAAAAACTCATCAGTTCATCACTGTCCCAGCTCAAGGCCCTGTCTGGCCATATTTTTGCTGGCTGTAAAAGCAGTTGAATTGGCCTCATACGAGCGGCTTGCATCGATGAGGTTCGTCATTTCGGTAATTATATTAACATTGGGGTATGTCACATATCCGTTCTCGTCGGCATCGGGATGTGAAGGATCGTATACCATGTTCATCTCGGTAACATTGTCCTCAAAAACCCTTGTGACTTTTACTCCCTTTCCGGCGTAGTTCTTTCTGATGGATCCGAGCACGTGGCTGAAGCTGTCACTGTTTCTGACACCCTTTTCCTCAAAGACAACTACCTTCCTGCGGTAGGGATCTCCGTTTTCCGTTCTGGTGGTATTGGCATTTGCCACATTCTCCGCAATGATATCCATGCGGTATCTCTGAGCGGTAAGTCCCGATGCACTTGTATCAAATGATGTAAACATACTCATAATGTTACCCTCTTATCTCACTTCACATATCACTGTTATCACTTCTTCATTGCAGCCTGAAGATTTTGAAATTCCTGGGAGATACTTCTCATCAATCCCTGATATTTAAGCTGGTTCTGCGCCAGATAAACATTTTCGTTCTCTATATCGACATTGTTTCCGTCCAGTCTGTATGAGAAATTCGATGCATCGGTATATGTTCCCACCTTCAGACGACGGAGCTTGACATTTGCGACCTTAGTGTCTGTATCGACCAGAACATTATTCCCAAGCTCCCTTGCAAGCACGGATTCAAAATCAACATCCTGACGCTTATACAGCGGAGTGTCGACATTGGCGATATTGTTTGCGATAGCCTCATTTCTGAGCCACGATGCATCCGCGGCCTTTTCGAGGACATTTATATAGTCAAACGCGTTTGTTCCGATCATAAGGATACCCTTTCGTAAATCTTCGTTTGATGCAAAACTTTTCGTATTTCACATTATCACAAATCGGGCAAAATAACAACACAAAATAGCGAGTCAACAATCCATATATTGTGGTTTTGCGGTAAAGAATTATGGTAAACCACCATAGGTGCCCATATGTGACATTATTAACACTCTGAAACATGCGGTGCGATCACCTGCGAAGTAAAAAAAGATTCCTCAGAAATGCGCCATAATCCCTTCGCGCAGGCCCTCGGAACCTTTAAATCCTTTTACTGTATAATTTTACCGACCGGTACGAACAAGCTGCAGGAATTATCGTCTAGCGCATCCTGCGCCTGAGCTCATCAATCTCGTCAAAAACAAAATCATTGAGCACTTTGATATATGTGCCCTTCATTCCGGAAGACCGGGATTCTATAACACCAGCGCTTTCAAACTTACGAAGCGCATTGACTATGACCGATCTCGTAATACCCACTTTATCGGCGATCTTGCTGGCCACAAGAATGCCTTCATTCCCGCCGAGTTCGTCAAAGATGTGTACTATAGCTTCCACTTCGGAATAGGAAAGGGTGCTGATCGCGGATTTGACAACTGCGATCTTGCGGGATTCTTCAGCGCTTTCCTCGCTGACCGACCTGAGCATCTCAAGCCCCACAACAGTGGTCCCGTATTCGCACAGAATGATGTCATCTATCTCATAGGGAGCTCCCATCCTGTACAAAAACAGAGTTCCGAGCCGTTCTCCCGCTATCTCTATCGGAGTGATTATAGCCTGATATTTCTTGGAATCGGTATTCTCAAAGCCAAGCGTGCTGAGGCTGACATTTTCCTTTGTGGAAAGGATCCCGAGAAAACGTTCGTTCAGCATATCGTCTATAAAGTTGCCGACACGATTGGCAATAAGCTCTTCTATTTTGTCGGTTCCTTCCGAGAATCCCACTCCGAGGATCTTACCCTTCCGGCTGATAACCAAAACATTAGAAGAGAGTATCTCCTTCATAACATCACAGATATCATTAAATACTACCTTGCTGGAATTGTTGTTGTGGAGTAATTTCCCAATTTTTCTGGTTTTGTCAAGAAGAGACACACCGCTCATACCATCCTCCTGTATGATACCGATTCTGAGTAAAGATCATTTGCCGATACGGTAATCCGACAATTATGCACACATCATTACGGACGATATAATCTTATCACAACTTTAAGTATATTTCAAGTAAATTGACAGAATATTCTATAAAATATCAGTTTTCTTTCTCTGATTTTGAAGAATATCCGCAGTCTTTGTTGCTGCAGAGATTTCTGTTGCCCTTTTCAACCATATAGCTTCCGCACTTGGGACATTTCTCTTCTACCGGTTTATCCCACGAAACGAAATCGCACTCGGGAAATCCGATACATCCGTAGAACCTGCGTCCCTTCTTGGACATCTTCATCACCACATCCTTGCCGCATTTGGGGCAAGGTATACCGATCTTTTCAAAGAAAGGCTTGGTAAATCTGCACTCAGGGAATCCCGGACAAGCCAGGAATTTACCGTGGGGACCGTATTTGATCACCATTCTGCGCCCGCACTCCTCACATATTTCATCGGAGAGTTCATCTTCGATCTTTATCTTAGAGAGTTCATTCTCGGCATTCTTAACGGCTTCATCCAGATCGGGATAGAAGTTTTCAAGGATCGTCTTCCAGCCCACTTCTCCGCTCTCGACACCGTCAAGAAGTGCTTCCAGATTGGCGGTAAAATTGATATCCACTATCGTGGGAAATGCTTCGATCATTATATCGTTTACGGCATTTCCGAGCTCTGTCGCAAATAGATTCTTTCCCTCTTTTGCCACATATCTTCTGGATATGATCGTAGAGATCGTCGGAGCATAGGTGCTGGGACGTCCGATTCCCTTTTCCTCGAGAGTCCTTACCAGAGAAGCCTCTGTGAAATGAGCCGGAGGCTGGGTGAAATGCTGCTTCGGATCAAGATTATCAAGCGTGAGCTTGCTCTTTTTGTTGATCGCGCTGGTAAGTGCATTTTCCTCTTCCTCATCTCCGGGATTATAAACACTCATAAATCCATCAAAAACGCATCTGCTTGCAGAGAGGGTGAAGATGTGCTCACCGGCACCTATCCTGATGTTGGTAGTCTCATATCTGGCAGGAGCCATGCGGCTTGCAAGGAATCGCTTCCAGATGAGTGAATAAAGTCTGTACAGATCCCTCGGAAGCTGGTCTTTCAGATCCGAAGGGGTCTTCTCGATATCTGTGGGCCTTATAGCCTCGTGGGCATCCTGGATCTTCTTTCCGGATGCGGAAGCAGCCTGTTTGCTCCCCTGGAACTTATCCGAATAATGCTCTTTTATGAAATCATAAGCCATCTTCTCGGCTTCATTCGATACTCTGGTGGAATCGGTACGAAGATAGGAAATAAGACCTACCGTTCCCTCTCCTTTTATCTCCACACCTTCATAAAGCTGCTGTGCAAGCCTCATTGTCTTTGATGTGGAGAAATTAAGCACCTTGCTGGCTTCCTGCTGAAGAGTCGAGGTGGTAAAAGGCAAAGGTGCCTTGCGGATCCTCTCTCCGGTAGTTATATCATTTACCGAAAACTTCTCTTTCTTTACGGCAGCTATTATATCTTTGACCTGTTTTTCGTTCTTTAATTCTGTCTTTCCCTTTGCGGTCCCGTAATATTTAGCTGTAATGGGCTTTTTCTCACCGTCAACTTTAAGGATCGCATCAAGGGTCCAGTACTCTTCGGGAATGAATTCATTTATCTCATTCTCTCTGTCACATATAATACGAAGGGCTATGGACTGTACACGTCCGGCAGAGAGGCCTCTCTTAACCTTTGCCCAGAGAACGGGTGATATACGGTATCCCACCATGCGGTCAAGAATACGCCTTGTCTGCTGTGCATTTACAAGATCCATATCGATCTTGCGCGGATTCTTCAGAGACTCCTTTACTGCGTTTTTGGTTATTTCATTGAACGTGATGCGGTACGTGGGTTTGTCTTCGAGCTTTAAGATATGAAAAAGATGCCATGAAATAGCCTCCCCTTCACGGTCGGGGTCGGTTGCGAGATATACTTTATCTGCTTTTTTAACTTTTTTGCGAAGATCGGCTACAAGGTCGCCCTTGCCTCTGATCGTTATATATTTGGGCTCATAACCGCCCTCAATGTCAATTCCGAGGGAACTCTTTGGGAGGTCACGGACATGGCCCTGGCTGGCTGCAACTTCATAATTGCTCCCCAGGAACTTTTTGATTGTCTTAACCTTTGCGGGTGACTCCACGATCACAAGATTCTTTGACATGATGACTCTCCTTGATTACTTAAGAATCGATTTACTGTTTAGTATTTAAAAAGTCTTGAGGGAATAACCTCAAGACTGATTAACTATACTGTGAAATTGTAAGCAGCTGGTAGGGGAATCGAACCCCTGATTCCGCCGTGAGAGGGCGGCGTCTTAACCCCTTGACCAACCAGCCACAGCGCATGTTTCACACGCGACTTGCTTATATTACTATAAACTTTTTAATAATGCAAGTACTTTTTTAAAAAAAATCACTTGTCCGCTTTCGGAGCCTCTGATTTCAGGGCTTTTTTCACTCTGTCGATCAGTCCGTTCTGCATTTCATCATAGAACTGTACCATTTCATATACTGTCGGATCTTCCTCTTTAAGCCTAGCTTTATCCTCGGCGAAGAGCACAGCCACCAGTTTCGGTAATGCTATTGTGTTTCTGCACGCAGCTCTGGCTATATTATACAGCGGAGTTCCCCTGTCAGCTTCTTTTATTAACGAGAATGCTGTCGAAACATTTGTGTTCATAAGTCCCAGCATCATAAACGATACAAACTCATCTATTCTCGCCTCTTCTCCTTTAACTCCGAAGATCTTTGCACTTCCCATTGCTTTATATGACTCCGCAAAGTATGTTACGATCGCATCGCTTTCGGTACGTTTTTTAAACATGGAAAGAATCTCCACAGCCATGGCTTCGGCACCTCCTCCCAGTTCAAGCGACGCGGGAGAACTCTTTGACACGGTCCTCTTCTGCAGCATTTCCGCCATCTGGTCATAGGGCAGTTCCTTCTCTTTCAGCTCGGCAAAAAAAAATGTTATCCTTATCCACTGATCCCACATCAAATTCCGATTCCGGAATCTGTCCGATACCGTTTTCTGCCATACGCTTTCTCCTTTATGTCTCTTGTGTATTTTTTTAATGTATTATCCGGATCATATAAAATCAAACAATGATATCTGATTGCTTTCGGGTATCCCGGTAAGTATTCCGAAACGAGCCAGATCGTCTGTTATTGTCTGTGAAGCATGTGATCTTTCCTTGAAATCATCCTTGGAAAGGAATGGTCCTTTCTTGGCAGCTTCAACTATGGAATCGGCCACAGCCTCTCCCAGGCCTTCTATGCTTGTAAGTGAAGGCATTATCCGTCCATCCTCCATAACCTGGAACAGCCTTGCCTTAACCTTGAAAATGTCGATCGGAACAAATTCATATCCTCTTGCGTACATTTCCTCTACTACCCTTAGATCGGAAAGCTGGTTTTCCTCTTTGGATGAAAGGGGCACCGCACCGTCTTCTTTATTGGCCGCGGCAGCCTTCCTTTTTCTGAAATCCGCCAGAGTTCTGTCTATCGTCTGCTTTCCCTGGCACATAAGCTCATAGGAAAATGCCTTTGCTCTGATACTGAAGTATGCTGCATAATATGCCTGAGGGCGGTGCAGCTTGCAGTAAGCTATTCGCCATGCCATCATAACGTATGCGGCAGCGTGCGCCTTGGGGAACATGTATTTTATCTTTTCGCAGGACCAGATATACCAGTCAGGGACTTCGTGAGCTATCAGATCTTCTTTCCACTCAGGCCATTTGTCACTCTTTCCCCCCGCAACCTTTCCTTTTCGCACATCTTCCATTATCTTAAAGGACTTTTCCGATTCCACACCTTTTCCGATAAGGTATGTCATGATGTCATCGCGGGTACAGATAGCGGTAGATATGGTTGCCTTTCCTTCTTTTATAAGTGTTTCGGCATTTCCCAGCCACACATCGGTTCCGTGAGCAAGTCCGGCTATCCTTACAAGGTCGGAAAATGCCTGTGGATTAGTATCTATGAGCATCTGCATGGCAAAGTCGGTGCCGAATTCCGGTATGCCAAGAGCGCCGAGCTTTGTCCCTCCGATATCATCGGGAGTGATCCCCAATGCATCCGTGTTCTGGAACAGACTCATTACGTCTTTTCCGTCAAGCGGAATATCCTTAACCGGATCGAGGCCGGTAAGGTCCTGCAGCATTCTTATCATGGTAGGATCATCGTGCCCCAGAATATCAAGCTTTAAAAGGTTGTGATCAATACTGTGATAATCAAAATGTGTGGTTACCGTAGGAACATCTTTGTTGGCGGGGTGCTGTACCGGCGTGAAGGAGCAGATATCCTCTCCTACGGGGAGCACGACAATACCGCCGGGATGCTGACCCGTGCTGGTCCTTACTCCCATACAGCCTGCAACAAGACGGTTTATCTCCGATGTGCGCTTGTGCTGTCCATGTTCCTCGAAATACTTCTTAACATAGCCATATGCGGTCTTGTCGGCAAGCCCCGATATGGTTCCTGCACGGAATGTCTGGCCGGAGCCGAAGATAACCTCCGTATATTTATGAGCTTTTGCCTGATATTCTCCCGAGAAATTGAGGTCGATATCAGGTTCCTTATCTCCTTTAAACCCAAGGAATGTCTCGAAAGGAATATCGAAACCGTCTTTATTTAAAGGCGCTCCGCACACAGGACAGGTTTTATCCGGCATATCAACACCGGCTTTACCCGCATAAGCCTTAACCTCATCGCTGTCAAAATCGGAATAATGACACTTGGGGCAGACATAGTGTGGGCTTAAAGGATTGACCTCGGTTATTCCTGACATTGTGGCCACAAACGAGCTTCCGACGGAACCTCTGGATCCTACAAGATAACCATCCTCCACCGACTTCCACACGAGCTTCTGAGCGATTATATACATAACGGCAAATCCGTTGGTGATGATGGAATTAAGCTCTCTCTGAAGCCTCTCTTCCACGATCTCGGGAAGATTTTCTCCATATATTTCATGAGCCCTGTTATAGCATATGTCTGTGAGTGTTTTATCACTGTCGGGTATAACGGGAGGACATTTATCCGGCCGTACGGGAGAGATGGTCTCACACATATCGGCGATCATATTTGTATTTGTGATAACTACTTCTTTAGCCTTCTCGGGACCGAGATACTGGAATTCCTCAAGCATCTCGTCCGTAGTATGAAGGTAGAGCGGAGGCTGTCTGTCGGCGTCATCAAAGCCCTTTCCCGCCATGATGATGCGCCTGTAAACTTCTGCCTCGGGATCGAGGAAATGCACATCGCAGGTTGCTACGACAGGTTTGTTAAACTTCTCTCCCAGTTCCACGACACGTCTGTTGACGTCTCTGATATCATCAAGTGAATTGATCTTGGCGAATCTTTTCTCGGTAAGAATCTCGCCGTTATCCAGCTTCTTTTTATCGTAAGCATCCACCATGTAGGCATTGTTTCCTACCGGCTGTATCTCCAGATAATCATAGAATTCCACAAGCCTTGTGATCTGCTGCTCTGTCTTTCCTTCTACAAGCGCGCGGTATAATTCACCTGCCTCGCAGGCACTGCCCACAATAAGGCCGTCCCGATAATACTGAACTCTGCTCTTGGGAACTATCGGAAATCTTCCGCTGAAATAATCAAGATGTGATTCGCTTATCAGGTGATACAGATGTATCCTTCCGAGATCGTTTTTGGCAAGTATAATGCAATGATGCGGGCGCATCTTCGAAATAGCTTCCTTACTCGATCCGGCCTTTTCATTTATCTGTGCCAGCTTTGTATACCCCTCGGATGAAAGCTGGTTCATCAGCCTGATAAAAATGAGTGCAGTACATTCAGCATCATCCACCGCGCGGTGATGATGTCCGAGGCTGATGCTTAGTAATTTTGCTACTGCATCAAGAGTATATTTCGCATGCCCGGGGAGCTGAACCCTCGACAGAAGGAGCGTATCCATATAGGTAAAGTTCCTTGGATAGCCCAGTCTTTCGCAGTTTGCTTTTATAAAGTTTACATCGAATTCCGCATTGTGAGCTACAAGCACACAGCCTTCACAGAATTCAAGGAACCGTGGAAGGATCACATCTATTGTGTCCGCACCCGACACATCCTTATCCGATATGGAAGTGAGCCTCTCTATCTCGTATGGAACCGGCCTTTCGGGATTGACAAAGGTGGAAAACCTGTCGATCACCTTTCCGCCCGATACCTTTACGGCGCCTATTTCGATAATGCGGTCTCCCACGGGTGAAAAACCAGTGGTCTCTATATCGAAGACCACGAAATCTTCATCAAATCCGCAGTCCTCATCATCCATCACGACCTTTAAAAGGTCGTCGACAAGATAGCACTCCACACCGTAGAGCACCTTAAAGAAATCCTGTCTGTCGGGGTTATCGTCACCCGCATCTTTTCGTTTATTCTTTTCTGCCTTCCAAAGGTCATCCCATGCATGTCCGGCGTCGGTAAAACCCTGAACCACTCCGTGATCCGTTATGGCGATGGCCTTGTGCCCCCATTTATAAGCTCTCTTAACTATATCCTTCGCCTCGGATACGCCGTCCATATCACTCATTTTAGTGTGACAGTGCAGCTCCACTCTCTTATGAAGGGCATGGTCTGCTCTGGGAGTGACAAAGCTTCCGGTACGCATAATTCCGGAAACCGGCATAAGGGAAACTTCGTGATCGAAGGGATCATGCTTGGCAAAAGCCTTTATTTTCAGAAAGGCTCCCGGTTTCACTTCTTTTTCAAATTCCTTCACCTTCTCTGTGGGAAGGAAAATTTTAGCCGAAATGGTGTCCGTATAATCGGTTACGTCGAACTTAAAAATAGTCTTTTCATTTTTGATGGGATGAGAATCAACACCTGTGACTTCGCCCCTTATCACCACATCGCCTATATCGCCGATGATATCTTCGATCTTTGTAAATTCCGCATCCGGATCGATATCCGTTCCGTATATGACATCGGGATTATCCGAACGCTTAAGCTCTCCCCTTCTGAAGTCTTTTTTGTATTCTCCCTTTTTGAAATCTCCTCTTTCCGGAACCTTTTTAAGGAACTTATTGACGCTTCCTTTCTTTCCGCTTTCCGCATCCTTTGCACCCGGTGCGGAACTTCCCTGTATTGAAGAATCGCCTTTGGCGACTTCATCACTCTTTGCGTCGGAAAGACCGGAGGCTTTTTCGGATGCTTTTTTTCCGTCGCGGTCTCCCTGTTTTTTATCCTCTTTAGGTACATCCCCCAGGTAGACAGTTTCTTTTTCAATGTCAGCTCCGATGCGGGTTGCGATCTCCTTGACACGCATCGCCACCTTGAGCTCGTTTTCCTTGGAAAGTTCGCCCTCGGGCAGCTCATAATAATCTATATTAAGTATAAGGCCCATACCGAATCTGTCGGTAATGACCTTCTCTATGTATTCTTCCAGCTCCCTGCTCTTTTCCCGGTACAGGAACCTGTCCGGCACCTGTACGTTTACGGTATTATTTTCCGCAAATGCGATCCTGGCATTATGAAAAGCATCATAAAGTGTGAGTGAGCTCTCGGAGAGCTCTTTTTCCATACTTTCACGATAACTCTCAAAGACAGTCTCTATGCTGTAACTGTCTGATAATTCAAAACGCTCATAAATCCTTACATCTATCTCTGCCCCAGCAAACAGCTGCTTTTCTATCTCCCTTTGCGCCTCAAAAATGATGCTTTTGGGAATGATATGCGTACTCTTTATATATACTTTTAATAAGTGCCTGTTCTTAGTCGAAGATACACGCAGTACAACAGTCCCCGTCATATAACCTGTAGCTTTTTCCTTAAGCACCAGGGTTGGGAACACTTCAAAAAAATCCTTTGTTTCCATCTTTATTTCCAATTGTCAAGTTCGTATTTTAGTGCGGAAAGCAATTCCGACTCGGGCACCTTTTTTATTATCTCGCCCTTTCTGATAAGAAGACCTTCTCCGATTCCCCCTGCTATCCCAAGATCGGCCTCTTTTGCTTCTCCGGGACCGTTTACGACACATCCCATTACCGCGACCTTGATATCCAGAGGATATCCGCTAACCAGTGTCTCAACTTCCCCTGCCAGTTTGATAAGATCTATCTGTGTGCGTCCGCACGTGGGGCACGATACCACTTCTATGCCGCCTTTTCTGAGCCCCAATGTGCGCAGTATCAGCTTGGCAGCCTTAATCTCTTCGACAGGGTCACCGGTAAGTGATACTCTGATGGTATCGCCTATCCCCTTATCAAGGATAAGTCCCAGACCAATGGCTGACTTAATGCTTCCGCTCATTACGGTTCCGGCCTCTGTGATACCTACATGAAGCGGATAATCCGTCTTGCCCGCCAGGAGTTCGTGAGCCTTTACGCACATCATCACATCTGATGATTTAATACTGATGACCAGATTGTCATAGCCCAGATCCTCTATGATGTGAACTTTATCCAGCGCGCTCTCCACTATTCCTTCTGCGGTAACTCCGCCGTATTTTTCTATAAGTGGCTTTTCCAGCGACCCGGAATTAACTCCAACCCTTATCGGAATACTTCTTTCCTTTGCGGCATCGATCACAGCCCGGATACGGTCTTTTGAGCCGATATTCCCGGGGTTTATCCTTATCTTGTCCGCACCGTTTTCTATAGCGGCTATAGCCATTTTGTAGTCAAAATGAATGTCTGCCACCAAGGGGATACGGATCTGCTTTTTGATCTCTTTTAATGCCTCCGCTGCCTCCATTGTCGGAACTGTACATCTTATGATCTCACAGCCCGCTTCTTCAAGCCTGCGGATCTGCTCTACGGTATTTTTTACATCCTCGGTTTTTGTATTGGTCATGGACTGGATCGCAATAGGCTCACCCCCGCCTATGATCCGTCCTCCGATGTTTATTTTCTTTGTATTTTCTCTGTAGGTAGACATATATTTACCTCAAACTACTATTAAACATAAGTTCAACAGATTTCTATCATTCAAATAACACTTGCTACGATATATAGAAATGTGCGCATGATAATAATACCATATATAGTGGATGAAAATCTTACCAAAAATGTCTCCGATTTTTCTATATCAGTTGTAAAAAAAGGAATTATAAAAGAAAAGGCATATATCCTGACAAATAAAAACTCCGCCTTAAAGGCGGAGTTTTTATAAAAAGGAGAGAGATTTATGAGAACCCACTTGCGTGGGTGGTGTAGGTAGTCGAAGCTATTCAGATCAAATCCCGTATCCCAATACTAAAAATATAACCCGATAGCCTCTGTAATGTACGGCCGAGGCCGCCTTACGATCGTTTCCTTAATCGTTGAATATATATTACCATGTAATTGTGGACACTTTATGTCCAAATTAGAAAACAAAAATAAAAAATATAAAAAATCTATAAATGAATCAAGCCGCTGCATAAAACGCAGCGGCTTGCGCAATGGCTTTGTCATTGCTTATGCATTAACGATCTGGCCGAAATCGGGCTTGAGGCTGGCTCCGCCGATAAGTCCGCCATCGATGTCGGGCTTGGAAAGGAGCTCTGCCGCATTGCCTGCGTTCATTGATCCGCCGTACTGGATGCGAACTGCTTCTGCTGTGGCATCGTCGTACATCTTAGCGATGAGGTCGCGGATGAGCTTACATACTTCCTGTGCCTGATCTGCAGTAGCTGTCTCGCCTGTTCCTATAGCCCAGATAGGCTCGTAAGCGATAACAAGGTTCTTAACCTGATCTGCTGTCACATCGGTAAGATCCCACTTGATCTGTCTCTCGATCCACTCTTTGTAGGTGCCTGCCTTACGAAGTGCAAGAGACTCTCCACAGCAAAGGATGGGCTTAAGGCCTGCAGCAAATGCCTTCTTAACCTTTGCGTTGATGAGGATATCATTCTCACCGAAGATATCTCTTCTCTCGGAGTGGCCGATGATTATATACTCTACACCTGCATCCTTGAGCATGGGAGCGGATATCTCTCCTGTGAAAGCACCCTTGTCCTCGATGTAGAAATTCTCTGCGCCAACCTTAACATTTGTGCCCTTAACTGCTTCAGCAACGCATACTATGTCAATGGCGGGAACGCAGTAAACTACATCCACATTGTCATTCTTAACAAGATCTTTTAATTCTGCACAAAGTGCAACTGCCTCGCTGGGAGTCTTGTTCATCTTCCAGTTGCCGGCTATAATACGTCTTCTTGCCATGTTTATTCTCCTTAATCATTTATATTGCAGTTTAATGTATCATCGGTAATTCATTTTATTTAGTGACGGCATGGACAATATGAGTTGTAATTTGCTCTCATGGGCTCTGCTGCTAAGCTCGAAGCACTTTGCTAAGGGCAAAATCGGTCTCGGGCAACTCGCGACGCTCGCCTCATCAGGCGAGCTGCTCAAACAATCCCTCGACACGATTTACGCAAAGTGCTTCTCGCTAAGCGCGGCGCCTAATTCGATCAAACTACAATCTCATATCGCCCATACCTGTTACTAAGTAAGTATTATTGTTGATTACTTAATCAGTAACAGCGAGTACGTGCAAATGCTATGCTGAGAGCAATGTGTCCGAGGCCGATCGGACGTTTTAAAGAACAAAACGTCCTACGCAGATACTTCGTATGAAATTTCGTTTTGATTCATAACGAAATTTCATGCCGCTGCAAAGTACGCAGCTGGCATCTGCTCTTGCATCGAGGACCCATAGCTCGAGCATCTTGCGAAGCAAGTGCGGGACTTGGAGCGAAGCGTAAAGCGAGAGGCGGTGCGCGAAGCATACATTTGTGCGGACTCGCGTAACTCAGTTACTAATAAACTCGATAGTTAGTTAAACTGCAAGTTAATTACTTATCGTCAGCTGCAAATACACCGGGAAGCTCCTTGCCCTCAAGGAATTCAAGTGATGCACCGCCGCCTGTTGAGATGTGGCTCATCTTGTCGCCGAGACCCATCTGGTTAACAGCTGCTGCGGAATCACCGCCGCCGATGATGGTGGTTGCTGAAGAATCAGCAAGTGCCTGAGCTACGGAAAGAGTACCCTTTGCAAGAGTGGGGTTCTCGAATACGCCCATAGGTCCGTTCCATACAACAGTCTTTGCAGACTTAACTTCATTTGCGAAGAGCTCTGCAGTCTTGGTTCCGATATCAAGACCTTCCTTATCTGCAGGGATTGCGTTTGAATCAACTACAGTTACATCGATAGGTGCGTCGATAGGATCCGGGAAACCGTCTGCAATGGTGGTGTCGATGGGGAGAAGAAGCTTCTTTCCAAGCTTGTCAGCCTTTGCCATCATCTCCTTGCAGTAATCAATCTTCTCCATGTCTACAAGAGACTTACCGATCTCATATCCTTTAGCCTTAAGGAATGTGAAGGCCATTCCGCCGCCGATGATAAGAGTATCAGCCTTCTCGAGAAGATTGTCGATAACATTGAGCTTGTCGGCAACCTTTGCGCCGCCGAGGATAGCTACGAAAGGACGAACGGGATTCTCTACCGCATTGCCAAGGAAATCGATCTCCTTCTGCATAAGATATCCGACTGCACAGTTTCCGCCCTTTTCACGAACATACTTGGTAACAACGGATACAGATGCGTGTGCTCTGTGAGAAGATCCGAATGCATCACATACATAATCGTCGCAGAGGTCTGCGAGCTCCTGAGCAAACTTCTCTCCTGCCTTAGCGGGCTTAGTCTCCTCTTCCATACGGAAACGGGTATTCTGAAGAAGAACAACATCGCCTTCCTTCATGGCATTAACGGCATCTGTTGCAGCCTGACCGGTAACATTGTAATCTGCTACGAATACAACATCCTTGCCGAGCTTTGCGGAAAGTGCCTTTGCAACGGGAGCAAGAGACTCCTTCTCGTTAGGGCCTTCCTTAACCTTTCCGAGGTGTGAGCAGAGGATAACCTTTCCTCCGTCATTTATAAGCTTTTTGATAGTGGGAAGTGCTGCTACGATCCTGGTCTCATCAGTGATCTCGCCGTTCTTGAGGGGAACGTTGAAATCGCAACGAACAAGCACTCTTTTTCCTTTTACGTTGATATCATCAACTGATTTCTTGTTAAGTCCCATTTTTGATCTCCTTGATTTAAAATAATAATTGGTTATAAAAGTAAGCAATAGTAAACGATGTTCATAAGGAAAAAAAGGTCCGGTCCTAAGACCGGACCTTTAAGGTCTCTTTATGCTTTCGAAACTTCCTGTTTAATTACTGAAGAAGGCTTCCGAAGTGCTTGATGGTACGAACCATCTGAGAAGTGTAAGAGTTCTCGTTGTCATACCATGAAACAACCTGAACCTGAGTAGTTCCGTTATCAAGAGGAAGAACCATTGTCTGAGTAGCATCAAAGAGTGATCCATAGGTCATTCCAACGATATCGGAAGAAACGATCTCGTCGGTGTTGTATCCGAATGACTCGTTTGAAGCTGCCTTCATAGCGTCATTGATCTGCTCCTTGGTAACGTTTCCTTCTACAACTGCAGTAAGGATAGTGGTTGATCCTGTAGGGGTAGGTACACGCTGTGCAGCGCCGATGAGCTTTCCGTTGAGCTCAGGGATTACAAGGCCGATAGCCTTTGCAGCGCCTGTTGAGTTGGGAACGATGTTGCAAGCTGCAGCACGTGAACGTCTCTTGTCGCCCTTTCTCTGAGGTCCGTCAAGTGTCATCTGATCGCCTGTGTAAGCGTGGATGGTGCACATGATACCGGACTTGATGGTAGCAAGATCGTTAAGAGCCTTTGCCATAGGTGCAAGGCAGTTGGTGGTGCAGGAAGCTGCAGAGATGATCTTGTCATCCTTGGTAAGATTCTTGTGGTTAACATTGTAAACGATGGTAGGAAGGTCATTTCCTGCGGGTGCGGAGATGATAACATGCTTAGCGCCTGCATCGATGTGAGCCTGAGCCTTGTCCTTGCTGGTGTAGAAACCGGTACACTCAAGAACAACGTCTACTCCGAGCTGACCCCAAGGAAGGTTCTTAGCATCTGCTTCCTTGTAAATGGTGATCTTCTTTCCGTCTACGGAAATGAAATCCTCACCGAAAGTTACCTTGTCGCAAAGTGCATAACGACCCTGAGTTGAGTCATACTTAAGAAGATGTGCGAGCATCTCGGGAGAAGTAAGGTCGTTGATAGCCACGATCTCAAATCCTTCTGCTCCGAACATCTGTCTGAATGCAAGACGTCCGATACGTCCAAATCCGTTAATTGCTACTTTTACTGCCATTTTTGATTCCTCCTGGTAATTTGATATATATTTAAACAGCAATATATTCCTAAAATTTATCTGACAACAGCGTTCTTTCTCTTTTCATCGGCAAATACGAAAAATCCGAGAAATCCGAGAATGACAAGAACCGCTCCTGCGAATACAAGCACAAAACCGAGAACAGAGAAATGCATTCCGAATATCATGATCGCATTCTTGATATTCTTGGCTCCGGCCATGACCATTAAAGGATTCTTTTTCACAGCCTCGTCAAACCCAAGAGCCTGAATATTCTTGAAAAAAGTAGGAATAAGAGCGGTATTGAATTTGACAAGATTGAAGAACATTCCCACAGCGGCTATGATAATACCGATAATGCAGTATCTTACAGCCTCGAATTTTGTATTGTTCATTTGAAAATACCTCCGTTTGAATAGATTGACCCAATACGTGCGAACGCACTATATAATTATACAATATCCCCGCCTTTTGTCAAGTCCATTATGGGGTATCCGGAGCATCCTCCGCCCCTTTTCCGGACACTATATTCCTTGCCCAGATCCCGCTCAGCACCATGCCCCCGCCTATGCAGCATTTTATTATCTCCAGCGACTGGACCGTGGCTATCATATATACCACGGGAAGCTTTGTATAGCGGCTGAGCACAAAAGCCAGAGGCACAGAGAGCAGCCACACAAAGCAGCTGTCAAAGATAAAGGTTATAAGGGTGTTTCCTCCCGACCTTATGGTAAAGTATGAGGCATGCGTATATGCAAAAAGCGGCATAAGTGCACCGTAGATAAATATAATCTGTGTCGCCATATGCCTCACATCATCGGTGGTGTTGTAAAGCCTCGGGAAAAACGGACATATTGCGATCATGAGTATTCCAAACAAAAAGCCAAGCGCCACGGTAAATGCTCTCATCTTCCGGGCATGGTCTTTGGCCTTCTCTATGTCTCCGCTTCCGAGTATCTGGCCCACGACTATACCCACCGCTTCTCCCATGGCAAGGAAGGACACTCCCAGCAGATTCCATATGGTTGACTCGATATTAAGTGCAGCCACGGCTTTCAGGCTTCTGTAGGAATAGCACTGATTCATTGTGGTCTGTCCCAAAGCCCAGAGTGTTTCATTTGCCATAAGAGGAAGGGACTTAAGCAGATACTTTCCCGCCAGCTCCGGAGCCACTCCAAAGCTCCTGAATGCACCGATAATAAAAGGATGTTCCGCGCTGTGAGTACCGGTGTATACGGCAAGCACTCCCAGTTCAACGAATCTGGAAATGACCGTGGCGATAGCCGCTCCGGCAGCGCCCAGAGCGGGCAGTCCAAGTAATCCGTATATGAGAAGCAGATTTCCGATAAGATTCACTGCTATCGCAACTATAGACGCGATCATCGGCACCTTTGTCTGTCCCGTTTCGCGCAGAGTACTGGCATACGAAAATGTGGCGGCATTGGGAATGAGCCCGATGAGCATGATCTTCATGTAGACTTTTCCTATGCTGAGGGTTTCGGCTGCATCTGCGGCAGTTCCCTCACCCTTCAGAAAAAGGCCTATGAGCGTCTCCGACATTATCATCAGGAACACGATCACAAGGGCGGTAAGCACGGCATTTACCACCATCTTAAACCTGAAAGTGTTGCGCACCCCTTCGGTATCTCCCATGCCATGATATTGGGCAGTAAAAATACCCACTCCGGCGGAAGCGCCGAGTACGAGCAGGTAGTATACAAACATTATCTGATTTGATATGGCGACACCGGAAAGTGCATTTGTCCCGATCCTTCCTATCATCAGGTTGTCCAGCATATTGACGAAGTTGGACACTCCGTTCTGGACCATGATCGGAACCGCTATGAAAAGCACTGTTTTGTAAAAAGCCCTGTCGCCTATAAACTTGCTTTTAAAACTCATTATTCCCTGATATTCTTAAGTTCATTGAACATCTCGATATCATCCTGTGTAACCGAAATGTTAGTGGTGATCGGATCTTCTCCCGGTCTTTTAACAGTCAGTTCCATTATGGTTCCCTCCTCGATGGGTCTGGAAAAGACCGCACCCAGAAATGCAAAAAACTTGGGATGATTCTTCTCGAATTTATTCTTTAAAGTCATCATTTTCATGAGACTTGCAGGATTCATTGCCATATCCTTTATCTCCTTATTTCAAATATTGCCAAAGTCACGACCGGAGTCGTTCTCCGCGATCATAACTTAAAGAATTCCGGCATTCTCTTTTCAAAAACGCAGTAGTATTTAAAGCCGCATTCCTTGAGCACTTCGCAGGCTCTTTCAAAACCGTCGGCCACATTTTCGGGAGCGTGAGCATCGGATCCCACGGTTATTATCTCTCCTCCGAGCTCCCGATAGCGCTTTATCACTTCCATCCTCGGATGGAAATCCTTCATTCCTTTTTTGAGGCCGCCGCTGTTTAGTTCGATACCTTTTTCTTTATCGATAAGGGCTTTCAGGATCTCGTCAAAAAGGTCCATATGCCTTGAAAGATCATAACCTTCGGCCAGTCCTCCGCCGTATCTTACAACGTAATCAAGATGCCCGTATACATCGAAGTTTGAATTTTTCTTTATGCTCCGAAGTTCGTCTTCAAAATATTCGTGGTAGGCATCCTCCCTGTCTCTTCCCTCGAAATACTCGGGATAGTAAGGATCCATTCCTCTTACGATATGAGTTGAACCTATCAGGAAGTCAAACTCATGAGATTTTGCAAACACGGCATTTTCCCTGATACATATATCCTGAAGGCCAATCTCGGCACCGAACAGGATCTTGATCTTGTCCTTATACTTTTCCCTGTACTGCAGAAGTTCATACAGATAGGAATCGGTATTAAGCACCCACTCGTCCAATGCATGCTTGGCACCGGGAACATCTGGAAGCATGAAATCATTATGCTCCGTAAAGCACATGATCTTGAGCCCTGCAGCTATTCCGGCTTCGATCATCGATTCCATTGAAGCCGTGGAATCGGCTGAGTGATGTGAATGTAAATGACAATCGGATATTATCGGCATATCGTTCCTCCACCCGCCACATATTCATCAATATAAAAGACAAGTGCCTGGCCCGGTGTGGCGGCTCTCACAGGCCTGTCAAAACGGCATATGGCTTTTCCTCCGGGAAGAGCCTCTATCTCGCCCTCTTCCCCGGAATGATTGTATCTTATCTTGGCTTTTACCCTTAGCTTTTCCCCCGTATTAAGCCCGGGCACCGCCATATAGTTAACGTCCTCAAAAACTACCTCCGTGGTGAACAATTCCTCATTCTCGCCTATCACCACTTCATTCGTTTCGGGTCTTATATCAGTGACAAAAACCCTGTGCCCGGCAGCTATTTCAAGCCCTCTTCTCTGGCCTATCGTGTAATGAGTGATCCCCTTGTGTTTTCCTATGACCTTCCCGTCGGCATTTACAAAATTGCCTGCCGGCGGTAGCTTTAAGGAGCTGTTTTGGGCAGCCCGGTTTTCAATATATTTAGCATAATCTCCGTCCGGTACAAAACATATCTCCTGGGAATCCGGCTTATTCGCGACCGGAAGTCCCGCCTGAGAGGCTATCTCTCTTATCTCGTCCTTTGAATGATCTCCGATCGGAAAAAGTGTTCTCGCAAGCTGCGTCTGCGTGAGATTGTACAGAGCATATGTCTGATCCTTGGCGGCTGTAACTGAATTTCTGACAGCAAGACGGCCGCCCGGAAGCTCTGCTATCCTTGCGTAATGTCCCGTAGCTATATAATCCGCCCCTATGTCAATGCTTTTTGACAGCAGCGCCTCCCACTTGACATACCTGTTGCAGGCAATGCAGGGATTGGGGGTTTTTCCGTTAAGATAACTGCAGGTGAAGTAATCGATCACCTTTTCTCTGAACACATCGGTAAAGTCGATAACATAAAAAGGGATACCGATCTTCCCGGCGACAGCCCTTGCATCTGCCGCAGCCGATACGCCGCAGCATCCCCCCTCATGTTCGGGAGCCTCCTCGGGCCATATCTGCATAGTGACGCCGATAACATCATATCCCTGTTCTTTTAGAAGAAGTGCGGCCACGGAGGAATCCACTCCTCCCGACATGCCGACTACAACTGTCTTATTTCCCATTAATAATATCCTGCTCCGGATGCCTCATACATCTTGAACACTTCATCCGTAATAACGCTGGCGACCTTCTCGATCTCTCCGATGGTGTTGGATTCCGAAACAGAGATCCTGATCGCTCCTTTAAGCCTGTCATTGTTGTATCCGAGGGCTTTAAGCACATGCGACGGTCTGGATGCTCCGGCAGAGCATGCCGCCCCGGTGGATATGAAAATATCCTGCCTGTCCAGTCTGATAACAAGGCTCTCCGCATCTATTCCGGGAATTGATACATTGATATTTCCCGGCAGTCTTCCCTGCATGGTCCCGTTGACCTGCACGCCGTGAATGCGGTTTCTGATCTCGTTTAAGAGCATGTTCCGCAGGGATTCTATGTGACCCATGCGGTTCTCAAGCCCGCGGCCCGCGATCTCAGCCGCGGTTCCGAGCCCAACGATCCCCGGTACATTTTCCGTTCCGGCTCTCATACCTTCCTGCTGGTGCCCGCCGAACATGAATTTCTTGAGCTTTATCCCCTCTTTGACATAAAGGAAACCCACACCCTTGGGGCCTCCGAATTTGTGGGCGCTTCCGCTTAACAGATCCACTCCCAGATCGTATACATCCACGGGAATATGCCCCACTGCCTGCACTGCATCGGTGTGAAAGATAGCACCCTTTTCATGAACGATCTCGGCCAGCTTTCTGATGGGTTCGATGGTGCCCACCTCGTTATTTGCCAGCATGATGGATACAAATCCTGTGTCGGGACGAAGCTTTGACGCAAATGTTTCAACACTTATGGTTCCGTCACTCCTGGCCGGCAGGTATGTGACCTCGCAGCCCATCTTTTCAAGCATTTTACAGGGATTGAGCACCGACAGATGCTCAATGGCGCTCACGACGATATGGGGCTTTTTCTGAAGCGCCATAACCGCCCCGGTCACTGCCCAGTTGTTTGATTCGGTGCCTCCTGATGTAAAATAGATCTCCCCGGGTCTTGCACCTATAAGACCGGCAACCTGCGCTCTTGCCTTGGCAATGGCGTTCTTGGTATCATTGCCGATGCTGTATATGCTGCTTGGATTTCCGAAATTTTCCGTAAAATATGGCAGCATCGACCTGACCACTTCAGGGTCGGTAACTGTCGTTGCCGCATTGTCCAGATAAATCATTCAGACTTCCTTCCAAATAATTCTTCCATGGTGTGCCACCCCAGCACGGCGCATTTTACACGTGCGGGCATATGGCTGATATCTTTTAATGCCCCAGCTTCATCCAGAAGCTCTATATCCTCCTCGGAAGCCTCGTTTCTGATCATTCTCATAAATGCATCGGCAAGAGAAAGTGCTTCGTCTTTGCTCTTTCCTATGATAAGCTCCAGCATGATATCCGCACTCGCCTGGCTTATGGCACATCCCTCGCCCACAAATGATCCTTCGACTATTTTATCATTTTCCACGCGCAGCTGTAAAACAATATCGTCTCCGCATGAGGGGTTGACGCCCTCCAGCACGAGATTCGGATTGTCTATCGGATGCTTGTGGATCGGATGCATATTGTGATCCGTCAGCACTTCATTGTAAAAACTGTCACTCATTATAACCCATTTTCCTTCTTATTCCGGAGAGGCATTCAAGAAATCTGTTCACCTCTTCTTCGGTATTGTAAAACGCAAAGCTCGCCCTTGTGCATGAGCCTATCCCAAGGTGATCCATAAGAGGCTGGGCGCAGTGGTGTCCCGCTCTTACGCATATCCTTTCGCTGTCAAAGATCTGTGCCACATCATGGGGGTGAACTCCGTCCACTGTAAAGGTGATTATTCCTTCGTGTCCTTCCGGGCTTTGATCTCCGATCACATGTATTCCGTTTATATTCTTTATCCCATCCATCGCCAGACGGGTCAGTCTCTTTTCCTGTTCCATGATAAGATCAAAACCGATCTCATCTATAAATTCCATTGCAGCCTTAAGGCCTGCCGCGCCTCCGGCATTCACTGTTCCGGCTTCAAACACATGAGGTATAACGGCGAATTTTACTCTGTCCCAGTGCACGCTTTCTATCATTTCTCCGCCCAGCATAAAGGGCTTCATAGAGCTTAGGATATCTCTTTTTGCGTACAGCACTCCTATTCCCATGGGAGCCAGCATTTTATGCCCGGAAAATGCAAGAAAATCCACGTCCAGATCCCGAACATCAACCGGCATGTGAGGCACACTCTGCGCTCCGTCGCATACTATAAGTGCACCGGCTTCGTGAGCGATCTGTGCAAGAGTCTTGATATCATTTACTTTTCCGAAAACGTTTGATACCTGTGTGACGCATACGAGACGAGTTTTTCCGGTTATCACGCTTCTCAGTGCTTCGGGAGTGATGCATCCCGTATCATCCGGCAAAAGCTTTACAAGCTTTGCTCCCGTCCTTTCCGATACCATAACCCACGGAAGAAAATTCGAATGATGCTCGCAGACGCTCACCACGATCTCGTCGCCTTCCGAAAGCTCTGAGCAGCCATAGCTGTATGCGATAAGATTAAGCGCCTCTGTGGCATTTCTGGTAAACACGATCTCGGATGAATGCTCCGCCCCTATGAATGCTGCCGCTCTGCTTCTTGCACTCTCGTATTCCTCGGTGCATTTTTCGCTGAGTTCATACACTCCTCTGAACGGGTTTGCATTCTTTTCGGCATAAAAATCCGAAACCGCCCTGATCACTCTGTCGGGGCGCTGACTGGTGGCGGAATTGTCGAGATATACGTAATCCGTCTCCCGGAATATTCTGAACTCTTCTCTGAGTTTTTTTACTTTTTCATCAATCTCTGTCATAGATCAGACCCATAATCTCGTTTCTGTATTCTTCGTCACTCATATTCATGACGGCATTGCTCACCTTTGAGCGCCTTAACACCGCAAGCGCTTCCTCTCTGTCTATACCGCGGGACATGATATAAAACAGAGTTTCTTCATCGGGCATTCCGATGCTGGCACCGTGATTGCCTTCCACATCCTCTTCCTCGCAGAGAATAAGCGGAACCGTTTTGTTTATCACGCCTTCATCAAGAATGAGCACATCTTCGGCTTCGTTTCCGACTGCCCTTTTGGCGCCTCTTATAAAGTCGATGGTACCTCTGAAAGTCTTTTCCGAACTGCCTGAAAGCGCTCCGGATGCATTCATCATGCTCTCGGTATCCTTTCCGGTGTGTACGGCATGATAATTCATGTCCAGCACATCGCTTCCGTCCAGATCATATCCTATGTATGCTTCGTATCTGGAACCCCTTCCCGAAAGAAGTGCCTTGCAGCCCGCATAAAGGCTCTTTCCCGGCATAAAAACCTGCACAAGCTTAAAGACAGATCCTTCCGATCCCTCCGAGCCGATATCATTCAGAAGATCTTTATTCCCCGATGATCTGATCACCTGTATCAGCTCGAGATCAGAATCCTTTCCGGATCTGACAAGAGTCTGCAGCACTCCGGCTGCGCCGGTAATGTCCATGATAACTGTAGCCTTCTTTCCTTCGGGCACATCAATAAGAAGCATCCCGGCAAGACTCTCCGCTCCGTTTCCCTCGATCTTTAATACAGTTTTACCGGATGCGGTAAGCAGCTTTGGACTTACCTTTCCTTCGCTCTGCAAGCGGCTCAGAAGAGATGAAACCTCATCTCCCATACCCGTCTTTATAGAGGAAAAAGATTCAATTGTCCCGGCATCATCTGTCACCGCCGGTTCATCTCCCGCCTTGCATATCATGGAAGCTTCTTTGTAATCCGTGCATACGCTTACCGCTGCTCTGTTTACTTTAAGCTTTTCCCATGTGGGAGCCGGAAGATTATTTACGGTGATCATTCCGTTATCCATCTGCATCAACCTATACTGCCTTTCATCTCAAGTCTGATGAGATTGTTCATCTCAACAGCGTACTCGAGGGGCAGTTCCTTGCTAACATTTTCGGCAAATCCGCTTACTATCATCGCTCTGGCATCTTCCTCGGATATGCCTCTTGACATCATATAAAATACAGCATCATCGGATATTCTTCCGATGGTTGCCTCATGTCCGACATCCGCATCCGGAGTCCTTATATCCATGGCAGGAATAGTGTCGGACCTTGAAATATCATCCACCATAAGGGACTGGCAACTTACCGTGGACCTGCTCTTTTTGGCAGCCGGCATGATGGTCACCGCACTTCTGAAAGTGCTTATCCCTCCGCTTTTGGAAATGGATCTCGTGGATACCACGCTGCTGGTCTCGGGCGCGTTGTGTACGACCTTAAGCCCGGTGTCGAGGTTCTGTCCTTTTCCGGCAAATGTTATACCTGTGAACTCACATGAAGAGCCTTTTCCGTTAAGAATGCTCATGGGATAAAGATAACTTACATGGCTTCCGAAGGAACCCGATACCCATTCGATCTTTCCTCCTTCATCACAGATGGCCCGTTTTGTGTTAAGGTTATACATATTCTTGGACCAGTTTTCGATGGTGGAATATCTTAGCTTTGCATTCTTGCCCACAAAAAGCTCGACACAACCCGCATGAAGATTTGCCACATTGTATTTGGGAGCGGAACAACCTTCTATGAAATGAAGATCGGCCCCCTCATCAAGGATGATCAGAGTGTGCTCAAACTGTCCCGCGCCGGGCGCGTTCAGCCTGAAATAGCTCTGCAGCGGGATTTCCACCTTTACCCCCTTGGGCACGTATACGAAGGAGCCGCCAGACCATACCGCACCGTGAAGTGCAGCGAATTTATGATCCGTCGGCGGAACGAGCTTCATAAAGTGATCCTTTATCATCTGCTCGTATTCGCCGTGCATGGCACTCTCAAGATCTGTATATACCACTCCAAGCTTTTTGACATCCTCGCGGATATTGTGATAAACAAGCTCGCTGTCATACTGTGCGCCCACTCCTGCAAGGGATTCCCTCTCTGCCTGGGGGATTCCCAGCCTTTCAAAGGTCTCTTTTATCTCTTCGGGCACTTCGCTCCATTTACCCTTCATGGTGGTGTTGGAGCGGACGTAGGTATCGATCTTGTCCATATCGAGCCCGCTTATATCGGGACCCCACTCGACCATCTTTGTTTTGTTGTAAATATCCAGAGCTTTAAGTCTCAGTTCGAGCATCCACTCGGGATCGTTCTTTTCCTGCGAAAGCTGCCTTACTATTTCTTCGCTAAGTCCACTCTCGAGCCTGTAGGAATCGGCCGAATCGAATCTGAAATCATATAGCTCTCTGTCGATATCATCGACAAATGTTTTTTCTCTGTCTGACATATTTATTCTTCCGAAAGGTTAACTTTCCCATTAACCTTTCATTCTTTCAAATACTTTTCAAATCCCGCTGCATTTATCTCTTCGACGAGCTCGGGGCCTCCGTTATCAACTATCTTACCGGCCACCATGACATGGGTCTTATCGACCTTAAGGCTCTCGAGTATCCTGGTGCTGTGAGTGATTATTAGAAGGCTTCCCTCCGTCTCTTTCTGAAAATGCTCCACTCCGACCGATACCGTCTTTACTGCATCCACATCAAGTCCGGAGTCTGTCTCATCAAGGATGGCCAGCCTGGGTTCAAGGACAAGAAGCTGAAGTATCTCGGCCTTCTTTTTCTCTCCTCCCGAAAAGCCTGTATTAAGGCTTCTTTCAAGATAGGATTCATCCATATTAAGGATCTGCATCTTTTCCTTTACAAGCTTGCGGAATTTTAACAGGCTGATCCTCTCTCCTTTTTGCTCATATGATGTGCGAAGGAAATCGAGGAGTGATACACCCGGCACTTCCACCGGATTCTGGAAGGACAGGAACAGTCCTGCTTTAGCCCTCTTATCCGGAGTCATATCAAGCAGATCCTCTCCCATAAAACCGACCTGCCCTGAAGTTACCTCGTATGAAGGATGTCCCATAAGCGCGTATCCGAGTGTGGATTTGCCTGCACCGTTAGGTCCCATGAGCACATGGGTTTCGCCCTTGCCGATCTTTAGATCCACTCCGCGGAGTATCTCACGATCCGATGCATTTACTTTTAACGAACTGACATTAAGTATTTCTTCTGACATTTTTAAGCCCTGTGAATCTTTCTTCTGTGTTTCTTCTGATTTTTTTGTGTTTCTTTTCTGTTTCGGACAACCGCCCGTTTTGCATTTTCCCCCACTCTCAGATTCATAATTTTAACATAAGAAAAGCCCGTTTTCCACACTTTATGCGGAAAATCGGGCTCTGCTATTGATACAGATTATCAGTATCAATAAGTTGTACAGACATTGATATTTAATCAAAGCTTCGGTATAACCACTCCGTCCGAATTGTCAACAATAGCGCCTGATGCGGAGCTGCCGACAAAGAACTGATACTGCCTGAGCACATCGTCCTTCTTCATATCGGAAATGGCGTTTTCAACATCCAGGGAGTAGATGTCACTGTCCTTGCCGATGTAACCGAAATCATCACTCTTATTGAATGTGAGTGAAATATCTTCAAGAGCTGCGTCATTTCTGGGTACAGAAGGGCTGCTCTGAGGGGAAGCCGGCGAATAAAACTGCTCTTTCTGAGCCTGTTTAAGCTGTTCGTCCTGCTTTCTTACTTCATCGACGCTGACAGTAGGGACCTGCGGTATACGATAATTTCCTATGAAATTTTGATTAAATCCTATTCCATTGAGTCCCATCCTTAAACCTCCTTGTTACGTTTAAGCCTCTTTCCTTTAACGCTTAAACGGATGTTAACTGCCGCGGGAAATCCTTTTCCTTTGGTGCCTGCACACTTTATATCGGCAGTTTACATCAAAAATTTAGTCCTGAAAGCAAAAAACGTATCATTTTTTTCAGATACGTTTTTACCGATCTATGGTTGTGGATAAAACCGGTGACATTATTATCTGAGCATAGCTTTGAGTTCATCCATGAATGTGTTGACATCCTTGAACTCACGATAAACGGATGCAAATCTTACATAAGCCACTTCGTCGAGATTCTTAAGCTTATTCATCACAAGCTCTCCGACCACCTCGCTGGGGATCTCTTTTTCCTCCATCTGGGTTATCTCATTCTCAACATCATCGACAAGCTTTGTTATCTGAGCCGCGCTGACGGGTCTCTTATGACAGGCGCGGATAAGTCCGCTCTCTATCTTTGCGCGATCGTAGGTCTCGCGGTTATTGTCCTTCTTTATGATAATGAGCGGAATAGTCTCGACTTTTTCATAGGTGGTAAATCTCTTGTTACAGTCATCGCAGATCCTGCGCCTTCTGATGGAAGCGTTGTCATCCGCCGGACGTGAATCAATTACTCTTGTGTTATCATTACCGCAATAAGGACATTTCATTTCTTCTCTCACCTTTCGGGTTAATTGATATAAAAACAACAAAGCGGATTGCCGCACTTGTACCATTGCTTGCAATCCGCCTATGATTATACACAAGATATAGTTTTATGTCAACTTGAATTTTATGTTAACTTATACTCTTTCCAATTTGATGCCGCGGCCGAAAATCTGTCATGATCTCTGAACAGTCTGTCATTCATCCATCTCACCGCATCCTCAACACCGTCACGGTCGAAGGTGAACTCTTCGCTCTCTTTTTCGGACTCCGGTGTTGTATGGAAATTAAAGGGCTCGGGCCATATGGTACAGAGCAGTTTATCGCCTTTCTTCTCCAGCCGGTAGCGCATTCCCTCCGTGGACCCGGTGAAATCGCTTTTTTTCAGATATTCCATTGATAAGATTTCTTCTGCTTTTACCAAAATGATTTCTTACTCATCCTTATTCCTTGTAAGGAAGCTGGGAATAACAAGCTCCTGCTGCTGCACATTGGATCTGATGGGTGCAGTCTGGAAATTCTGTGTTCCTCTGGGAATGGGTGCAGTACCCATTGAAGAATTGACAGGCATATGATGAGTGGACTGAGGCTGGCTCGCTGTTCTGGCACCTACGCCTACAAATGAAGGCTTCGGAGCTCCGGGAGCGCCTGTGCGTCCAAGATTGCCTGTGATGGGAACCGCATCAAGACCGGTAGCGATAACTGTAACGATACAGGTATCGGGCATGTTCTCGTTGTAGTTCGCACCCTGTATAATATTGACTTCCTCTCCCGTAAGGGACTGGATATAAGCTGATGCAACCGCAACGTCGTTGAGTGATATATCTCCGGTGATGCTGATGATGGCATCCGATGCGGAGTTGATCTTAGTCTCAAGAAGAGGACTTTCAACAGCAAGACGTACAGCTTCTTCAGCCTTGTTCTCTCCGCTTGCCATACCGATTCCGATATGAGCAATACCGTGATCTTTCATGGCTGTCTGCACATCTGCGAAATCGAGGTTGATTATAGCGGACTCGGTGATAAGATCGGTAATACCTCTCACCGCCTGCTGAAGAACCTCGTCAGCCTTCTTAAGCGCATCGGGCATGGAAGTGCGCTTATCAACTATCTCAAGAAGCTTATCATTAGGAATAACGATAAGAGTATCAACATAATCAGTGATCTTTTCGATCCCGCCCTTGGCGTTCATCATCCTGGGGCGTCCCTCAAAGGTAAAGGGCTTGGTCATAACACCGACAGTAAGGATTCCCATATCCTTTGAAAGCTTTGCAATATAGGGAGCAGCTCCGGTACCGGTACCGCCACCCATTCCACAGGTAACAAATACCATATCCGCGCCCTCAAGTGCGGATGTGAGCTCTTCAACGCTCTCCTCTGCTGCTTTCTCTCCAACCTCGGGCTTAGCGCCTGCGCCGAGACCCTTGGTGAGCTTTTCTCCTATCTGTATACGCCTGGGAGCCTTGCACAGGTCAAGCGCCTGCTTATCGGTGTTAACTCCGATGAACTCAACTCCGCCTATACCCTCATCGATCATACGGTTAACGGCGTTGTTTCCGGCTCCGCCGACGCCTATAACTATGATCTTCGCTTTATTATCCGATTCAACCTCTCTAATATCTATAGACACTTTATGCTTCCTCCAAACTTAACTAGCTCGCATACAAATAATATAATATAATCATTTATGGATTTTCGCAATGAAAAATTTAATATTTTTGTAAAAAAAGAATTATTCCATACTTATGTCTACTACTTGCATTTACCATGCATATCATTCCTTGTCGGCCTTGAAAATATATATACCGTTTGTCTCATCATATTCCTTCATATCCAGAACTCCGCTCTTGCCTTCGAGGGTTTCCATAAAAACAGGAAGATTCATGATCTTATCCTCGATGTGGGTTCTGTCACTTCCCAGGGCGACCCTGACCTTTCCGAAATACAGCGTAACTTCATCCTGATCGTGGAAAAAGATCTTATCCACCTTCAGTCCGTATTTGTCCATCATCTTTGTAAGGTCCAGAGTCCTTGCAAAAAGCTCAGCATCCCCTGTTCCCAGCTTCTTTCCGATCTCTATGCTGTTGAAGGTGATCCCGGCCACCTGAGGTATTCCGTCGGTGAGCACCGATGAGCTCTCGACCACATACCCGTCTTTATCAAAATAAATGTAATGATCCAGATAATTAACATATCCCGCAAGTGCTTTCTCATATACGTTTATTCTGATAGAATCCTTGCTCAGGACCGATACGGTAATGCTGTCAACAAAAGGCACGTCCGTGATCTTCTTATTCTTAAACTTCCAGGAAAGCACCAGGGAGTTATCTCCCAGCGGGCCGTCCATGACCATATCGGCTATCTGTTCCCCCGTGTAGTGTTTGTTTCCTTCCACTATAACTTTGTCGGGATCGACGCGGTAAGCTGTAAGAAGATAATACGCCGCCCCGAGTAACCCTGCCAGGACAGCGAGTACGACAACGATATTCAGGATGATCCGGACTCGTCTGCTCACTTACTCACCTCTGCACGATTACTGCGGTTTATTCCAAGAACTATACCCATTTCAGCCATCAGGAAGCACACCGATGATCCGCCGTAAGAGATGAACGGAAGGGACACGCCGGTGTTCGGCATACTGTTTGTCGCAACGGCGATATTCAATATGACCTGAAGAGCAACATGGGTCATAATACCGATAACAAGCATATAAGGATAAACCTCGGAAGTATCTCTTGCGATCATGTACATTCTTGAAAGAAGCAGAACGAAAATGATGATCACCGCTATTGCACCAACCACTCCGAGTTCCTCGCAGATTATGGCAAAGATCATATCGTTATGAGGCTCGGGGAGGTTTGATATCTTCTGTACGCTCTGCCCCAGGCCTTTGCCCCACACGCCCCCGTTTCCGATGGCGTAAAGACCCTGAATGATCTGGTGTGCCTTGGAATCGGCTGTATTTTCGGGGTGCAGCCAGGAATAGATCCTCATCAGTCTGAAGGACGCCTTATCATCACCCACATTTATGTTTTCGGCAACAATGATGACTATCGCAACGATAACCGCTATGATCCCCACCACGATAATGAACCGTTTGAGATCGCGGCTCACCACAAATGTCATGATAAAAGAGATAGCATATATTATTATAGCCGAACTCAGATTATCCGTAACGGTATAAATGATCAGGCATACCGGGATCGGAAGTGCCAGTGTAAACCAGAAATACTTCCTCTCATTTATCTTTTTTCCGATGGCATAAAGCCACGAGGCCATGAACATTATCATGAAAAGCTTTGACGCTTCGGCAGGCTGGAAGTTGAAAGGCGTTCCCGGTATTTCCACCCATCTTGTGGCATGATGGGACTCGATACCGAAGGGAATGGTAAGAAGGGGCAGGGTCGTTGCAAGGCCGTAAAATACCCATCTGAAGATCCATTTCTTATCATATATCCTGTAAGGAACGAACATGAGAAGCACAGCACCGATAATACCGACAAGATCGGCTATGGCCTGACGTGAAAAATAATGGGTCTGGTCGCCGTAGTCCCTCAGGGCAACATAAGAGCTCGCGGAATAAACCATGATCAGTCCGAATCCCAGAAGAAATGCGAGTACCAGCACCATGTTCCAGTCAAAACCGGCTTTTGCCGCTCTGCGCAGCTGTTTTTTTGTGAAATTTTTTACACCATCTGCTGTGGATGTTGCCATGTGGGTCTCCTATCTGTTGTATTACAGAATGCAGCAAAGTACACTGCATTCTGCGCGATACTTCGTATGAACTCCGTCTTGAGGCATAACGGAGTTCATGCGCAAATCAGAGTACGATTTGCGCATCGCTAGTTGCGCATCGCTTCTTTTACAGAATGCGATAAAGTACATCACATTCTGCGCGATACTTCGTATGAACTCCGTCTTGAGGCGTAACGGAGTTCATGCGCAAATCAGAGTACGATTTGCGCATCGCTTATAGCACATCGCTAGTGTCCTGATGTATCCCCGCTCTGGGAGGTGGTGAGATTTCCGTTTACGGGCACATCTTCTCCCATGGATTCATTGTCTTCCGTGGCGAGCTCTCCGGTAGCCGCATCGTATTTTTCGCCGGTATCGGGATCTATGCGATACCCTGTTGCGGGATCAACGGGATATGTCATCCACTTGGGATAAATATTAGCGCTCTCCCCGGTGGGATCGACAATGGTTCCCTCCGTGATATATTCCTCTTCCTGTTCTTCCTCGCCCTGCTCGGAAGATTCGGCATATTTATAGGTGTTTTCCAGTTTCTTTTCTTCCAGCTCCTTTATCTCTGCATCGGACAGTTCCTCTGTCATGTATATTCCGAGATAAGGAAGCACTTCCGTGAGAACATTTCTCACGATCTTTGTGGCAAATTTCGCATCGTCCTGCTTTGCCGCATTCGGTCTGTCTACCACCACATAGATGGCAATCTGCGGATTATCGGCCGGTGCATATCCCATAAATGAAACAACATACTCTTTGTTTCCTCTGGGAAGGGTCTCCGCAGTACCGGTCTTTCCTCCTATGGCATATCCCGCAGGTCTTGCGGTTTTACCGGTTCTTCTGTCGCCGCCCTCTTCCATTACCACGGCACGTGTGTATTCCCTGATCTTTTCCGAGGTAGATTCAGATACAGTGGTCTTTAGCTCGCGGGGCTCAATATTCTCGATGGTGGCTCCCGAAGCGTTGGTTATCTTTGATACCATGTGGGGCTCATAATAATGCCCGCCGTTTATCAGAGAACAGAATCCCGTTATCATCTGTATCATTGTAGCGTTGAAGTTCTGTCCGAATGTGTTGGTGGCCAGGTCGGAGGGAAGCATATCTTTGGATTCGTACACAAGGCTTGCAGTCCTGGACTCTCCCGCGAGGTCTATATTGGTCTTGAGACCAAAGTTGAAATTCCTCTGGAACCTGCAGAATCTGTCACGTCCCATCGCCTGACCGATCTTCATCAGAGCCACGTTGCAGGACCATGCAATGGAATCCTTTACACTCACTGCACCGTCACCGCCCGCTGCATAGTTGTGGCACTTTATCTTGTGGCCTCCCACTTCCATGAATCCGTTGCAGGTGTATACCTCATCACCGGTTATGGCGCCGCATTCCAGCGCTGCAGCCACAGTAAAAGGCTTTGCCGTGGAACCGGGCTCATACGTATTTGAAATGCAGTAGTTTTTCCACAGTGAAGAAAAGTTTACGTTGAGCTGTTCCTCGTTCAGAGTGGAAAGAAACTCCTGATTGATCACCTGCTTGGTGGTCTCGTATTCGTAGTATCCGGCAGGGTTGGTGTACTGTTCGATGTACTGCGTACCGATAAGCGGGCCGGCATTCTTGTAATCGTTCGGATCATAATCGGGGTAATTGGCCATAGCGAGGATCTCGCCGCTGTTTACATCCATGATGATGCATCCGATATTTTCCGCTCCGTTCCCCTCTCTTACATTTCCGGCGTATTCTTCGTTGAATTCGCGCAGATACTTTTCCACTATGCTCTGCACGTTCGCGTCGATGGTGGAATGAAGAGTGTATCCGTCAACCGCGGGCTTTACTGTTCTTTCCAGCGTATCGTCGTCATTCTGATATCCGTATTCGCGGCCGTTTGTACCCGTAAGGATGTCGTCATAGTACTCCTCAAGACCATACTGTCCCTCGGCGTTAGAGTTCTTTCTTGTAAATCCGAGTATGGTGGAAGCAAGGTGTCCGTTGGGATATACTCTCTTGTATTCCTCTTCGAAATAGACGCCCTTTATGTAATCATTCTCGCTCTGCATTTCGAGGAATTTGCTTATCTCCCCGTAGGAAAGGCGCTTTGCGACCACGTAATACCTGCTGGACTCGTTGTTCATTACGTAGTATCTGATGGCATCCACATCGAGGATGTCTGAAAAGCACTGCGAAAGCGCTTCGAGGGTTGGCTCAAGATAGCGATGATTCTGATATGTGAGCATGACCGAAGCATCGATCACCACGTTGTAAACCTTTTCCGATGTGGCAAGGATCGTTCCGTTCTTATCAACGATATCGCCTCTCCTGAAAGGGATCGTAACAGTATCGTACTGTTGATTCTGCAACACGGCTTTCTGATACTCCGCACCGTGTACTTTGACAATGTAAACCAGTCTTATCGAAAGACCCGCTAAAAGCAAAACAGAAACCCCGAACAGAAATGCAAGTTTTGCGCGTCTGTTCTGGGCTCCCGTTAAGCGAGGCCTCTGAGGCTGATCATTCTTTTTCTTAAAGATATCTTTTAATGCCATTTTTACTTAATTACCATCCGCTCTGCGCATATAATCGTTTCCGACAGAATCGTAAACAACAACCTGCCCGTCCCCCGCGTAAGTCATGCCGAGCTCTCCGCGTGCAACTTCTTCGATGTGCTCCAGATCGATGCTGGATGTGACTCTTGTGTAGTGCTCATCATTCTCGGACCTTAAGTTTGTGAGCTTTACCTGCTTGCTGGCCACGGACCTTGTCTTTTCCGTAAGCTCACTCTGTAACTGTACATAGTTTACTACAGTTATACCAAAAACTACAAATGCAATTCCCGCAAACGCAAAACCAAGAATGCTGAAAGATGCCTTTCTGCGAGGCCTGCGGGCATGCCTTCTCTCTGTCTCCGGCTCATACTGTCTGCGAGGGTATCCGTAATCTCTTACTGTATTTCCGTACTGGTACTCCTGTCCGTATGTTCTCTCATGATCTCTCTGTGCCATTCCCTTTACCTTCTCCCTTTTAAATCCGTTTATCCCTGTTTAATCCCTTATATTCTCTCGAACACCCTGAGCTTCGCACTCTTTGACCGGCTGTTTTCGCCAAGTTCTTCTTCCGATGCCGTTATAGGCTTTTTGGTGATCACCTTCCCGAGAGGTTTCTTTCCGCACACACATACCGGGAAGTTCGGCGGGCATGTGCAGGGCGATTCGCTCTTTCTGAATGATGCTTTGACCATTCTGTCTTCCAGTGAATGGAAGGTTATCACACAGAATCTTCCGCCGCTGTTAAGCGCCTCCGTCATTTCGTCCAGTGATTTTTCAAGAGCCTTCAATTCCTGATTGCACTCGATCCGCAGTGCCTGGAAAGTCTGTTTCGCCGGATGGCCTTCCGTTCTCATCTTCGCCGGTATCGCTGCGTGGATTATTTCGTCCAGCTGCGATGTGGTCTCTATCCTTTTGTCCTTTCGCGCTGCCGCGATGTGTTTTGCTATGTTCTTGGCGAACTTTTCTTCACCGTAATCTCTTATTATCCGGTAAAGCTCGCTTTCTGAGTAATCGTTTACTATGTCTGCGGCTGTCAGCTCCTGTCTCGTGTCCATCCTCATATCGAGAGGTGCGTCAAATCGGTAGGAAAACCCTCTCTCTCCTGTATCAAGCTGATAGGAACTCACTCCCAGATCGAGCAGGATGCCGTCAAAGGATGTAACTCCTTTTTCGGAGAGGATCGCCAGAGCGTCGCTGTAGTTGCTTCTCAAAATTGTATATTTACCGCTATACGGCTTTAATCTTTCACTTGCCGCCTCTATTGCGGCTTCGTCCCTGTCCACTCCATAGAGATGCCCGGTGGTGAGCCTTTTGCAGATCTCGCTCGAGTGGCCGGCCCCGCCGAGGGTGCCGTCTAAGTATATTCCGTCAGGTTTTATCCTGAGCATTTCTATGGTTTCGCCGAGCATTACGGAATAATGATTGAATTCCATATTATCCTTCCGCGCCTTTATCAGATCTGGATGCCCATGTCAAAAAGATTCTTGATAGCTTCCTTCGGGCTTGCCTTGCCTTCTCTTGCGTTCCAGCTGGCAGTATCCCATATCTCCGCTTTTCCGTCCGTGGTTCCCACAATGGTCACATCCTTGGTGAGTCCGGCGTATTCCTGAAGATTGGCCGGTACAAGGATCCTCCCGTGGGCATCGACCTCCACATAAGCCGAACCGGAACCGAAGAATCTTTTTACTTCTCTTGCGTTATCGTTAAATGTGGGAAGTGTATTCAGTTTGGCCTGGAATGCACTCCATTCCTCCTCGGAATATACAACGAGGCAGGGATCGATCCCTTTTGAGATCACGAAGCTGTCACCGAGCACTGTCCTGAATTTGGAAGGGACGCTGAGGCGGCCTTTGGCATCGATTGTGTGATTGTATTCTCCGATGAGTCCGGCCACGCCTCTGCTCCTTTCCTTTTATCTCACATCAGAAGGTCTGTTTCATCCCACTTTATGGGGTATATATCCCACTTCATCCCACTCACAAGCAAAATTCTACATTAAATTACTATATAATGCAATAGTTTTCAACGGTTTTTTTAACTTTTCTTAATAATTTGTTTGGGTAAAAATAGACAAAAAATAAGACAGTAGTTTATTAGCTACTGTCTTTTTTAGACAAAAAATACAAGATTTTGGTGATGTTTTTACGTCGTATCCATATATTGTGGTCCGAAGTGGGACATCCTCTTAAGGTATTTCTTAAGGATCAGCTTAAGATTCTTCTGTAGGCTCTTCCTTGGACTCATCTGTAGGCTCTTCCTTGGACTCATCTGTGGGCTCTTCCTTGGATTCCTCTTTAGACGCCTCTTTGGAGTTCTCCGCAGGAGCAGCATTCCCGACTTTGAGAATCTCCGGAAGCTTATCCTTTGAAATGAGTATCCTGCACACGACCTCTCCCACAACGGCAACTGTTATGAGAACAATGGCAACAACCTGTGAAACCGGGATCTGCGTTCCGGTGATATAAAGCTGATCGGTGCGTATTCCTTCTATAATAAAGCGTATCACTCCGTACCCTGCGAAATACCAGAGACACATCTCTCCGTTAAATGACCTTTTTTTCCGGAATAACATCAGCAAGCCAAACAATGCGAGATTGCACACGCTCTCATAAAAGAAAGTGGGATGCACCTGCACGAAGTTTTCTCCTTCGGCCACATGAGCCATAAGCTCGGGTTTTTTATCAGCCTCGCGGATTGCATCAAGAGGAAGCCTCATGGCAAACAGGCTGGCTGTATACTTTCCAAACACCTCTCTGTTAAAGAAATTGCCCCAGCGCCCTATGGCCTGCCCGAGTATCAGAGCCGGCATAGCAGCGTCGGCAAGCACAAATCCGTTGAGCTTTTTTCTTTTTGTGAAGATAAACGCTGTCAGGAAGGCACCTATGACACCACCGTAGATTGCGATGCCGCCCTCCCATATCTTAAAGATGTCCAGAGGGCTGTCTTTGTAATACTCCCATGAGAATATAACATAATAGATCCTGGCGCCGATAAGGCCCCCGATTATAACCCTTATGGCAAAATCCCAGAAGTCATTTTCCTTCTGGCCGAATTCCTTAGCCACATTGGAAGCCACCATCAGGCCCAGCACCATACCCAGCGCAAAAGTCATTCCGTAAAGCGCTATGGTGATCGGTCCGATATGAAAAGACTTCGGAACATTTTGCAGATAGATCCCCAGATTGGGGAATGATATATCGGTTGCGTTCATTTTAAGCTAATCTCCCTACACATTAAATCTGAAAAGAATTACATCGCCATCCTTGACAACGTAGTCTTTTCCTTCTATTCCGACAAGTCCTTTTTCTCTTGCCGCAGCCAGAGAGCCCAGCTCGAGCAGATCCTTATAATTTACGACTTCTGCCTTTATAAAACCTCTCTCAAAGTCGGTATGTATCTTTCCCGCAGCCTGTGGAGCCTTGGTTCCTACTTTAATGGTCCACGCACGGCACTCATCCTCACCGGCGGTAAGAAAGCTCATAAGCCCCAGCAGCTTATAGCTTGCCGCGATCAGCTTGTCAAGTCCCGACTCCTTCACTCCGAGTGCATCAAGGAACTCTGCCTTCTCATCATCATCGAGCTCGGATATCTCTTCCTCCACCTTTGCGCTGATGACAAACACTCCGCTTCCCTCTTTCTCGGCAAACTCACGCACCTTTCTCACCATCTCGTTGGATGCCCCGTCATCAGCGAGATCATCCTCCGCCACATTCGCAGCATAGATCACCGGCTTGGCTGTAAGGAGGTTGATCTCCTTCATATATCCCTGCTCATCTTCATCATCCACAGTGACCGTTCTGGCCGGTTTCCCGCTTTCAAGCACTTCCTTCATCTTTTCGAGGAATGCCTGCTCCTTGGCTGCGGCTTTGTCCATCCTGGCGGTCTTGATGACCTTTGCCAGCCTTCTTTCCAGCACTTCAAGATCCGCAAATATAAGCTCAAGATTGATCACTTCAATATCGCGGATGGGATCGACGCTTCCGTCAACATGAATGACATTTGAATCCTCAAAGCATCTTACCACATGCACTATCGCGTCGGTCTCCCTGATATTTGCCAGGAACTGGTTTCCGAGGCCTTCCCCTTTGGAGGCTCCCTTTACGAGCCCCGCTATATCAACAAACTCTATAACTGCGGGAGTAACCTTCTTGGTGTGGTAGAGCTCTCCGAGTTTTTCGAGTCTCTCATCCGGCACGGGAACCACTCCGACGTTGGGGTCGATGGTACAGAACGGGAAATTCGCCGCCTGCGCGCCCGCTTTGGTAAGTGAATTAAAAAGGGTGCTCTTCCCAACATTCGGAAGTCCGCAAATGCCTAGTTTCATATATTTTTTAACCTCCTGAAGCCCTTATTTTATAAGGGTTTGCAAGACCCTTACTTTTTTAGGTGCTACAATTAGTGCTGCACTTATCAGATTCCGATTCCTCAAAAAAGCATGGTTTTTGCGTTTTTCGAGCCAAAAAATCGGTTATATATCACCTAAACTTGGAGATTATACTATAAAAACGGGTAAAAATCAATCCAAAATACAGAAAAAGTGCAATCGTTACCAGAACTCTATTACTAAAAGATGAAATATTATACGATGCCGATTTATCCCAGACAGAAAAACGGCAGTCTGCCATATATCACATTTAGGACTGTTTTTGAACAAAAGAATAATGGGTAGCCACGCACAAAACGCAGCTACCCGCCTCTTCAAGTCACTTGGTTATTTATTCTTTTTTCGCAAAAGAATCATAAATACTCCGCACATCGTGATCTGCAGTATTGTTGAACACGGTGTTGCAAGTCCTATGTGGAACAGTGAGACCGGTTCCCACTTGCTCATGGCAAAGGATACCGGTACCCTTACCAGAAATGCACCTATAATGCCCTGTATCATAACAAATCTCGTATATTCCATTCCGTTGAAAAATCCAATAAAGCAGAACAGGAAACACGTCAGCAGGCAGTCTATGGCATAGGCTTTCAAATAATCCGCTGAGGCAACGATAACATCCGGATCATTCGCAAATATATGAGACAGTATGTCTCCATGGAAAAATGACACATAAAACATGGTTATTCCAAAGAGAACCGATACGCCTATCGCATACATAAGCCCCTTATATGCCCTGTCTATTTTTCCCGCTCCCCTGTTCTGCGCCACAAAAGCAGACATTGCCTGCATGAAGGCTGCCGGAACAAGCATGATGAAGGCACAGACTTTTTCAGCGACTCCCACTCCTGCCGATGCAACAAGCCCCAGCCCGTTCACTATGGCAAGGATCACAAGGAACGATATTCCCACCAGAAGATCCTGCAGAGCTATCGGCGTACCCAAAACAACGATCTTCGCTATAATATCACCCTTAAGTTTCAGGAAACTCCTGCCAAAATCAAAGGGGAGCTTTTTTCTGCTTATCAGGAAATATGATATGACAACACTGATAAGCTGTGCGATCACCGTTGCCACCGCTGCACCCGATGCACCCATGCTAAATCCCTTTACAAGCAATAGATCTCCCGCTATGTTGCATATACAGGCGATCAGTACCGTGATAAGTGGTGTCCTGGAATCGCCAATTCCCCTGAAAATGCTTCCTATCAGGTTGTATCCTATGATAACGATACTTCCCATTC
>CAMUYA010000025.1 GCA_947164865.1 uncultured Lachnospiraceae bacterium
GGATCATATCATCAAGCTCGGAATTCTCAACAGTGATATCACCGTAAAGCTCATCATGGAATGTGGTGGTTCCCTCATTGGGAATATTCTGACGGATAACAAAAGGCTTTCCAGCGGCAAGATTTGCCTCAACCTCTTCCTTCGAAAGGCCAAGACAATGCTTGTCATAGATCGTGATCGTCTTTCCTTCGCCGTCTTCATCCTCTGTCACCTGAGTTTTAAGAGATGCAAGCCTCTCCTTATCGCAGAAACAATAATATGCTTCGCCCTTTTCAATAAGCTCCTTGGCATACTTCATATATATGCCCGTCTTCATTCTCTCACTCTGCACATAAGGCCCGTATCCACCATCCTTGTCCGGTCCCTCATCATGCTTTAATCCCGTAGCTTCAAGGGTCCTGTATATAATTTCAGTGGCTCCCTCAACATACCTCTCCTGATCCGTATCCTCTATACGAAGCATAAACACACCATTCTCATGCTTCGCGACCAGATACTCATAAAGAGCCGATCTTAAATTTCCCACATGCATCTTCCCTGTCGGGCTCGGTGCATACCTTGTACGAATTTTCTCCATCTCAGTTCATCTCCTATTACAATATATTAACATCTTATTATTTAATAATTTAGGCTGGTTTTAGTTCTTAGTTCTAGATCTTAATTCTTGGATTTAATTCTTGGTTTTAATTCTTGCTTTTAATTCTTGCTTTTAATTCTTGCTTTAGTTCTTACTATTATTTCCAATCAGGTTTCTTGACGCATATGTATGTAATTCAGCAATGTGTCCGAGGCTGGCACTTAGCGAAAACGAGCGCTAGCGATGTTTGAGCTTAGTACCGCTGCCACGAGGACCCATAGCCGAAAGGCGGTGCTGAATACATACATATGTGGCAAGAAGCCGTCAATATGCTGATACTCAAAAAATCATTAATCCGTCACTTATTTGTTTATTGTCTTATTTGACCATTCCCATAAATCTTATACTTATAGGATGTTAATTCCCTAAGACCCATCGGTCCCCTCGCATGCAGCTTCTGGGTACTTATCCCTATCTCCGCCCCAAATCCGAATTCAAATCCATCCGTAAATCTTGTCGATGCATTCACATATACACAAGCCGCATCCACTCCGTCAAGGAACTTCTCTGCCGTCTCTTCATTCTCGGTAACAATACATTCCGAATGATGCGTATTATACTTATTGATATGCTCTATAGCTTCATCAACACTCGAGACAACCTTTACCGAAAGGATATAATCCAGAAATTCCTTTCCGTAATCCTCCTCTGTGGCAGGAACAACACAGTCTCCCAGGATCTTCATGGTCTCTGCATCACCCCTTAGCTCCACATGCTTTTCATCCAGAGTCTTCTTCATCTCGGGCAAATACTTTTGGGCCACATCCCTGTGTATAAGCAGAGATTCCGCCGCATTGCACACACTGATCCTCTGTGTCTTGGCGTTAAACATGATCTTTACCGCCATATCGAGATCGGCATCCTTGTCAATATAAACATGGCAATTACCTGTACCCGTCTCGATCACAGGGATCGTTGAATTCTCAACAACCGCACGGATAAGGCCTGCACCTCCCCTGGGGATGAGCACATCCACATATTCCTTCATCTTCATAAAACGTGTGGTGGTCTCCCTGTCGGTATCTTCTATAAGCTGAAGCACATCGGGATCGATTCCGCAAGATTCAAGCGCTTCACGGATGATCTTAACAATAGCCTTATTGGAATTAATGGCCTCTTTCCCGCCCTTTAATATAACAGCATTACCGGTTTTAAAGGTAAGTCCGAAAGCATCCGCGGTAACATTCGGTCTTGATTCAAATATGATGCCTATTACACCGAGAGGAACTCTCACCTTTTTAAGATGAAGCCCGTTGGGTCTGTCAAACTCCTCCATTACTTCTCCGATGGGATCGGGCAACTCTATTATCTGTAGAAGCCCTTCTGCCATGGCCTCTATACGACTCTTTGTAAGCCTGAGGCGATCCACCATGCCTTCCGAGATCCCGTTTTCCTGAGCTTTTGAAGTATCCTTATTGTTCTCCTCTATCAGAAATTCGTAAGAATCCTTTAAAGCATTTGCGCACTTTTTAAGTGCCTTATTCTTTTCTGACGTAGTGAGCTTTGCAGCCTTATACTTAGCTTTTACGGCATTTTTTCCAAGTTTTTCAAGATCATACATTTTTTTATCCTCACTCTGTGTTCAAACAAGAAGTATCATCCCGGGCTTTATATCGTTACTTTCAGTCGGAATATGCACAGTCTCTTGCATTTTATAGCCGATTGCAACGCTTTTGTTTATCAGAGCCGGCCATTTTGCAAGGAATCTGTCATAATAACCGCCTCCGTAGCCGAGCCTGTTACCCTCTTTATCAAATGCCACCCCCGGCATTATCATCAGATCATTTTCGCCACTATCATATGTATACTCTTCCGAATCTCCAATGGGTTCTCTTATTCCGTGGAAACCCTCTTTAAGCTCCGAAAGAGAATCAATCCTGTAAAACTGCATTTCCTTCCCGCGTACTTTGGGATAATACACTCTTTTACCCAGCCCCGCGCACAGATCAAATATACCGTCTGTCGGAAGCTCCGATCCGTATGATGCATATAACAGAACACGGGAAGAATCGGTAAAAGCATCAAGACCGCTTAGCGCCCTTTCTACGTTCTTTGCCGCCCCTGCCCTCTCATCATCCGAAAGCAGGTCTCTTTTTCCCATAAGCTCTCTTCTAAGCGTTTTCTTTTCAGGTAAAAGGCAGGCCATGTATCACCTCTTCATAACCTTTATCCTACAAACATTCGCATTTTTAAGCTATTGTCACGTATTATCAGTTGTGCAGCTTATCTACAAAGTCGGGAAGGTCAAAGTTATCGTCCTTATGGGAAACAAAAAGCGTACCTTCATTTCTGCCTTCCATTATCTTGTGAAGAATACCTATATCCTTGCTGTTGCAGATGATCATATCACAGCCGGAGCTGGTGGCGATCTTCGCTGCCACCATTTTAGTATTCATTCCGCCGGTTCCAACTTTGCTTCCCGTGGTACCCTTGGCCATTTTAAGATATTCTTCGTTTAGATCCGATACAATCTCGATAAACTTTGCATCGGGGTTGTTATGAGGGTCATCTGTATATAGCCCGTCTATATCCGATAAAAGGATCAGAAGATCTGCGCCCGTAAGAGCCGCAACCACTGCAGAAAGCGTATCGTTGTCACCTATCTCCATCATGACCTCAAATGTAGAGATCGTATCATTTTCGTTTACGATAGGGATAACACCCAGCTTAAGAAGCTCTGCAAAGGTGTTTGTTGCGTTGTATCTGTTCAAATTGTCTACTATCGTATTCTTGGTCATAAGGACCTGCGCAGCCACCTGATTGTATTCCGCAAAAAGCTTCTGATATGTCATCATCAGCCTTGCCTGACCGATCGCAGAGCATGCCTGCTTTTCGGCTGTTGTAAGCTTTCCCTTTGACTCTCTGGTCATGCCCACAGCTTTCATTCCCGCAGATATTGCGCCGCTGGTAACAAGAATAACATCCTTGCCCTGATTGCGTATATCGCTGAGTTCTCTGACAAGCCTTTCAATACGGATATAATCCATATCCCCTGTCTCGGCATGCTGCAGGGAAGATGAGCCGATCTTTACAACAATTCTCTTTTTATCCTTGATGGCTTCTCTTAGATTCTCGTTCATTTTAATAAACCTGCCTGAAACATAATTCGCGCTTTGACCTTTGGACCCTTGATATCATATTTTAGCAAAACAGAGATTAATTGTACAGCGTTTCCATCACCTTCCGGGCTGTTTTTATCCCGTCGGCAGAGGCTGAAGTGATTCCTCCGGCATATCCAGCCCCTTCTCCGCAGGGGAAGATACCGCCGATATTGCTTTGAAAAGCCTCATCTCTTACTATTCTTACAGGGGAAGATGTCCTGCTTTCAACTCCCGCAAGTATCACATCCCCGGAGTCAAAGCCGGCTATCTTTCTTCCGAAGCTGTTCAAGCCCTTAATAAAGCATTTATTTATCTCATCTGTAAAAATCCCTGAAAGATCCGCCTCTTTATAAATACCTTTTATCTCCGGATGTATTCCCGCATTTATACTTCCTGAAGGTGCGTATCCGGACCCTGCACCGTATCCGCAGGCCGGAGCAAAGTCGCCGTATCTCTGAACCGGAACTGATCCCTTTCCCGCAGCAAACGCCTTTCTTTCCAGATTCCGCTGAAACTCCACTCCCGCAAGAGGATGATCGGATGGAAAGTCAGAAGGATCGACAGTCACGATTATGGCACTGTTTGCGTTATTACCGCTCCTTCCGCTGTAACTCATACCGTTTACGGCGATCATGCCTTCCTCGGAGGATGCGTTTACCACATATCCTCCCGGACACATACAGAAGGAGAATACGCCTCTTCCTTCCTCGGTCTGTGCCGTAAGCTTATAGTCCGCAGCGCCAAGTTCGCCTGCATCTTCCCTGCCGTACTGTGATAGATTTATCATCGCCTGAGGGTGCTGAACTCTGAATCCGCATGCAAATGGTTTTCCTGTCATAAACAGACCGCGTTTATATAATAGATCGAATGTATCGCGTGCGGAATGTCCTATGGCGAGCACCAGAGCCCTGCATTCTATCTCTTGCCGGTCATTTACAATAACGCTTTTAAGCTTTCCGTCCGATATCTTTATATCTGTCAGCTTACTGTCAAATCTTACCTCTCCCCCGAGGCTGCGTATCTCCTCACGAATGTTTTTAACTACATTTTTCAGTATATCAGTGCCTATATGCGGCTTTGCATCATACAGAATGTTTCCCGGGGCTCCGGCTTTAACAAATTCCCTCAGCACAGCCCTGTTTATACCGTCGGGATCCTTGATCAGAGTGTTCAGCTTTCCGTCCGAAAAAGTTCCGGCGCCGCCCTCTCCGAACTGTACATTGCATTCGGTGTCCAGTTTCCCGCCGTTCCAGTAGCTTTCAACTATTCTGCTTCTGTCTTCAACACATTTTCCTCTTTCGAGGATTATGGGATCAAGACCGGCTCTGGCAAGATAAAGACTGCAAAAAAGGCCTGCCGGTCCGCTCCCCGCTATTACGGGACGCACTTTAACTCTACCCGCGGCTCTTTTGGGATTCATTGTAAAAAATACGGGATCATATTTTGAAATATTATTTGATATGTTTTTCTTTTTAGATGCTCTCTTAAGAATATCTTCTTCATCTTTTACCGAAAAGGAAACACTGTAGCTGTAGTACAGCTTCGGCTTCTTTCTGGCATCGAGGCTTCTTTTGAGTATCTGAATGTTTGTGATATCCTTCGTGCCGGTTCCAAGCAAAGATGCAATCTCTTTTTTTATCTGTTCTTCCTGATCTTTAAGCGGTAAAAAAGCATCTGTTTTGATCTGATTTATCTTCAGCATCCTGATGCGGCCTCCCCCGCTATATGTCCGCTGGTCCAGGCCCACTGAAGGTTATACCCTCCGCACAGGCCGTCTACATCAAGTATCTCACCACAAAGGTACAGGCCTTTACATATCTTTGATTCAAAGAATCCGTCTATCTCGGATAAAGGTATTCCGCCTGCGGTACACTGTGCCTGCTCATAGGGATTAACTCCCTTGGCATGCACTCTGAAGTGCTTGATCACAGAGATAATGCTTTTTAATTCCTTACAATCATCCGAAAAAAATGCATCCTGTGATAAATTCGAAAACTTGCATACGAGTGTCGCAAGCTTTTTATTCATTACACCCGAAAGTATCTGATGTATGTTTCTGTCCTGCAGCAAAACAATCCTGGCGGATAGTTCATTAAAAAGAGTCATTTCGTCAACTTCGGGGAAAAGATCGATATCTATGGAAACGGTTTTATTCTCCCCCAGAAGCCCTGCAACTATCCTGCTTATCTGAAATGCCGGTATGCCGGATATTCCGTAATCGGTGAACTGAAGCTCCCCGTAAGAAGCTCCGTATCCGCTCTCATCATTCTCGATAAGAAGAGCCGCAGCACACCTTACTCCGCTTGTGATCTTCCAGAAATCTCCTTCACATCTGATGCCCGCAAGCGCCGGATAAGTGGGCAAAACACTGTGTCCCAGGGCAGCCGCAAGCTTATATCCCGACCCGTCGGAACCTGTTGCCGGCGCTGCTTTTCCGCCGCAGGCTATTATCACACGATCAAAGGTTTCTTTATCATCACCGCTTTTTACCGTAAATCCTTTTCCGGATCTTACAATTTCATCAACCTTCTTATCGCATAAAAGGTTAATTCCAAGTGATGAAACCTCAAACCTTAAAGCATCAAGCACCGAAGAAGCCTGTTCACTGTGAGGATATATTCCGCCGTTTTTTTCGGTGAGCAAAAGGCCCAGTCCGTTAAAAAACATCACTGTATCCATAAATCCAAACTTCTCAAGAGCAGACAAAACAAAAGCCCTGTCGCCCGAATAATAGTATTCTTCCGAAAGGCTTTTGTTGGACAGATTGCATTTACCGTTTCCGGTCATAAGTATCTTTTTACCAACACGATTGTTTTTTTCAAAAACAGTGACCTGAGCTCCCTGTTTTGCTGCGGATATTGCAGCGGTAAGCCCGGATGCTCCTCCGCCTATAACTGCAACTTTCACGTTATACCTCTCCCTATCGGTGAATGATACATATTCATTCACAGCACATGGAATGTCTGTCCGAGAGATCTTATCAGTCTGCTTCCCGGCAGATACTCCAATTCATATTCTCTGAAATTCCTGCTAAGAAGCAACAGGATCACATATAAAGCAGTCATTTCAAGCAAAACAAAAATGGCTGTAAACAGATTGCCCAGATGAGGTGATACCGCTTTCGACAAAAAGTAATTAAGCACTCCGACAACGGCTCCGACAAGGATCGGAACAAGGGAATTGTTTATCGGATCAACAGTCATGTCCAGCCTTAGCAGAGATATGATCAGATAGCCTGCAAACTTCATGATAAGAGATACCATATAGGATATGGAAAAAGCGACCAACATCTCTTTTCCTTTAGAGATCATAGTGCTTAATATGACAACAAACACTACATCCGAAGGGACCTGCACTATATATGCAAAAAGCCCAAAACCTTCATTCATGATGATCTTCAGCATATAGAATGTAACAAGCATAAACAGAGCACAAAAGCCGCCTATTACAAGCAGATTACGGGAAGGACCTACCGTTTCCGATCCAAAAACTCTGGCTAAGATTTCTCCTTCCGCTATCAGATATGCACACCCGAAAGCACCGTAAATAAAGCAAAGATGAAAACCTGTCTGAAATGCACCCCTTGCTCTTCCCATCTCACTGCGTTTGCGGAAAGTAATAGTCTTTAGCACAAGTATTATTACCATAAACATGCCGATCATGCAGAAAAAAAGCGGTGGGATAAATACCGTCTGTGCAAACAGTCCCACAAGCTCCGGAGTGTTGTTATCCTTATTCATAAGATACAGATAAACAACACCGAAAATAAACGGGAAGGCAATGAGTATGTAGTTAAAAACAGAAGGGAGTCTCCTTCTCCATATCATCAGGAATACATTTCCCGTCGGATCGCTTCTTTTGAAATAGTCTTCCTCGTATTCCGTCACTCTTCTTTTGGCGGCAAGCTTTGCGATAAGCAGAAACACTATGATCAGTAATTCCGAAAATGCTGCAGATAAAGCAATACCTACGCATCCGTATACCGCAAAAAAATCATCCTGCTTTAAAAGCGCTGCGGCTTTTGTCCCGTATCCCGAAAGAAGCGATGCAAATATATTACCAAGCACAACTATAAGCACCTGACGGATTATAGCGGAAAAACCTACAGCTCCCGAAAACTTTCTGCCGCACAGATAGCCTCCGAGATTCTCCGATACCAGCCTTAAAAAAAATATCAATCCGAATAAATATACAAGATACCTTGCGTGAGAAAGTCCAAAGATATCAACAACCACGTAAGAGCCCAATGTGACAATAAGAAAAGCTGCAAGCACGCCTGTCACCAGATGCATGTAATTGGAATATCTCCAGATAAGTCTGGCCGATTTATACTTGTCTTTGGAATACTTTGATCTTAAGATCCTGCCGAGAAATTCCGAAATCTTTTCACCAAAAAACAGCCACGCGGCTTCGTAAACAGCCAGACACGTGAACATATAACCAATGCCGATGTTGTCTATCCTCGTTCTGAATATAAGGCAACCGGCAAGAAAAATAATGACAGCGATGCATTCAAGCCTGTTTTTATTTATAAGTGCCGCATTCAAAATAAACCACCGTTAAAGATCAGTCCTGTCTTGTTATACCAAGATCGTTAAGTGCCTTTTCCTGCCGTTTCTCCATCTCTTTGCTTTCTTCTTCGGTCATATGATCGTATCCGGAAAGATGGAGCATGCTGTGTGCTACGAGAAATGCAAATTCTCTTTTTACGCTGTGCCCGTATTCATCGGCTTGCGCAAATATTCTGTCGGCAGAAAGTATTATATCCCCCAGGATTATATCTCCCGTTTCGGGATCGGTATGATCCGCTTCAGATCCTGCGGGGATCACATATTCACCCGGTTTTTCAAATTCGAGGCTCGGAAACGAAAGCACATCCGTCTCTTTATCTATGTTTCTGAAATCCCTGTTATACTGTCTGATACCCTCGTTGTCGGTTATCAGCACATTTACGGTTATATTGTCAAACGGACAGTTCTCATTTTCAAGAACCCTTGATGCAACAAGACTGACAAGGTCCGATACATCAAAACCGAATTCCGCGTCTATCTCATTCTCAACGTAAAAGTTCATAATAAAGCTTCTCTTCCTTAAATATCCTCTTCATGGTGTTTACATCATTAAATGTAAGATTACTGGAATCGAATAATCCCGCTTTTTCATATCTTAAAAATGTGGCATCTACGATCTTATCGATCTGCGATGAGATCTTAATCTCGGGATTCTTTTCATAAAGAGCTATTATCGCGACGATTATCGTGTGTGAAAAGAGCAGTACCGCACTTTCCCTTGTGGCAAGCTTATTATGAGTTCTTTTAGCTATAAAATCCGTATAGTCAATAAGAATCTCCCTTACCTCTTCGGGGAAGTTTTCGCCTTCAAGAAAATCCTGCCTTTCTTTTACACCCAGCGGACAGAATTTATAATAATAACCCGCACATTTCAAGGCATCGGAATTCATCCCCAAACGTGCTGCGATCCTCTCTGTAAAGTAGGATGTATGGATAAGGATCTTATAAGTGCGTCTGTCATTTTCACGCGTGTCAGCCAGAAGATAATACTCTGTATCGTTCAAAAGCTGATACCTGTCACGTAGCTTATATCTGACCTTAAGAGCATATGTCCTGATACCTATAAAGATCATTATACCGGTAATGATCACATTTACGCCCGGGAGCAAAAACTGCTCGGGAGAAAGCTGCCTTGAGGATGAAAGAATGATCCCTGTCATCTCGCATGCGAGCAGACCTAACAGGGTTATAAACAGAGGCCTTCCGATCTTGATATCTCCTTTGATCGGAAAAAATACAGCTATGCCAAGGCTTCCGCATAATATATACAGTATCACTATCACGGCTTTGCTTCCGCATAAAAGTGCACTTATCATTACAAGGCTGCACCCGCCCACAAGTCCAAGAAATGGTGATGAGAATACGGCGAGTACCACAAAAAAGCCCGTAAAAGGCCAGGCTGCGGAGGGTATGAAAAGTGTTACTCCGGTAAGGCAAAGTCCAATAATGTATATGGTCCAAAACCTTCCGATGTTTGTAAGCGCATCCTCCTCGGAATACTTTACGACCGGATACTGCTTTCTGACTGCGGTACCTAATATAGCCACAGCAATTATCGAAAAAACAAGTCTTTCTATAGCTGCGGTAGGCTCCAGGTCAAAAAAGAAATATACGACAGCTGTAAGACCTGCGCATATGACAAAGCATATTATCTCCGGTAAAAACCACAAGTATGAATTTTTAGGATTCTCTGATTCACTTCTTCTTTCCGGCATGGGATCTGTCTCCGGCTTCATATTTATCGTATGCTTCAACAATCTTCTGAACAAGAGGATGTCTGACAACATCCTTGTTGGTAAGATTACAGAAACTTATATCCTGCACATGTGATAACACCTTCATCGCTACATCAAGTCCCGATCTGGTCCCCGAAGGAAGATCTTTCTGAGTTAGATCCCCGGTCACTACCACTTTGGAACCGAATCCTATTCTGGTAAGGAACATCTTCATCTGTGCAGGTGTAGTATTCTGTGCTTCGTCAAGGATTATAAAGGAGCTGTCAAGAGTACGTCCTCTCATATATGCAAGAGGTGCCACTTCAATGAGGCCCTTCTCCATATTTCTCAAAAAACTCTCTGCACCCATTATCTGATAGAGCGCATCGTAAAGAGGCCTCAGGTAAGGATCCACCTTACTCTGAAGATCTCCCGGCAGAAAGCCGAGCTTTTCCCCTGCTTCTATAGCAGGTCTTGTAAGTATTATCCTTGATACTTCCTCATTCTTAAAAGCCATTATAGCCATAGCCATTGCAAGATACGTCTTACCGGTTCCCGCGGGACCGGTTCCGAAAGTGATCATGTGATCCCTGATGGCATCGACATACTTTTTCTGACCTATGGTTTTAGCCTTTATGGGCTTACCGTTAACTGTGTGACATATGACATCCTTATCGAGCTCCCCCAGCACATCGGATGTGTTTTCTTTTTCCATGCTTATGGCATAGTCCACGTTCTGTTCCTCTATTTCATTGCCTTTATCGGAATATACGCTCAGATCCTTTAACACATGTATTGCCCTGGATACATTTCCTGTATCCCCGCGTACATATACAGCACCGTTTCTGTCGGTTACGATCACATCAAAATCTCTCTCGACTTTTTTGATGAATCCATCGCCTACTCCGAATATCTTCCTGACGTTTTCGACGCTTAATTCTATCTTTTCGGATACTTCGCTCATTTAATGAAACTGCCCTTTATGATCAAGTATTATATAATGCCTTTTATAAGTTTCTGTTTTTCGCATTTTTCGGATGAAAAATGATAAGCCTTAAGGAATCTTTCGATAACAGGACCTGTCTTATTCTCATCCGAGGAATATACTGTGGCGATCTTATCGCCTTTTTTCACCATATCTCCGGTTTTTTTATCAAGCAAAAGACCAACAGATAAATCTATCTCACTTTCCTTTGTTTCACGTCCGCCGCCTAGCATAAGACTGCATATTCCTATCTCTTCACAGTCGATATGGGAAATATATCCGTCCTGCGGTGAAATGATGTCGGTAACAATGGTAGCGAGCTTAAGTCTGTCCGGCTCATAAACATATTTATCATCTCCGCCCTGAGCCTTCACAAACTGTGCCAGCCTGTTTAATGCACTTCCGTCGGATACTGCTTTTACAAGCTTATTTCTGGCATCGGATTCATTTGAAGCTTTCCCGCCAAGAATAAGCATTCTTGTACCGAGGGTATAGACAAGCTCGGTAAAATCCGATGGACCTTTTCCGTTTAACATATCGATCGCTTCTCTTACCTCAATGGCATTTCCCACTGCTCTTCCCAGAGGCTGATCCATATCCGATATAACCGCACTCATCTTTCGCCCCGCATTCTTACCGATCTTAACCATCTCCTCGGCAAGAGCAAAGGAATCCTCCTCTGTCTTCATGAATGCTCCGCTTCCGGTCTTAACATCCAGTACTATGGCATCGGCACCGGCAGCCAGCTTTTTGCTCATTATGGAACTGGCTATAAGTGACATATTATCAACCGTTGCGGTTACATCCCTGAGAGCATAGAGCTTTTTATCCGCAGGTGCAAGATCGGCCGTCTGTCCCATTATGGCTATTCCTATATTATTTACGTTATCGATAAACGTTTCGTTGCTTATCGCTGTTGAAAAGCCCGGAAAGCTCTCGAGCTTGTCTATAGTCCCACCGGTATGTCCCAGGCCTCTTCCGCTCATCTTGGCTATAGGCACTCCGCAGGCACTTACAAGCGGTGCAAGCGCAAGTGAAGTCTTATCACCCACTCCGCCGGTACTGTGTTTATCAACCTTTATTCCTTTAATGCCCGAAAGATCAAGAAAATCTCCGCTTTCGGCCATGGCAAGTGTAAGCGCAAGAGTTTCTTTTTCGGTCATCTTTCTGAAATAGATGGCCATCATAAGGCTTGAAACCTGATAATCCGGGATTTCTCCCTTTGTATACCCTTCTATGAAAAAGCGGATCTCCTCCTCGGAAAGCTCTCCTCCGTTTCTCTTTTTCATAATGATATCATACATTCTCATGCCGATTACCCCGTTTGATCCATAAACCTTCTCATCGGAAAACTCTTATATACTTATACCCCTGCTTTTTTACATACATCCTTAAGACAGCATTTATCGCAAAAGGGCTTTGTTCTTGCAGTGCAGACGGCTCTTCCGTGGTCCACCAGTCTGTGACAGAAGGCATTTCCTTCCTCGGGAGGAATTATCTTCCAAAGCTTTTCCTCCACTTTTGCAGGCTCTTTTATACCGTTTACAAGCCCTATCCTGTTTACCAGTCTTATACAGTGGGTATCCGTCACGATCGCAGGCTTTCCGTAAATATCGCCCAGCACCAGATTGGCGCTTTTTCTGCCTACACCGGGCAGTTTTAATAGCTCATCCATTGTATCGGGCACTCTGCCTTCATATACATCACAGAGCATCTGCATACAGGCTTTGATATCTTTTGCTTTGCTTTTCCCTAGGCCACAGGGATGAACTATCTTTTCGATATCTTCTGGCTTTGCTGCGGCAAGAGCTTCGGGTGAGGGAAACCTTTCGTACAGATCCTTGGTGACGATATTTACCCTTGCATCTGTACACTGGGCAGCCAGCCTTACGCTTACAAGAAGCTTCCATGGCTCCTCATATTCAAGCGAACAACCGCTGTCCGGATATTCTTTTTTCAGCAGATCGATAACGATCAGAGCAAGCTCTTTCTTTGTCATTTAAACACCCACATGGATCATTTATGATATGGCTCTTTGCTTATTATCTTTTCTGCCCTGTAAATCTGTTCAAGCAGTATCACACGCATAAGCTGATGAGGAAAAGTCATATCCGAAAATGAGAGCTTAAGGTCCGCTCTTTTGGATACTTCATTCGACAGTCCCAGCGAACCTCCTATTATGAAGTTTATGGTACTGTGACCTGCTATACCCTGACCTTCGATCCACTGTGACAGTTCCTCGGAAGAAAACTTCTTTCCTTTTATCTCAAGAGTGCATACTACATCGCCCTCTTTTATCTTTGATAGGATCCTTTCTCCTTCCGTCTTTAAGATACCTGCATTTAAAGCATCCGATGCTCCGTCGGGAGTCTTTTCATCAGGGACTTCGATGATCTCAAGCTTCACATATCTGGAGAGTCTTTTGGAGTACTCATCTATTGCATCTCTGAAAAACTTTTCTTTGACCTTCCCGACGCAGATAATGTTAACTCTCATATCAGCCCTTCAGATACTCATCAATTCCCTTTGCCGCAGCTTTACCTGCACCCATTGCAAGAATAACCGTAGCGGCTCCGGTAACGGCATCACCGCCGGCATATACACCCTTCTTACTGGTCTTTCCACTTTCTTCATCGGCCACGATGCATTTGTACTTATTTACTTCCAGACCTTCGGTAGTTGAAGAAATAAGCGGATTGGGTGATGTTCCGAGGGACATTATTACAGTATCGACTTCCATTGTAAACTCCGAATCGGGAATCTCTACGGGACGTCTTCTTCCGGATGCATCGGGCTCGCCGAGTTCCATCTTTACACACTTCATACCGGTTACCCAGCCTTTTTCATCGGCAAGTATCTCGGTAGGATTGGTAAGAAGATCAAAAATGATGCCCTCTTCTTTAGCGTGATGAACTTCCTCCACTCTGGCAGGGAGCTCTTCCTCACTTCTTCTGTATACGATATGAACCTCCGCTCCGAGTCTGAGGGCTGTTCTTGCGGCATCCATTGCAACGTTTCCGCCGCCTACTACAGCTACCTTTCTGCTCTTCATTATAGGAGTGTTGGAATTCTCATCAAATGCCTTCATCAGATTGCTTCTGGTAAGATACTCATTTGCGGAAAATACTCCGTTGGAGTTTTCTCCGGGAATACCCATGAATTTGGGAAGTCCGGCGCCGGATCCGATAAACACAGCTTCAAAGCCTTCATCATTTATCAGCTCGTCTATGGTAACAGATTTTCCTATTACGACATCTGTCTCTATCTTAACACCGAGAGCCTTTACGTTCTCGATCTCTTTTGCAACAACTGCCTTCTTGGGAAGACGGAACTCAGGAATACCGTATACAAGCACACCGCCGGGCTCATGAAGTGCTTCAAACACAGTCACATCATAACCCATCCTTGCCAGATCACCGGCGCAGGTAAGCCCGGAAGGACCGGATCCGATAACGGCAACCTTTTTGCCGTTCTTTTCTTTTGTACCGACAGGCTTTAAACCATGCTCGGCAGCCCAGTCAGCTACAAAGCGCTCAAGCTTGCCGATAGAAACAGGCTCCCCTTTGATACCTCTTATACATTTTCCCTCGCACTGCGTCTCCTGAGGGCAAACTCTTCCACAAACAGCGGGAAGCGCAGTGCTCTCCGAAAGTATCTCATAAGCCTTCGCGATATCGCCAAGCTTTACCTGCTCAATAAAAGCAGGAATATTGATGGATACGGGACATCCCTTTATGCACATCGCATTTTTACAGTTAAGACATCTCGATGCTTCTTCCTGCGCTTCTTCTAATGTATATCCGAGGCATACCTCGCTGAAATTGTGTGCTCTTTCCTTGGGATCCTGCTCTGAAACAGGTACTTTCTTTAATACGTCCATTTTATAATCTCCTCATGTATACTGTTAATTGGAATAGTCAAAAGATCAATCGCAGTTTCCGCATCCCCCGTGATGGGTCTTGCCCTCTTTCTCGGCGAGGTATGCTCTTCCCTCTTCGGTCTTGTATAGTGTCTGACGTCTCATCGCTTCATCAAAATTGACTTTAAACCCGTCAAACTCGGGACCGTCAACACATGCAAATTTGACCTCATCACCTACGCTTACACGGCAGGCACCGCACATTCCGGTTCCGTCCACCATGATTGGGTTTAGTGATACTATGGTGGGGAGATTAAGTTCCTTTGTGAGCATTACGGCAAACTTCATCATGATCATGGGTCCGATGCATACGCATTTATCGTAGGTCTTTCCTTCTGCGTAAAGATCCTTTAATGTCTGTGTGACCATTCCGCTTCTTCCGTAAGATCCGTCATCGGTAGTGATATACAGATTTCCGGCCACTGCCTTCATTTCATCTTCCAGTATAAGAAGATCCTTTGTCTTGCATCCCACGATCACATCCGCATCGATGCCATGCTCATGCAGCCATTTTACCTGGGGATAAACAGGTGCTGCACCGACACCGCCTGCGATAAATAATATCTTTTCCTTTTTAAGATCATCTATGCTTTCATTTACAAGCTCCGAAGGACATCCGAGAGGTCCTACAAAGTCCTTAAAACTGTCGCCCTCTTTAAGTCCTGACATGAACTGGGTACCCGCACCGATTATCTGCGCTACTATGGTAACCGTGCCTTTTTCACGGTTGTAATCACAGATTGTCAAAGGTATTCTTTCACCTTCATCATCGGTCCTCACGATGACAAACTGACCCGGAAGACAGTTCTTTGCAGTTCTGGGAGCTTCAACCTCCATGAGAAAAATTGTTGGATTCAGTTCTCTTTTCTTGATGATCTTGTACATTGTTTCCGTTCTCCAATCCTTTTATTATATAGTGAACGAGAATACTCGTTCACGTTCGCGCAGAATGCGAAGCCGCAAAGCGGCTTTCCTATCGCTTTCCGGCACATTAATATTCAGCATCCGCTACTTCGCCCGTTATAAAATCTAACGATAAAAACGTTCCTATCGGTTGATATGATCCGTCTTCAAGGCAATAGACTTCCTCAAAAATATACCTGTAAGATGGATCATACCATTTGATATCCCTCAGTATCACATCGATCCGGCTGCCTCCGGGAAGATGACCTTCCGGCGACTGTATGATCCCCGATTCAAAAAGCCTGTTCATTATTATGTCATGGGCTTCCTCCGCGGGATAGTTGCACTCGAGAATAAGATTATATACACCATCCACAGTGTCTGAGACGATTCCCTTCTCATTTATACGAATGAATCTGTACTCATGCATTCCGGGAAGGAGCACCATCTCTCCGGTATATTCATATGATCCCGAATTCGGCATTGAACCGTCTATTGTGTAATATACCCTGTCTCCGCTACCCTCTTTGTAATCAAGTATCTTTATCTTCCGGGGCTCAAAGTATTCTCCCGGTTTGGGGAAGACTTCGGGTTTATCCGGTGGTGCGGGTATTATTGATATGACCGCCTTAACCTGTCCCGAAGTGATACCTCTCTCGTTGACGGCATAAGCACTAATTCTGAATATGCCTTCCTGAAGCAGTATCGGACCTTCATAGATTTCATCATCCGCAATTACCGAAGCCTGCACACCGTTCTCACATGTCACGGTATAGTGTATTTCTGCTCCCTCATCGCCTTTAATCACAAGATACTGAGGAAGCTCGTATTTGGCTTCTTCAGGGGATATCACGGGATCGTTACAGTAAAATTCTTTATGTATATCCGTAAGCCCGGCCTGCTCCACAATGCTTCTTGCAGAGTCGTAATCTCCTTGTTCGTCATATATGGAAATGACCTTTTCATAGGCAGAAAGCTTCTGAGCCTGGGTAGCGTATGAGTTGTCGGCTATCTCGAGGAGTTCAGCGATATAGCCATCGATGTTACCCTCCCCCCTTAAGCAATCGGCATATATCTCTTTTAATCCGATATTGTATTTATCTTTTTCCAAAAGCTCCCTGTAGAGCATGGAGGCCTTGGCATAATCCTGTGCAGCGTATGCTTCATCGGCACATTTTTGTTTGTATCCGTCGGAAGTAAAATATACCGTCAGACACACTACTGTCCCAATTATCAGAGAAAAAGCAAGACCTATCAGTGAAAAGATAACAGGCTTTGGAATTCTCTTATTCCTTAAAGGTACATCTTGGGTATTATCACCCGCAGGTTTTCCGGCAGATCCCCCGGCGTATTCTCCGGAATACGTTTCATCCTGATCATACGGATCTTTTCCGGCCTTCTGAGCCTCCAGGCTTTCCCTTGCGTGGAATATGCCCTTTGTCATTGATTCAATTGTCTGTCTGCAGGTATCTTCTATTTCCGGTTCAAATACAGGAACAATATGTATTTCTTCACCGCATTTTTCACAATAGAGAGATCCCTCTTTTATTTCAGCATTACACGAAGGACATTTCATAAGTGATCCCAATCTGTTATCATACTCTGTTCTGAAGCTTTACAGACTCAAGACAGTTTTTCATAAGCATTGCGATGGTCATGGGTCCCACACCTCCCGGTACGGGGGTGATGGCACTGCAATGAGGCTCTGCGCTTTCAAAGTCCACATCACCGCAAAGCTTATTGTCTTCATTCCTGTGGATTCCCACATCGATCACAACAGCGCCTTCTTTGACGTATGAAGCATCTATCATTTTAGGCTTTCCGATGGCTACCACCAGTATGTCAGCTCTCTTTGTTACTTCCTTAAGGTCTTTTGTACGGCTGTGAGTGACGGTAACCGTTCCGTTCTCACGCAGAAGCAGCATTGCCATGGGCTTTCCCACAATATTGCTTCTTCCGATAACAACACATTCTTTGCCTTCTATGCTGTAGCCCGAGCGCTTTATAAGCTCGATAACTCCGGCAGGTGTACAGGATACAAATCCGGGCTTTCCGATAGATAACGCACCAACATTTACGGGATGAAATCCGTCCACATCCTTTAAGGGAGATATCTCATCAAGTATCTTCTCCTCATTTATAGACTTAGGAAGCGGAAGCTGTACAAGTATACCGTTGCATTCGGGATTATCGTTTAAATCTCTTATGAGCTTAAGGAGTTCCTCTTCGGTCGTGCTCTCCGGAAGCTCGTAGGAAAGTGACTCAATACCGCAGTATTCGCAGGCTTTCTTTTTGTTTCTTACGTATACGCTTGAAGCGGGATCGTTTCCCACCTGGATCACGGCAAGGGATACCTTAATACCGTTTTCCTTAAGCTTTTCGGTCTCCGCCTTTACTTCATCCTTAATCTGGGTAGATATTGTTTTTCCATCGATCAGTTTTGCCATGTTTTCCTCGCTTATTTAAAACAGTCCTGTTATCATTCCGTTTTCGTCAACATCTATATTATATGCGGCAGGGTTCTTGGGAAGTCCAGGCATAGTCATTACTGCGCCTGTCAGCACAACCACAAATCCGGCACCGGCCGATACGTACACTTCTCTTACGGAAAGATCGAATCCTTCCGGGCGTCCCAGAAGAGTCGGATCATCCGAAAGCGAATACTGGTTCTTGGCCATGCACACGGGAAGCGATCCGAATCCGAGCTCCGTAAGCTTATCAAGCTGCTTTAATGCCGCAGGAGCAAATGTAACTGATGCTGCTCCGTAAATCTCTTTTGCAACGGTTTCAACCTTTTCCTTAAGGGGCATCTCGTCGGGATAAAGAAGCTTAAATTCACTCTTTTTGTTCTCAAGTGTATCAAGCACTTTTTCCGCAAGAGCTATTCCGCCTTCTCCGCCCTTCGCCCACACTTCGGAAAGAGCAAATTCACATCCTCTTTCTTTACAGAAATTCTCTATAAATGAAATCTCCGCAGGAGTATCCGATACAAAAGAATTGAGAGTTACAACAATAGGAACCTTGTATTTCTGAATATTTTCTATATGCTTTTCAAGGTTTACGATACCCTTTTTAAGAGCCTCAAGGTTTTCGGTCGAAAGGTCATCCTTTGCCACTCCGCCGTTATATTTAAGTGCTCTTACAGTTGCCACAAGCACAACGGCATCGGGTTTTAATCCTGTCTGTCTGCACTTTATATCAAAGAATTTCTCTGCGCCAAGATCGGCACCGAAGCCCGCCTCAGTGATACAGTAATCCGCCATACTAAGCGCAGCTTTGGTGGCTCTAACCGAATTACATCCATGAGCGATATTTGCAAAAGGCCCGCCGTGCACCAGAGCGGGTGTATGCTCGAGAGTCTGTATAAGGTTAGGCTTGATGGCATCCTTAAGAAGAGCCGCCATAGCACCCACCGCACCGATCTGATCGGCGGTAACGGTCTTTCCCGCAAGATCGTAAGCCACAACGATCCTTGCCAGCCTGTCCTTCAGATCCTTCATATTTTCCGCCAGGCAAAGGATAGCCATGATCTCACTGGCTACAGTGATAACAAAATGATCTTCACGGACAAAGCCGTCTGCCTTTGCACCAAGTCCGATAACAATGTTTCTCAGCGCTCTGTCATTCATATCAAGGCATCTTTTCCACACGATGCTTCTGGTGTCGATATTAAGGCGATTTCCCTGCTGAATGTGGTTGTCTATCAAGGCTGCAAGCAGATTGTTGGCAGAAGTTATGGCATGAAAATCTCCTGTAAAGTGAAGATTCAACTCCTCCATGGGAACCACCTGTGCATATCCGCCCCCTGCGGCACCGCCTTTTATTCCGAAGCAGGGACCGAGAGAAGGCTCTCTTAAAGCGATAACCGCTTTCTTTCCGAGCTTTCCGAATGCCTGTCCGAGCCCTACCGTGGTTGTGGTTTTTCCTTCTCCTGCCGGAGTGGGATTAATAGCAGTGACAAGGATCAGTTTTCCCTGTTTGTTGTTACCGGATTTTGACAGGAACTCCTCTGAAAGCTTTGCTTTGTATTTTCCGTATAGCTCAAGATCATCCTCGGTAATTCCAAGCTTACCCGCAACCTCTGTGATCTTTAAAAGTTCTGCCTGCTGTGCTATTTCGATGTCACTTTTCATAATGAATCATTTCCCTTTTTATCTTAACCGCAATTATTGATTGCTATTCAGATAGCTTTCAAATTCTTCTATCGTCATAAGTATCTCACGTGCTTTGGTTCCGGATTCGGCACCCACCACGCCTTCTTCCGCAAGTGAATCCATTATCCTTGCAGCTCTGTTAAAGCCGATCTTGAGCATTCTCTGCAGATATCCGATGGATGCCTTACCGCTGTTAATTATACATCTTCCGGCTTCGGCAAAAAGCTCGTCTCTTCCGTTTGAGTCACTGTCATCGGCAGAAGCGCCCGCACCTTTAGATCCGGAGCTTGCCATTGTATCAAGGGTCTGCGCCGTGATCCCGCTCTTTTGAGCAAATTCGTTATGCAGCCTCTGATCCTTCAAAAATCCAACTACTTTTGATACTTCATCATCCGAAACAAAAGCTCCCTGCACACGCTCGGGCTTTGATTTTCCCTGAGGGAAGAAAAGCATATCTCCTTTTCCCAGAAGCTTTTCCGCTCCGACCGTATCAAGTATGGTTCTTGAGTCCACACCGCTTGATACGGCAAAGGCCATACGGCTTGGCATGTTTGCTTTGATAAGACCTGTGATGACATCAACGGAAGGTCTCTGCGTAGCAACTACAAGATGAATGCCGCAGGCTCTGGCAAGCTGAGCCAGACGGCAGATAGCTTCCTCTACTTCCTTTCCGCACACCATCATAAGATCAGCAAGCTCATCTATGATGATAACGATCTTGGGAAGCTTGAAATGAGAAAGATCTCCTGCCGACATTTCTCTTAACTCCAAATCGGACATTATCGATACCTTTTCGTTATATCCTTTAAGATCTCTTACGCCCAGCTCGGCAAACTTTTTGTACCGAAGGTCCATTTCCTTTACGCCCCAGGCCAGCGCTGCAGCGGCCTTTTTGGGATCTGTCACAACGGGAAGCATAAGATGCGGTATTCCGTTATATACCGAAAGCTCCACCACTTTGGGGTCTATCATTATCATCTGCACTTCATCCGGAGATGACTTGTAGATGATGCTCATTATCAGTGTGTTGATGCAGACTGATTTACCCGAACCGGTAGCTCCTGCAATAAGCACGTGGGGCATCTTTCCGATATCGGAAATGATCACATCACCGCTGATGTTTTTACCAACCGCAAAGCTGAGCGACGAATCCGACTCTTTGAATTCCTTACTGTCTATCAGTTCCCTTAAAGAAACCATTGAGTTTTCTTTATTCGGAACCTCTATTCCGACTGCGGATTTGCCCGGTATCGGAGCTTCTATCCTTATATCAGCCGAAGCAAGCGCAAGCTTTATATCATCCGCGAGGCCAAGTATCTTGGATACTTTTGTTCCCGGCTCGAGAGTCATCTCATATCTGGTAACGGAAGGACCCCTTACGGCGTCGGTCATTTCAACATTAACGCCGAAATAGTGAAGTGTATCCTGCAGATTTCTTTTTGTCTCTTCCAGTTCCTCTTTGGATGAGCCCTTTCCTGCCTTGGCGGCTTTGAGATAAGATATCGGAGGTATCTTATATGCCGCGTTTCTGTAAGCAGGCTCACTGTTTGCCTGTCCGGCAGGCTCTGCAGGAGCAGATGCGCCTTGGTTTTCCCTTGAAGCCGCATTTTCACGGATTCTATCCGCTACGGACACTTTTTCTTCGCTATCTTCGGAAGGAGCAACTGCACGAGGTCTTGTTCTTTCGGGAACTCTGGTTATCACCTTATTTACAGGGTGTTCATCTTTGTCCTTACTCTCGTATGCACTCTCAGCCTGCGAGTATGTATCGGCTTGACGATACTGATCATCCGAATACGGGTCACTTCTGTACTGTTCCCGGGCGTAGCCTTCTTCATAGGCGGGTCTGGGTGAAAAATCTTCATAGGGCTTATCTTCATCTTCTCCGTCCATCGGCTCGTACTGCTCTTTTAATTCTATGTTATGTTCGGAACGCACATCCTGTTTGGTAAAGTTAAATACCGGCCTTCCGTACATATCAACAATTGTATCGCCCCTCTGAAGACGGGCATTCATTATACCGGATTCTTCGATATAAGTGTTATCATCCGACCTTTTTTCAGAGTCGGTGTAGCTGTCATCATAACCGGAGAGCTGCGTATACTGATTGTTTCCAGATATCTCGTGGACATCCTGCCTTTCACTGTATTGATCATAAGCAGGTCGTTCTTCGCGAGGCTCAGCAACTTTCAGGATAGAATCATTCTCTTTTGCCTCACGGTTAAATCTCTTTTCTTCTTCTCGCTTTTCTTTTGTGGCATTCCATCTTTCCCGCATCGCCTCCCTTATGGTAGGTTTGTATTCGGGCTCGGTGTTGGCCATGGGAACCGGAGGAAGCTCTGAGATTTCTTTCTTAACATCCTCGGGATCATCGACATAGTATTCTTCTGATTCGTTATCATTTACCTGAGGACTTATATTTCCTTTTAATTTATCGTGAAGATTCGGAAGTCTGGCGGGATCATTAGCGGCGATCTGCTTTGATCTTCTTCTCTCTTCGTGCTCCTCATAAAACGACTTTCCTTTTCCGATCAGATCTGAACCTTTATTCTTAATAGCCTCAATAAAGGATTTCTCTGTAAGCACAATAAGGCAGATTACGATACAGAGTATCAGGATAAGGACAAGTCCCACATTTCCAAGGCCCGACTTTATCAGATAAGCAATGCTTCCGGATATAAGTCCGCCTCCGCATCTTCCGCCTTTTCCAAGCTTGAAAAGCTCAACAAAACTGTAGCTTTCCATTCCCACTCCGGTTTTGCTGATCATATCGCAAATGATGGAAATAAGGAAATAAAGAGCGGTGGATGCTATAAGTTTTTTCATTGCGGTGCGGTTGCCTTTGTTGGCTTTGTAGAAAAACAGCGCTACAACTGCAAGAGGTGGGAATACATAAGCCATGAATCCCCATACTCCGAACATAAAGCCGCTCACAGCTTTTCCGAATGCACCGATTATACCGAAATTGCAAAGAAAAAGGAGAAGCATCACAGCAACAAAAATGATGGTTCCTATTTCCGATTGCATTTCTCTTTCTTTTTCATCACGAAGTGCTTCCTCTATGGGAGTCTCTCTGCGGGGCTGTCTTTCATGGTTTGAAGGACGTTCGCCCGGTCTTCTTCCCGAAGAGTTACTGCTTCTGCGTGAAGGGTTTGTCTGTGCCATTTAAATAGATCTCACATTCTAAATATCGTAATCCGCGTTTTCGGATACGTAATAATCATATTCTGCCCGGCTGCCTGTCTCGTGCTTCTTGGGCATCGGAAGCGGGTTTTCCAGCGGTGTTCCCGGTTTAAACTCCGGTTCCGGGACTGTTTTATCTTCAGCCGTACTTACTTCTTTTATATCATTAGTTTTAACATCTTCAATCTTTACTTCTTCTGTCTTTGCTTCTTCTGTCTTTGTTTCTTTTGTCTTTACTTCTTCTGTCTTTGCTTCTTCTGTCTTTACTTCTTCTGTCTTTACTTCTTCAGTCACTGACTTTTTTTCTACTGCCTGTACTTTTTCATTTTCTACTTCCGGCTTTATAGATTCCTCTTCATCGGATATCTCTTCTTCGATGAGCCCGCCATCACTCTTTTCTGTCTTTTCGTCGGTGTCAGCCTTTTTCTCCTTTACAAAAGTATTTGAAAATGATACAGCCGCGAGTGCTACAAAGAGGAAAAACGCAGCCGATCCTATAGCAGCTTCATTTGTATGAATTCCGAAAAAACACATTATGAGCAGCGAAAAGCAGGTTATAACAAGAATGATCTCTTTTCTTCCGTTTTTCTTCAGGTATCCGGCGGGTATTCCGGCCATTAGAAGAATTGAAACAACCGCACCGGTGACAATGTCTGCGGAATGCGAAAAATTAACAGCGGGACCGGTTCTGAAATTGAACCTCTCGTAAACGGTATCTCTAAGAGTTGATATGAAATCGGATCCTCCCAACAGGCTTATCACAAATGTTCCTGCCGAAAACCCGATAAATATAAGCACTATGTAAAGAAGCAGTGTGATCTTCTTGGCAAAATAATGAGGTTTAACAGCATAGTAAAGAACCAGAACGGGTACTAATGCCAATGCTGATATGTCGTATGACAGAAGGAAACCGAAAACAAAGCCTCCAAAAACAGCAGGAATGAACTCTTTTTCCTTCAAAACCATCAGATCGGTCGTGAATACTACAAGAAGCGCAAACAAAAGAATAATAAGATATTCATTAAATGCCAGGTTCGGATTCATTCCGGTAAATGTCGGTGAAAACATGATCACCGCCTCAGCTATCAGAGCTGCGGTGTAACCGGAAAGACGCCTTAAAAGATAAAACGCACAGGCTCCCAATGCCACCTGAAGGATCATGTCATATCTGAAAGATCCAATGGCAGAGGCGAATGAACCTGCGTTTTCATTGTAAATAAAGAATCTGCAAAAAACACCCAGAAGCAGCAGGAAAACAAACATAAAATACGAAAATGCTTTCACGCTTTTATCTGATGAGGTGCCTTTGGACGGTTTATCTTCCAAATGCTTTTTGGCCGAAAAGGCCGCAAAACATATACCTGTCATTATAAGAGTAAATAATACGGTCAGCAGTAATCCTATGCCCTGATCGATGTGGAAATAATCGGACATACGGGTAAAAATGAGTGCAGAAAACAAGAGGGTCAATATTCCGTAGATAATCCAGATCATATTGCCGAATTTAGTTTTCTTCAGTTCCATCCGAAAGCACCTTCTCTATATTATATCTTGGTCTGTGTTTTACTTCGATATACACTTTACCGATATATTGTCCAACAAGCCCGATGGCCAGAAGCTGCAGACCTCCTATGAACCATATGGACAGTATCAGTGAAGTCCAGCCCGGAGCTACATTACCCAGGCAATAAGATACGATCGCATAAATAGCCGCAGCTATTGCAACAAAGATCATTGCAAAACCGATACCAAGTATCATATTGATGGGCTTGATGCTGAATGATGAAATACCGTTAAATGCCAGAGCCAGCATCTTGCTTAAAGGATATTTTGAAACACCTGCCGCCCTTTCAAGCCTTTGATAATAAACACAATCCGTTTTGTATCCGAGTGTGGGGACTATACCCCTGAGAAACAGATTGGTCTCTTCATAATGAGAGAACTGCTCCACCGCACGCCTGCTCATCAATCTGAAATCTGCGTGATTGTATACTGTTTTTACGCCCATGGAAGCCATCAGTTTATAAAAAGCCTGAGCTGAAGTCCGTTTAAAGAAAGAATCGGTTTTTCTGTCGGAACGTACACCGTAAACGATATCGCATCCCTCGTGATACTTATCGATCATCTCTTCGATAACTCTGACATCATCCTGCAGATCGGCATCTATGGAAACAGTGACATCGCACAGATCCTTTGCTGTGATAAGGCCCGCAGTAAGAGCAAACTGGTGTCCTACGTTACCGGCAAGTTTCACCCCATATACCTGTACCGGATGCTGCCGGTGCGCTGCCTCTATAAGATCCCACGTGGCATCTTTGCTTCCGTCATTTACAAACATCACAAAGCTGTCAGCTGCTATCTTTCCCTTTGCGACAAGGTCATCAAGCACTCCTCTGAGCGCAGGCTCCGATATAGGAAATACTTCTTCTTCATTGTAGCAAGGAACTACGATCCCTAATCTGTCCATACCCTCTCCTAAATGATCCTTAACTTTTATCACTCATCCCAATTGTGATATACAGCCTGTACATCATCATCGTCATCGAGCATATCAAGAGTCTTCTGGAGACCTTTTATCGCCTCTTCATCGGTAAGCTCAACGTAATTCTGGGGTATCATTGTGATCTCGGCACTCACCATTGGAATCTTGGCTTCCTCAAGAGCTTTTCTTACCGCTTCAAGAGTCTCTTCCTTGGGCTCGGTGAGCACTTCATAGCTGTCATCTTCTGCCGCAAAATCCTCGGCTCCGGAATCAAGCGCCAGCATCATCACATCATCTTCTGGCATCTCACATTCTTCCTTGTCGATGATGATCTGACCTTTTTTGTCAAACATATATGATACGCAGCCCTGAGTTCCGACATTTCCGCCGCCCTTTGTGAATGCGCTTCTAACGTTGGCTGCGGTACGGTTTTTGTTATCGGTAAGGGCATCAACGATAATAGCAGTTCCGCCCGGGCCATATCCTTCATAGGTAACGTACTCGTAATTCACGCCGCTTCCCTCACCCGCAGCCTTCTTGATACCTCTGTCAATGGTATCGTTTGGCATGTTGTTTGCTTTAGCTTTTGCTATTACGGTAGCGAGCTTGAAATTGTTATTGGGATCGGGTCCGCCCTCTTTAACCGCTACGGCTATCTCTCTTCCGATAATGGTAAAGATCTTGCCTTTTGCAGCATCGTTTTTTTCCTTTTTGTGTTTAATGTTTGCAAATTTTGAATGTCCTGACATAAATACAATCCTTCCTGTTAAGAATATTTAACCTATATATAATACCAAATATAGACTGTTTGTTCAAGCAATGCACAAGTACAAGTGGTTTTGATATAAACTCATTACATGTACTTAACCTGTAACCACCTCATATTCGGTCACGTTTCTGACAGTCTCTCCGTCTATCTGAAGCGCACAGGGTCTGTCGAACTTAACCTTTACGTTATTGCCGGTATAGATCTTGACAACCTTTTCCTTTTTTACATGTGCGCCCTTAAAGATATTGGGGAATACAATAAGTGCGGTAAGCGCCGAACCGGTCTTGTAGGTCATGATTGAAACCTTTTTATCCTCGGCAAGTCTGTCCTGATCGGGGCAGGCCATCATTCCTCCTCCGTAGAATCTTCCTTTCATGGTGGGAACAAGCCATGCCTTATTGACGGTAAAATCGTTGCCGTCAATACATACCGTAGCATTTACGGGCTTAAAGTGGAAAAGGATGCCCTTGATGGCTATTCCGGTATAATTTACAGGCTTATCGGACTTGGCTCTCTGCTCATCACCCACTTCGCAGCAGTAACCGTCGATTCCGTATCCGATACCGTTTATGAATTTTGACCTGTTACCGTTAATGATGACCTCGGGAAGATTCTTAAAGAATCTGTTGATATCCTTAACGATCTCGCCCTGTTCGACGCCGATATCTCTGATAAAATCATTTCCGGTTCCGGTAGCATAGTAATCAAGAGGAATATCTTTGGTGGCATCGGTGGTATGGTTTACATAATAGTTGAGGGTGCCGTCTCCTCCGCAAAGGATCACTCTTTCATCACTGCCAAGGCTCTGCATATATGAATCATAGCTGTCTATCTTACGAACATCCACATATTCGAGCCTGCAGTCTGCAAGCTTTTCCTCCAGTTTCTTAGCATCCGCAAGACCGCGTCTGTTATTTGAAACTCCGTTATAAAGAATCTTGTACTCCATACCTTTTGCCTCCCTGATGTTTATTTATACCTGTCCCTCAAGCACTTTTGCAGCTTCTGCTACAGCAGCGGGAATGCCTGCGGGGTTCTTACCTCCGGCTTGTGCCATATTGGGACGTCCTCCTCCGCCGCCTCCTACAAGGGCGGCGATTCCCTTTATAAGATTTCCTGCGTGCGCTCCCTTCGAAACCGCACCGTCGGTAGCCATCGCGACCATGTTCACTTTTCCGTCGGCTTCCGAAAGAAGGACCACAACACCTTCACCGATCTTGGCCTTGAGCTGGTCTCCCAGGTCTCTGAGGCCGTTCATATCCACTCCCGCTACGTCCGTTGCCAGGAGCTTAACGCCCTTAACCTCGATCACTTTATCCATTACATCGCCGAGAGCTTCCTTTGCGGCTTTGGACTTAAGAGATTCATTCTCACTCTTAAGCTCTTTGATCTCCGCATTCATCTTCTCGAGCTTGTCAATAAGAGTGGCCGGTGTGGCTTTTACAAGCTTTGCTGCCTCCTCAAGCTCATTTTCAAGCTTTGAGTAGTAATCGGTCACATTTGTACCGGTCAATGCTTCGATCCTTCTGGTTCCGGCTGCAACGCCGCTCTCTGAAAGGATCTTGAAACTCATGATCTCGCCGGTGGACGATACGTGGGTACCTCCGCAGAGTTCCTTTGAAAAGTCGCCCATGCTGACAACTCTTACGGACTCTCCGTACTTTTCTCCAAAGAGTGCCGTAGCTCCGCTCTTCTTTGCCTCATCTATACTCATAACATTTGTTGTGACGGCAAGATTCTCGGCAATCTTGGCATTTACGATAGCTTCAACCCTCTTTATCTCATCCCTTGTCATGGCCTGGGAATGGGAGAAGTCAAATCTTGTCCTGTCGGGATCCTGATAGGAGCCTGCCTGTGATACATGATCGCCAAGCACTTCCCTTAATGCGCTCTGAAGAAGGTGTGTTGCGGAGTGATTCCTGCAGGTCTTTGCCCTGTTTGCCGCATCAACATTCAAAGATACGCCGTCCCCGTTCTTAAAGCTTCCGCTTACGACTTTTCCGATGTGCGCGGTTCTTCCGCCCGCCACATGGATGGTCTCGGTCACTTCAAATTTAGAGCCGTCTTTACCGAGTATCTCACCTATATCTCCTACCTGACCGCCCATTGTTCCGTAGAAGGTGGTCCTGTCGGTGATAATGCTTCCCTGCTCGCCTGACGAAAGCTCGCTTACGAGTGAATCGGCATTCGCAAGAGCAAGCACCTTTCCGTCGCATCCCAGGGCATCATATCCCAGGAATTCACACTTAATGCTTTCATCCAGCTTATCAAACACTCCTGCTGAAATGGACAGATTAGCAGAGAAATTCTGGTTACTTCTGGCAAGCTCTTTCTGCTTTGCCATGGCATCCTTGAAGCCTTCCTCATCAACGGAAAAGCCTTCTTCCTCCGCCATCTCAAGAGTAACTTCATAGGGGAAACCGAATGTATCATAAAGGCGGAATGCCTCTTTGCCTTCGATCTGCTTTGATCCCGAAGTCTTCTTGGCATCAAGGATCTTTCTGAATTCCTTCATACCGTTTTCAAGAGTACTCTCAAAACGATTGATCTCCTTTTTGAGTTCGCCGAGGATATAATCCTTGTTCTTTACAAGAAGTGGATATCCCTCGCTGTAGATATCGTCAATATAGATGCTTGCAACGGATACAAGCTGCTCGGCATTTAATCCAAGGCTCCTTCCGTGCCTTACCGCACGGCGGATAAGTCTTCTTAAGATGTAGCCTGCTCCGGTATTGTCGGGAAGAAGCTTAGCCTCGTCTCCGATAAGCATAACGCCGGTTCTTAAGTGATCTGCCACGATCCTCATGGAGCGGGTATTCTTATCTTCGGCATCATACTTGAATCCGCTGAGCTCCTCGATCCTTGCTATAACAGATGCAAAAAGCTCTGTCTTATACACATCGTCAATACCGTTTAAGAATGCAAAGTTTCTCTCAAGTCCCCAGCCGGTATCAACGTTTTTCTGCTTAAGAGGAGTGAGATGTCCGTCGTGATGCTTTTCATACTGCATGAACACATCGTTTCCCACCTCGGTATATCTGCCGCAGTGGCATCCGGGCTTGCAGTCCGGTCCGCAGGGAGCCTTAGTATCATCTATAAAGAACATCTCCGAATCCGGCCCGCAGGGTCCGTATTCAAGTCCCCACCAGTTATCCTCGGCGGGAAGGTAGTAAATATTCTCTTTCTTAAATCCCGAAAGCTCACGGAACCTGGCACCCTCTTCATCCCTGGGAGCATTCTCGTCACCCGCGAATACCGTTGCCGCAAGATGATCGGCATCAAATCCGAACACCTGTGTAAGAAGCTCAAAGCTCCATTTGCAACGCTCCTCCTTAAAGTAATCTCCAAGGCTCCAGCTTCCCATCATCTCGAAGAATGTAAGGTGGCTCTTATCGCCCACGGAATCTATATCGTTGGTACGCACGCAGCCCTGTATATTGCAGAGCCTTGTTCCCTTGGGATGTTTCTCTCCCAGCAGATAAGGCATAAGAGGCTGCATTCCGGCAACATTGAACATAACACCCGTCGATCCGTCAGATATAAGTGATACGGCTCCGATATCAACATGGCCGCGCTCCTTATAGAAGTTAAGCCATGCATTTCGAAGTTCGTTATAAGTAAACTTTTTCATTTCATTCCCCTTTAAAACTCAAATTTATCCGCAAAGAATGCATCAAGTTCGGAAATCGCAACTCTCTCCTGCTCCATGGAATCACGGAATCTTACCGTTACCATGTTGTCGGTCTCCGAATCGAAATCATAAGTTACGCAGAAAGGAGTACCGATCTCATCCTGACGGCGATAACGCTTACCGATGTTTCCTCTGTCATCGAACTCGCAATTGTACTTCTTGGAAAGCTGGGCATATACCTTCTCGGCGCCCTCATTGAGCTTCTTTGAAAGCGGAAGCACGCCGATCTTTACAGGCGCAAGTGCGGGATGGAAACGAAGAACGGTTCTCATATCGGGAGCCTCTTCGGTTCCTATGTTCTCCTCGTCGTAAGCTTCGCAAAGGAAAGCAAGAACCACACGGTCCGCCCCCAGGGAAGGCTCAACGACATAAGGAATATACCTTTCGTTTGTCTCATCATCAAAGTAGCTCATATCCTCTTTGGATACATTCTGATGCTGAGTAAGGTCGTAGTCGGTTCTTGAAGCGATTCCCCAGAGCTCACCCCAGTCGGTGAAGGGGAAGGCATACTCTATATCGGTGGTATGATCGCTGTAGAACGAAAGCTCCTCGGGATCGTGATCGCGAAGGCGAAGGTTTTCCTTCTTGATGCCGAGAGAAAGAAGCCATTCGTAGCAGGTCTTTCTCCAGTATTCAAACCACTCTGTCTGAGTTCCGGGCTTGCAGAAGAACTCCAGCTCCATCTGCTCAAACTCTCTGGTACGGAAAGTGAAGTTCCCGGGAGTGATCTCGTTACGGAATGATTTACCTATCTGGCATATTCCGAAAGGAACCTTCTTGCGGGATGTGCGCTGCACATTCTTAAAGTTTACGAATATACCCTGTGCTGTCTCGGGACGGAGATAAACAACACTCTTTGCATCCTCGGTAACACCCTGAAAGGTCTTGAACATAAGATTAAATTCTCTTATGCTTGTAAAACTGTGCTTTCCGCATGAAGGACAGGGAACATTGTTATCGTTTATGAATTTCTCCATTTCTTCATGTGACCAGCCGTCAACCGATGACTTTAATTCTATTCCGTTCTCGGCAGCGTAATCCTCGATGAGCTTGTCTGCGCGGAAACGCTCGTGGCACTCCTTGCAATCCATAAGAGGATCCGAGAAGCTTCCCAGGTGACCTGAAGCTATCCATGTCTGGGGGTTCATCAGTATCGCACAGTCAACACCCACATTGTGAGGGTTCTCCTGCACGAACTTCTGCCACCACGCCTTTTTAACATTGTTCTTCAGTTCCACTCCGAGATTACCGTAATCCCATGTGTTGGCAAGTCCGCCGTAAATCTCCGAGCCGGGGTAAACAAAGCCCCTTGCTTTAGCCAGATTAACGATCTTGTCCATTGTCTTTTCCATAACCATCCTCCATTTACGGCGCTGTCAGCGTCTTTTTATATATTGATCGCAAAAAATAAACCAGATGTATTTCAAAACAGAATACAACTGATTTATTATACCCTAAAAGTGCCCTAAAAACAATATTTTTCTGTATTTTTAGCCGTTTAATCCCTCAAGGATATCAAGGCTTCTGAAACTGTGCTCCATGTATCTTTTACGGTACATTTCCGCAACATTTCCAAGCTCATCCAGCACACTGTCCGTAACCTTAAAGCTGTAAAGTGATTCTATGGGACTGTTTGCTATGAAATCGAGAGTATACAGTGCAGATCCGCTCAGAGTCATATTATCCGGCGCTCCCGGATACTCTCCGTTTACGGCAATACTCTTTAGCTCATAGATATATCTTACCAGTCTGTCGTTTAAGCTCGGTGCGCACAGCGCCCTGAGAGACTGGTAAAACAGCTTCATCATCTCCCTCTCATCATTGTTCTCACGGCAGTAATAGTCGGCGATCTCGGCAAAATACGCCGCATAGAAGGAGCCATCAAGGTCGGTACGGAATTCCTCGAAATAATTCTTTATATCCGCTTCCGCTATATTGTAAGCATCTCTTCCCTCATACAGCTTAAAGCTCCCGAAGCAGAAAGGGCATGTGGTGCCGGAAAAGCGCGAATTAGGCTTTCTTGCCCCTCTGGCAAAGGCTGATATCTTGCCGCGTGAGTTGGTGAGGATCGTAACTCTTCTGTCACTCTCGCCTATAGGCATCTGTTTTATTATGATTCCGGTGACCAAGATAAAATCCTGCATTTTATACTAACTGTCCTCTTCGTTGTATCCGAAATTCTTTAATAGGAAATCGGAGTCCCTCCAGTCCTTTTTAACCTTGACCCAAAGCTGCAGATTGATCTTTGCCTCGAGCATTTCCTCTATTTCCGGACGGGCCTGGGATCCGATCTTTTTGAGCATGGCTCCGCCCTTACCGATGATGATGCCCTTGTGAGAATCCTTTTCGCAATAGATATTTGCTTCCACATCATAGATATTTCCGCGGTTTTTCATCTGCTCTATGGTCACGGCGATCCCGTGGGGGATCTCGTCGGATAAAAGCCTTAGCGCCTTTTCCCTTATTATCTCGGCTGCTATCTGCCTGATGGGCTGATCCGTGACGGTATCCTCATCAAAGTACATTTCACCGTAGGGGAGATACTTAAATATCTCATTCATGAGTTCATCACAGTTATCACCGCGCTTTGCGGAAACCGGTATCACTTCGGCAAAATCCAGTTTCTTGCGATAGGTATCGATAAAGGGAAGCAGCTCCTCCTTCTTAACGGTATCTATCTTGTTAACCGCCAGGAACACCGGGCATTTTGCTTTCTTTAAAAGCTCGATTATATGCTTCTCGCCTGCACCTATATAGTCCGTGGGCTCCACAAGCCAAATGGCAATATCGACTTCACTCAGGGTGCTTTTGGCGGCATTTACCATATAATCCCCGAGTTTGTTGTGGGATTTGTGTATACCCGGAGTGTCCAGAAAAACGATCTGTCCTCTGTCGTCGGTATATACAGTCTGAATTTTATTTCTAGTTGTCTGGGGCTTATTTGACGTGATTGCGATCTTCTGCCCGATAAGCCTGTTCATAAGTGTTGATTTACCCACATTGGGGCGTCCGATAAATGTCACGTAACCCGATTTTTTCATATTATCCATAATACACAAATTCCGGCGTGCCATACCACCCAGTATGACACACCGGCTACAGATAAAGCGATCACTTTATCCGTTCAATTCCAATCTTAGTTTTTCTTTTCCTCGGCTGTAGTTTCTTTCTTTTCATCAGCTGCTGCTACCTTCTTTTCTTCCTTTGCGGGTGCAGCTTTTGCGTCTTGAGCGGGAGCCGCCTGCGCGGGTTTTGCTACAGTATTTACCTGAACGGGAGCATATCCGTAAACTACCGGCTGCTGGCCGTAAACGAACTGACCCTGAGGCTGTGCGGGTGAATTCTTGGCAGCTTCTTCACGACGCTTTCTGCTCTTCTTGATGTTGTATTTTACAATTGCTCTTACACCCATTGCGATACCGAAGATGATGCCGCCCCAGAGGATGAGGTGAGGAAGGGCTGCTATGAACCAGATAATAAAGTTCTGGAAGCCGTCACCCATATTGGTCATGCTGTTTTTGAATCTATTTGACAGTCTGTCCCAGAAGGTTTCTGGTTCGGGCTCTACGATAGTGAGTTCCTTAACCTCGGTTATAGTCATATACACAGTGCTGTATGTAACCTTATTATCGTAGGTGCGAAGCTGTGATTCCATGCTCTGAAGCTGATAACGGATATCCGTGATCTTATCCTCGATGGTGAGGATGTCATACATCTCGGTAGCTTCCTCCATAAGCTGAAGAAGGGTCTGCTCTTCAGTCTCGAGTGCAGCCTTGTGGCTCTCAAGATCAACATATGAAAGAGTGATATCCTCTACGCTTTCGCTCTTACTCTTAACATTGCAGAGAGGTGAGAAGCTCTCAAGGAATGCATCAAGATTCTCTCTGGGAACGCGGATGGTGTAGCTGGCGTTTCTCGCTGTGGGATCGGTATAACGTCCGTAATAGTCATAATAGGTGCCGTTCCATGTATTCTGGCTCTCAACATATCCGTCAAACATATCGACCTGGGTTTCCAGCGTGTTTATCAGCTGATCAAACTCCTTGGTCTCAACATCCAGATTAACTGTCTTTATGAGTTTTCTGTTGTTGTCAACCTTCTTTTTCTCGGAAACAGATGCGGAATCGTCAACAGTATCCGCTACAGCGCCGCTTGAAGTACCGAATTCATCATAGCTTTCGTCATACTCTGCTGCTGTCTCTGTGGTTTCCTCGGGATAATACTCATAATCATAATCGTCATAGTATGCCGAATCGGATGTTACAGCGCTGTCTGCATATGCTCCTTTAGAATTGCTGAGGCTGGGAGCGTTGCTTCCGCCGCCGCATGCTGTTAGAAGCATTGCGCTTGATAATGCTATTCCTGTTAATGCCAAAAATCTCTTTTTCATAAGCTCCTCCTTGTTGTCCTTATGGACCGGTTTTATTTGCTCCTGAAAAACACTTTTTATGTCCTTCTGCCTATAATACAGACCGAAATAATAAAATGTTGCATTAATTATGAAAAATTTTAAAAAAGATTTTCAACCTTGTCAAACAGTTCGCTGTTTTCCTTTATTGCAGCAGCGCTTCCCACCACAACAAGACGTTTTTTCGAAAGGATTGACTTAAGGTAAGCAGCACATTTTCTGATGTCTTCGGGCGTGCAGCTCAAAGTCTCGTCTCTTCTTTTCTGAACATCCTCAAGCTTTGTACCTGTCATATAAGCTCTGAGTGATCTTAAGCCCTTAAGTGCCGGAGTAAGAGGAATATCCAGCTCACTGAATGTACCTATGACAAATTTGGTCATGGTTCTCTCATCCACATCAAACTTCTCTATAAAGGAAGGCGCATCTTCGTATACTTTGATAGTTCCTTCAAGATTCGGATCACGGTATGAAACAAAATATCCTATTCCGTTCTTTCCAAACCTGGAGAAGCATCCGTAGGCTCCGCCCTTTACGCGCACATTTTCCCACAGATACTGGTATCCGAGAATAGTCTTTAATACAGGGATATAGCCGTTTATCTTTTCGCCCTTTTCAAGGAAATACCCTGCCCTGCATACATACTGAACCTGGCCCGCGGTCATGAATCCCTCGTTTTCTTTGAGAAGTTCGGGTCTGAACTGTTCTTTTCTTACTTCGTCCCTGTAGAGAGAATCATCGATCTCCTTTATTATCCCTTTGAGATTTTCGGCGCCCTGTTCATTCTCGGATGTTATGTCTATAAAGAAGTTCTCGGGTCTGAAAATACATTTTGCCGTCTCTTTAAGCTTTGCGGTAAGCTCATCCTTTTTATCTTCGTAATTATCTACAATATCGGAGATAAATCTGTAAAAGTCTATTCCGCTGTTTATCTCCATGATCCTGTCGGCGGTGCTGAGGCCTGCGGCCGCTCTTCCCGCAGCAACGGAATGGGATGAGGATATCATCGAGGACTGCATCTGTGATCTCATCTCGGCGATTATCTCATAAAGCCTTACGGTATCATCAAGATGGGATTCAAAGATGATCTCCTTGGCAAGCTCAAAAACGGCTTTGGTATTCTGATACAGATATTTTGATCTCATCTGGAAGGTGTAAACATACTTTTCGGGATCATCATCGCTCACGAACATATCCTTTGAGAAGTTTAATCCGCCGGAAACAAGCCCCAGTTCATTGTTAAGATCCGCATATTTATGCTTGTCGGTATCGATCTGACCCAGCACATTCTGAAGGATGGATGCATAAGGATACAGATCACCCGGAAGATCCTTAAGATCAAACAAAAGCGTTGTATAAGATATTCCGCAGGTACGGTAATCGTGAAGCAAAGCCTTTTTGCCGTCCACTTCCGATTCCTTTATGCTGAAGCCTTCCGCTTCCTTCTTTATATCGCTTCTTGAAAGGAGCGGGAGCTTTGCAAGGTTCTCGGGGGTATCGATCTGCTCCTGGAAGCTTCTTAATTTTTCAAAATCATCCCTGATCTTATCCAGTTCCTTATCGGATAATGAGCTCTGATATGCTGCAAGCTTTTCATCAAGCACCTTCTGCTTTTTGTCCGCAAGGCCAAGCTCCGGCTCAAGAATAACAAGGGATGAATGCTTATTATCCACAAAGATCGCCTTGAGGAGCTTTTCAAAATAATCGGTCTCAACATTCTTTTTCATCTTATCGAAAGTATCAAGCGCTTCGATATGAATGAAAGGCTTATCGTCATCATAAAGCCATGAATCGAGGGACTGAAGGCCGTACATGAGCCCCTTGGGGTAATGTCCGAAATCTGCCTCACGGTACTGAAATTCCTGCTTTACGATAGAGGACATCAATGACTTTTTGTCAAATCCGTTCTTTACGATTCCGGCAATAACTTCATTTACAGTGTCCGTAAACTCTTTTTCTTTTGATACATCCGTACCCTTTGCAATAATGGAAAAATAGGGCTGTTTGATACCGGGCTCGCAGATACTGTATACATCTGTTCCGATACCCTTTTCCACAAGTGCCTGCTTAAGCGGCGCACCGGGGGTGCTGATGAGTGCTGAATCGATCACGGAAAGAGCAAGATAAAGCTCTCTGTCCACGGACTGGCCGAAGGAGTAATTAAGAGAAAGGAATGTATTATCGCTTGCATCCTCACCTTCGGCAAGCGAGCACTTCTCCCTTACTACCTTTCTTGAATCGAATGCCTTCTGATCTTTGATCTCGGAATCCACGCTCCTGTGATCAAACTTTGAGAGATATTCTCTGTCTATATAATCAAGCTTTTCAGCCATATCCATATCTCCGTACAGATAGATATAACTGTTGGAGGGATGATAATATGACCTGTGGAAATCAAGGAACTGCTCATATGTAAGATCGGGAATATAATCGGGATCTCCACCGGATTCAACTCCGTATATAGTGTCGGGATAAAGAGAGTTCATGATCTGGCGGCTGAGCACTTCATCGGGTGAAGAAAAGGCGCCCTTCATCTCGTTATAAACCACACCGTTGACGATCAGCTTACCCTCTTCATCAAACTCATAATGCCATCCTTCCTGGCGGAAAATTGATTCGTTTGTATAGGTATTGGGGTAGAAAACCGCATCCAGATAAACGTGCATAAGATTCTGGAAATCGGCATCATTACAGCTGGCAACGGGATAAACCGTCTTATCCGGATATGTCATTGCGTTGAGGAAAGTGTTAAGAGATCCCTTCGCAAGCTCCACAAAAGGGTCCTTTACCGGGAACTCCTTCGATCCGCATAAAACCGAGTGCTCTGTTATATGTGCCACACCTGTCGAATCTGCGGGCGGTGTTCTGAATCCTATATAAAACACTTTATTGTCATCATCATTTGATAAAAGTGCGAATCTTGCACCTGTCTTTTTATGGCGAAGCCTTATCGCGCGGCTTCCGATATCTTTTATCTCCCTGTCCTCAAGTATTTCATAGCTTTCAAGTTCTTCAAGTTTCATTGATCAATTACTCCGTTTCTCATTTAGTTTGGTACTTATATATTCAAGCAGGCTCTCTCTTGAGCCAGATTTGATAACATATCCGTCCGGTTTAAGTTCCATAACCTTTGCAATGGCCTCTTCGCTTCCGTTTCCCGTAAGAAACACTATGGGAATGTGAGCATAGGAAGGCTCCCGTCTGATAAGTCCGAACACCTCGGGGCCATCGCATCCCGGCATTTCATAGTCAAGCAGTATCAGGTCCACCATGTTATCGGCAGGCACTTTCCCAAGGAAAGTGGTCGCCTTTGAGCCGTCGGTGATAACATCAACCTTGTATATATCTTTTATCCATTCTCTCACCATTCTGGCAAAAGAAGGATCGTCGTCTATTATCAAAACACGGCTTTTTCTTACATTTTCATCAGAAACCGCATTTATATGCAGTTCATCCATATTCTACCTCCGAATTTTGCGCATCCAGATTCATTATATCCGTATAGCATCTATCAATCAAATCCTTTTTGGAGCACAGCTCTTACGGCATCCCTCTGTATATCGGGGTCATAAGACAGCATTGGTTCTATATCCTTATGCCTGAACTTTCTTTGTTTATAATTCCTGGTAAGCTTAACAATAAGCGGCGAAAGAGATATTATTCCGATAAGGTTAGGTATCATCATAAGACCGTTAAATGTATCCGAAATGCTCCAGGCAAGATTCGATTCCACCACCGCTCCGAAAGTGATCAGCATGATAAATATCACACGGTACACTTTGGACCATGTCACTCCCATCAGATACTCGGTGACCTTGGTCCCGTAATACGACCATCCCATCACAGTGGTAAAGGCAAACAGTGTCACGCAGATCACCACAAACCATTCACCAGGCTTCCCCAAAGTGTTTCCAAAGGCCAAGGCAACCAATGTATCATCATTCACTTCCGATATCACAAGCCCGGTATTTAAGTCTATTGCTCCGCTGCTTAATACGACAAGTGCCGTCATAGTGCAGATGACCATAGTGTCCACAAACACTTCGGCTATGCCCCACAGCCCCTGCTTTACGGGTTCTCTCACACAGCTGTTGCTGTGCACCATTACAGATGATCCGAGACCTGCTTCATTGGAAAACACACCTCTTTTGCATCCGTTTTTTATGGTGTTCATAGCCAGCTGAACAGCTGTACCGGCCATGCCTCCGCCGATAGCTTTGGGCCCCAGTGCAAATCTGAAGATCGAAGAAAACACTTCGGGTACGGATTTTATATGAAGTATTATGATCAGCAGGCATCCCAATACATACATCACCGACATAAAGGGAACAAGCCTTTCCGATACGGCAGCCAGTCTTCTGAACCCGCCGAAGATAATGATCGCGGCAGCCAGAGTAAGAACAAGACCTATCACAAGGTTGGCTGTAGGAATTCCCATAAATGTTTCGGCGGATGTATCAAGCGCCGATGTGGACTCAAAATAGATCCTGATCTTGTTGATCTGACCCATGTTTCCGATTCCGAAGGAAGCCAGCATAGCAAATATGGAAAAGAGTATTCCAAGGAATGTTCCAAGAGGTTTTAAGTGCTTATATCCTCCAAGCCCGTCCTGCAGGTAATACATCGGTCCCCCCGACCATGCACCGTCCTTGTTTCTTCTTCTGAAATACACTCCGAGCACGTTCTCGGAATACTTGAGCATCATTCCGAAAAACGCGGCCACCCACATCCAAAAGATCGCTCCCGGCCCTCCCGTACAGATAGCGGTCGATACCCCCGCTATATTACCCGTTCCGATAGTGGCACACAGAGCGGTACAAAAAGTACGAAGCTGTGAGTAGGCACCTGCATCATTGACTATCCTTCCTCTTTTGTACATAATGCCAAAGGTGTTTCTGATCCAGTGCCCTATATGAGTTATCTGAAAAAATCCGGTAATGACGCTGCATATAAACCCCGTGCCAAGCAGAAGCACAATTCCGAATGTCCCCCAGGCAAATTCATATACCGCATCATTTATCCTGATCACTGTATCCATCAAAGATCTAAACCTTCCGTATACAAATTCCTATTACTGATCAAGTATTTCAAGAATACTGTCATAATCAAAGTTTTCCGACAGATCACGAATCCTGCCAAGCTTTTCCAGTTCGCTCTCAGGTAAAGACAGATCCGAAAGCTCATGATATACCTCTTCTATGGAGTCATAATCCATATTATCGGCAGCCTCGCGAAGCCTCGCATAGTAACCGTTCATTCTGTCTTCGTCTATAACAGGCTTTCCGGGTAATGTACCGCTTCCGACAGAATTCCTTTTCTCCTCTCCCGCAAATATACTGTCAAGCTTTCCGGAAAAACTGCGGTAATCGGCTATCATGGAATCGTGATTCTCATTGATATATGCCGTATCATTTCCTTTTCCGGCATCTTCAAGCTTTTGTGCCTTCTGAGCCAGATCCATAGCGCCGATCAGCTTTGCCGAGCTCTTAAGAGCATGCACCTTGATGGTATAATTCTTCCAGTCACCTGCGGAGTAATACTTTTCAATCTCACTGCTCTTTGCATCTATGGAATCATAGAATATCCTGAGCACCATCCTGAAAGCTTCCTCTGATCCGCTGTTTTTAAGCGCTCTTTCGCTATCGATTCCCTCTATATCATCATATGGTGTTTTGCCGTCCTCTTCTTCGGGAGTTTTCTCCTCCGCCGCTGATGCTCCCTTCACGCTTCCCGGACTGTATTCAATGACCGGCGTACCCTGGTCGGGCTCATTATCACGATTGAGATCCTCCAAGTATGAAGCTATATTATAAGACTTATTGGACTTTACAAAGTACAGGATACCGAATGTGCCCGGTCCGCAGTTTGATGATATGGCTGCAGACGCCTGCTGGATAACAATATTCTCAAAATAAGCATATTTTCCGATTTCTTCTTTTATCCAGTCCAGTGTTTCGGTGGGCACATCCATATAGGTGATGAAAGCAACCTCCGGATCAGGAATGATATCGACAGGGAATGCACTTGCAATATATTTTTTGTATGCACTCTTCGTCTTACCCATCCAGATACCGCCTATGCGCGACCTGTCATTCATTACCGTAATAATAGGGTGCAGATTAAGTGTCCTTGCAAGATAATCTGTAGTATGACTCACATGACCCTTTCTGGCCATGTATTCGGTTTTATCGATCACAAAGCTGCATCTTAAATGGCTTCTGACTTCTTTCAGCTCGGATATTATATCCTGTACCGGGATATTCTGCTGAACCAGCTTATATGCTATCAGCACCAGTAATCCCGTTGCACTGGAAAGACATCCGGAATTGATAACCGTCACATTGTCAAATGATTTCGCCGCCTCCGAAGCCAGCTTATAATCCTGGCTCATGGTGGAAGCCAGTGAAATATGGATCAGGTGGTGTGCCTTTTTCAGTGCGGAAGAGAAAAACTCCGTATACGCCGATTCGTCAGGCGGAGCCGACACCGCGTTCTTGCCCGATCGAATATAACGGATAAGCTCGTTTGCATCCATCTGGGTTCCGTCTTTGAATACGCCGTCATCGGTATGGATAAGAAACGAAATAAGCTTGAGATTAAGCCTTCTTATTACGCTGTCAGGCAGATCGCACATTCCGGTGGAAGTGATCACCACCGAAGCTTTTCCGGAATATCCCGAAGAAGTGTTTATATCTTCGCTCATGCTCATGACCTTCTTGTTACCTGTAAGCTTGTCCTGAGATATATGCTTCATGAGCATTTTTTCAAGAGCATCTCCTGATACGGGCTTTACCAGATATCCGTCAAATCCCGCTCTGTTGTACAGATCCCTGTTAGCGCTGCCGGCATTTGCCGTAAGAACTACCACAGGCGTGGTCCTGTTAAGACCTCCTGCCTGGTTTCTGATGCGTTCAAGACATTCAACTCCGTCCATCCACGGCATAAGATGATCCATGAGGATCACGTCGAATTTCTTATCAAGAGTGAGTTCCAGAGCCTCTTTTCCGCTTAGAGCCTTGTCGATAACAACCTCTGTATCCTCAAGAAGCTTTGTTTCAACCTCAAGGTTCATTTCATTATCGTCGACGATAAGGATCCTTGCATCGGGAGCCTTAAAGCTGCTCTCGTAAATGCTGCGCTTAACATTCTGCTGATTATGTATATTGAGCTCACCTATTGCGGTTTTATCCGAAATGCCCTGCTTTAAAAGCACCGTAAAGCTGGAGCCCTCACCGTATACACTGTTTACGGTAATGGTTCCTCCCATAAGCTCGGTAAGCTGTTTTACGATGGAAAGGCCAAGGCCTGTGCCTTCGATATGCCTGTTCTTTTCCTCATCGACTCTCTTGAAAGCATCGAAAAGATAGGGAAGAGATTCCTTTTTGATACCCATTCCCGTATCGGAAATGGTAATGCTCAGCATTACATGATCTTCGTCTTCCAGAGTGCTTTCAATATGTAGATCAATATAGCCCTCTTTGGTATATTTAACCGCATTATTCAGGATATTGATCATTATCTGTTTTATTCTGACTTCGTCGCCGTAAAGAACGGAAGGCACATCGGGATCAATATCAACATTAAACTTAAGTCCCTTGTCGCTTGCCCTGAGCCAGATCATATTTACGATCTCGGAAAGCATATCACCCACGCGATAATCGACGGGAACAATATCCATGCTGCCGGCTTCTATCTTCGAAAAGTCCAGGATATCATTTATAAGCGCAAGAAGCATCTTTCCGGCGCCCTGTATTCCGGATGCCTCTTTGATTATCTCGTCCGAAGCTTTCTGATCCCTGAGGATAACCTCATTGAGACCAAGGATGGAGTTGATGGGCGTACGGATCTCGTGACTCATGCTGGAGAAAAATCTGTTCTGGGCACGCGTAAGATCCTCGGCTCTCTCCGCTTCTTTCCTGGCTCTGTTATTCTCGTCCTTATAGAGTTTATTCTGAAACTGCATCATTACGAAGGAAATCAGTCCGATCAGAATAATAGCGATCAGAATATCCGTGAAAAACGAAAGATCATCATGAGGTTCCACCAGATCAGGGAAATTGTACTCCAACAGCAGGCATCCGGACGATACCGCAAATATCGCACAAAGGTCGATGATCCTCCATACGCCGTGAATAACAAGTCCCACATACAGACAGGCAAAAATAGACCATAGTATTCCGGCTCCCTTTATTCCGCCCCCGGAAAAATACAGCCCCGGAAGCGCTATAAATATCAGAATGACCGTAAGGATCCTTATGGCTATCCTGAGTCTGTCAAAGTTAAGGCAGATAATGGTTACGGTGGGCAGGAAAATGAGTATCCCCACCATTACCATGATCTCGGTAAAATCATGCCCGATAATGATCTCCAGAATAAATCCGGTTATAGCGGCCAGCTCGGTGATGCCTGCGAATCCCAGGAACATCTTCTCCGTCAGATCCCGGTATGGATCGGCGATATACGATCTGATTTTTGCGATCAGTTTCTTGATCATAATGCCGCATCACCTCCCTTTTCAAAATATTGGGGAAGGACTTTTTGCATTACTCTTTCAAAATCCGATATATCGACGGGTTTTGCTATAAATCCGTCGAAGCCTTCATTCATGAACATCTCTCTCGCACCGGAAACGGCATTTGCGGTAAGTGCCACAACCGGCAGCGTTTTCCCTTTCTCGAATGCCACCTTCTTTATGATCTTCATTGCTTCCACGCCGTCCATCTCGGGCATCATGTGATCCATGAAAACAATATCGTAATGGTTGTCGTTACACTTCAAAATAGCTTCCTGACCGCTTATGGCAGTATCCACATTCATTTCATAATCTCTGAAAAGTCCCGTTGCCACCACAAGATTCATAGGCTCATCATCTACAACAAGAGCTCTTACTCCGTTAAATACAGGTTTTACATAGTTCTCGGTACCTTCAATATTCACAGCATCTCTGCCTTCATTAAGGATCTTAATGGCAGGATATGCATATATCGGTTTGGGCATAATAATAACTCTGCTTCCGGGATTTGCTTTAAAATCCTTTTCGGCAGATACCGCCACAACGATATCACTCTTGCTTAGACTGTCAAAGTATTCGGGATCAGCATTGTACTCTTCTTCACCCATAAAGATATATTTGACGTCCAGCTTGTATCTAAGCTTTTCGATCTCCTTGACCGTCTCCACCGAATAAAGCTGCACATGCATGCCGGAGGCAAGATTCGTTGCCATATATCTGTAAAAATCACGCACCTTGGGTGTTTTGTACTTATCAGATCTGACATGAAACAGAATGTCACCTTTAACCCTGTCCGTAAGCGCCAGACACGGCCTTGAATCTACAACGGTCTGCGGAACAGTCACACGCACTGTGGTGCCCGAGCCTTTTTCACTCTCGATCTTTACGAATCCTCCCATTTTGTGGGCAAATCCGTATACTATGAAGAGCCCCAGTCCGATTCCTCCGGAGCTGCGGTTACGTTTTTTGTTTGCCTGATAGATCCCTTCGGATACGGAATTCAGATCCTTCATATCCATTCCTATTCCGGTATCGTTCATCTCGATACAAAGGTTTACGCCATATTCGGTTTCCTCTGTGTACATTCTGAGGTATATTCCGCCGCTTTTGGTGAACTTGACGGCGTTTTCAAGAAGATGTCTGAATATCTTGTGAAGCTTTTTGATATCACCGCGCATCACCGACGGTGCATTGGGATCAATATCCACAATAAGCTCAAGGTCCTTTTCATTTTCAGATAATCTGAAATTGGTCACAACGTCATTCATGAGGGATGTACACATGTAATCCTCTTCCTCAAAGATCACCTTGTTTCTCTTACACTCTGTGTAATCCTGTATATCCTCGATCTGATTGGCCAGCCTGATTCCGGCATTCTTAATTGCATAGCCTTCCTCGTCGTCGCTCTTTTTGGTAAGGAGTTCGGACATTCCGTTTACAACATTTATGGGAGTGCGTAGCTCGTGGGATATGTTGGATAAAAAGTCCTCCATATCAGACTCGTAATCCTCTATTCTCTCATCCCTTTCCGCAATGGAATCCTGCGCTTCTTTTCTGTCCCAGATCATCCTGCGGCAGCAGAAATAAAGGAGCGTCACAAATGACACATGCAATACGATCCTTGATATCTCCGGCGAATCAAAGGATCCGTTAGCCTTGTAAGCAAGGTGTATCTGAATACCCAAAAGGATGAAGTATTCAACGAGGAACAGATTGATCATGTAATAATGATCAAAAAAGGAATATGCCAGCATAACCAGAGAGACCACAAGCGCTATATCAAAAAAACTGGTCTCATGCACGCCGTGATAAAAGACTGCCATCATGGCATATACCAGATAATACGGTTTCCTTCCCTCAAACGACGGTCTGCCGGAAAGATTCATGATCCAGATAAAAGTTGTAGCAATGATTATTACGGGCGGAACCCAGAATTCCCATCCCAGTATAATGCTCTCCACCGTCAGCGCTATACAGGCGATAGACGCGAAAAATATAATGAATTTTTCATGCTTTGATTGATTCATGGTTACTTTGCTGTTTTATTTGTCTTTTAAAAGCTCGACTATGAGATCGTAATTAAAATCGGAAAAGGCATTCTTTATATCAGAGATAAGCTTTTCATCGGATTTAGGGATCCTGTACTCGCCCATCTCGTCAAAGATGCACTCGATGGTATCGCAGTCCATTGTTTCGGCAGCGGATCTGATTCCTTTATACACTTCATACATAAACTCGTCATTAGCTTCCGGCTTTGAAGCTTCCGCAGCTTCGTCGGAGGCAAACACAGGCTTTAAAATCTCGGCAAAGCTTCTGAATTCTTCTATAAGTTCCCTGTGCTTATCGATGATAAAGGCAATATTCCCCTCTTTACCCGCCATTTCAAGATTAAATGCTTTTTCACCCAGATCGGCAGCTCCTATGATTCTTGCAGAGCTCTTAAGGGCATGAACTTTGATGGTATAATTACCGAAATCATTCTCGTCATAGAATCTTTCAAGCTCATCCGCTTTATCGCTAACAGAATCATAAAATACCTTTAAAAGAGGCAGATAAGCCTGAACCGAGCCGCTGTTTTTGATCCCGGCATCGATGTCTATCATGCCGGTATCCGCAATGATATCCAGCTTCTCATCCAGCCCCTCATCAGGTTCCTGCACAGCTTGCACGTCACCTGAGGATTCGGATCTTATCTTTTCCTTCGGCAGAAATCCCAGAAGGATCTCCTCCAGCTTTTCATACTCGATAGGCTTGGTAAGATAATCATCAAATCCCTGGGATAAATACTCTGCTTTGGCACCGGCCACCGCATTGGCTGTCAGGCATACACAGGGTATATTATGATTGGGATTATCGTATTCTGCCCTGATTTCCCTTAAGGTTTCCACGCCGTCTTTATCAGGCATCATGATATCCATAAAGATGACATCATATTTCTTTTCGCGGGACATCTCCACAGCCTCGAAGCCGTCATTGGCGAAATCTATCTTTACACATGTCTGCATAAGAAGATTTCCGAAAACGATCAGATTCATCTGATTGTCATCAACCACAAGCACTTCCGCTTCGGGAGCCACAAATCTTTCCCTGTAGGCCTTTCTAAGGCCCAGATCCTCAATGTAGGAGTCACGATAATTTCCCAGCTTTGCGCTTCCTCTCACGCCCTGCTTTATGGAAAATGAAAATGATGAGCCCTCTCCGTATATGCTTTCAACATTAAGCTCGGAGCCCATAAGTTCAAGCAGGCCTTTGGTGATGCTCATTCCGAGACCCGCGCCTTCAATATTGCGGTTTCTGTTTAGTTCTATTCTGTCAAACTGATTAAAGAGTCTGGGAAGATCTTCTTCCTTGATGCCTATTCCCGTATCCCGTACACTCACATCAAGCATAATGCTTTCAGGATCATCCTCCACGGAAGAGTACCCTATTCCGAACAGAATACTGCCCTTCTGAGTATACTTTACGGCATTTGTAAGCAGGTTACTTACGACCTGCTTAATACGCTTCTGATCTCCGTACAGATTCTTGGGCGTTTCGGGATTAATATCAAATAATAGCTTGAGATCTTTCTCCTCAGCGCTTTTACGTATTGAATTTATCAGATCGTTTATCGTTGACGAAAGATCGTATTCCGATGATTCGATCTGTATGGCACCCGAATCGATCTGTGAAAAATCAAGTATATTATCAACAAGCCCTATCAGAGAGTTTCCCGCTGTTCTGATGGTTTCGGAATATGAAGTGATATCCGGATCTTCGCTCTCTCTCAAAATAAGCTCATTCATACCGAGAATGGCATTTATCGGCGTGCGTATCTCATGGGACATATTTGCCAGAAATGCTGTCTTGGCACGGTTTGTCTCCTCAGCGATGGCCTTCTCGAATTCCAGCTCCCTGACCATGGTCTTTTCGTAGTAAATGCAATTTTCTTTATGGTTAAACCCATTGTGGATAGCCGTAGCCATCTGCCGGCAGGATTCATATCCGCAGCATGTGCAATCTATACATCTCGAATCGTCGGTGAGCTTGTTCATACTGATAAAAATCTCTTCAAGCTCTGCCTCATTGGGGATCTCATATTTGCATTCCTCGGATCTGTCGGTATAGCTTCTCAGATAATCCTTCAGATCAAGATTCTCAAACTGCTTATTGTAGTTGGTAAGGCGCTCCTCGGGAGTATCGGGCCTTGACCACGCGTTTCCGCTCTCCTTTTTCTTGGAGTTTTCCCGTATATTAAGCAAGCTGTACAGAGCGTCATCCGTTTTGGATTTGGACGGACTTACAGCGGTACCGCATATGCATCCCTTCTCGCAGTTTAAAGCATCGATAAACAGAAAAGGAGTCTTATTGTCTTTTATCCTGTCTGCATTCTGATGCATCCATTCATAGAGATGTCTCTCGCCTTCGATCTGGCGGATAAACACATCATCACCGAGAAACCATTTGACATTTTCGGCAAGTCCGCCGGGAGTTGGATAAAAAGATCCGAGGCCGTATTCTATCTCGCTTCCGACAGGATCACCGCTTATGCCTTTCTCTTTGACGTATTTCATCAGATGCTCGAAAGTGACATTATACTGTACAAGACCGGCATTATGAGGGTCCTCTATCTCAAGCTTTTTAGCTATACAGGGGCTGATAAAGGCAAATTTATCGGTAATTCCCATTTCCTTACGCGCATAGATCGCCGCGCACATAAGAGGGCTCTGCACGGGGAACAGCTTTGGAAGGAGCTCGGGCAGATATCTCTCAAGATATGAAACAAGTGCCGGACAGGGCTGGGATATTCCGCCAAGGAAGTTGTACTTTGTGATGTAATTAAGATATCCCCATGTGGTTATATCCGCACCGAATGAGACGCTGATAACGCGCTTTACGCCCATCTTCTTTAGTCCGCCGATAACGCTTTCGTATTCGTCGGGATAATTTGCCTTAAACGCAGGCGCAAGAAGTATGGAGATCTCCTCTCCGTTTTTGAGATCCTCGAAGAATCTCTGCGTATCATCAAGATATTCTCTCGCTCCGTGGACACACACATCTATACAGCTTCCGCATGCTACGCACTTGCTTCCGTCCACATCGATCCTCGCTTTGCCGTTTTCGACTTTCGAGATGCATGCACCTATCGCACTGCAAACCTTGATGCATTTATTACAGCCTATGCAATTGTCGTTGGTATAAACTATACTGTTTCCGTTCATAAATCGTTAATCCTATTTCAAAATATATGTCTTCTTGTGCTGCGGGGATCATACGGTCATAAGTGCAAGCTTATTTACTCTTAATTCCGAGATCACCATCCCTGCGGATTCCTTTTCCGTAACATCCATTGAAGCCATCTCCGTAACAGGAATGTAAATCGTAACATATTCCTTTTTTGCTTTTCCGAAAAGAGATTTCTTTTCTTTTATGAGGCTCACTCTGACCTTCGCCCTCATCTGTTTGAGTACCTGCAGCCTGAAATCATCGGGCTTTAAATAATAGAGCATGGTCTCAAGTGTATCTTCGCCATCTGAGCCGTTTTTAAAGCTTTCAGCACATACCCGTCTGAATTTGAAAAGTATCTCTTCATCTTCGGCAATCTCATTCAGAGTATATTTGGTACCGATATACAGGCAGTTGGAATCCTGTATGCAGTATTTAAAATCTTCATAAACTGTCTTTTGCATTATTTTTACCCGTTCTAAATCATTCGATACCTTTCATTTCGTCAGGTATCTCGATGCAGTCGATCTTAAATCCGCTTATCCTTATGGCATCGAGCACTGCTTTTCTTGACAGGTGTTCCTCTTCCACAAGTTCCTCAACGGTTACTTTTCTCATGTATTCCTTGGAAAGCTTCTCGGCTTTTAAGAAAATGTCGTTTACTCTGGCAAGTGCTTTATCGGCCACTTCGGAGCTGTCGTTGTTTTCCTTCACCAGTTCTTCCATGGCATCCATGATAAACTTAATTATCATGCCTTCGCATTCTTCGGGCTTTTCCTGGCTTCCAAGCATTCTGACGGCAGTTGCAAGTGCCACATTTCCCTCTCCGATGAGATCCTCGGCAAGCACTCCCTGGCCGCTGTAAAGCTTTGCTATCTGAACCACTTCCTTCAGATAAACCTCTGTGAGCCTTGAAAAGGCGGATGTTTCCCCGGACATGGCCTGTATGATGAAAGCCTGTTTTTCTCCTTCGGAATACTCGGGAAGGGTTTCCAGTTCATCAAGATACATCTGCAGGTAATTCCTGTCCTGTTCGGAAAGCATCTCTTCTGCTTCTGTCGCATCCCCGCCGATCTTGATCTTCTGCGATTCGAGGTAGTCACGTACCATCTTGATGCGTGATTCATCAAGCTCTATCTCGGCAAAAGCTTCTTCTATTTCTCCCTCCGCAAGGTGGTTACCCTGCTCACGGGCTTTTCTCTTTATCTGTTCAAGTATCTGTGCGAATCTTACTTCTTTGTTTTCCATGTTATTCTCGATTTCAAGTCTGTTTAATCATTAATCTTAGTTACGCGAGTACGCACAAATGTATGCTTCGAGCACCGCTTCGCAGCTATGGGTCTTCGAGCAGCGGTACTAACTTCGAACTTCGTTTCACTCGTTCTCAGTAAGTGCCGGCCTCAGACACATTGCTCTCAGCATAGCATTTGCACGTACTCGCTG